>ONMZ01000058.1 GCA_900319075.1 uncultured Eubacteriales bacterium
CTGGCTGATGTAGAGCTGTGCGCTGAGGCACTCTGTAAGTGTGGTGCAGCCTGCGATGTATGTCTGCATAAGTGCGTCGCAAAGAGGCTTTGCCTTGTCAATAGCCTCGCCGCTGAACATTGACTGTGCACAGAAATGTCTGTAGGTAAGCTCAAAAATGTTGGTGTTTGCAGTAGCTGAAGGATTCATGAACAGCTCGTTGAGCTGACCGAGTATGTTTTCAAACTTTATGTCCCACTCGCTGTATGCGCCTGCGAGGGAGCCGATCTTTGCGATCTTGTCAAGCTGTGTGAGGGAAGTGTCTGTTGAGATCTCGCTGATCTTTCTTCTCATTGCCTTGGTCTGTGCCTTAAAAGCTGTGTAAGCCTCGTGGAAGCTCTGAACGCCTATGTCTGTTTCCATTGTGGAGATCAGCTCGTTCTGCATTTTGTCGATGCGGTCAAACAGCTTGTCTATCTTGTCGTTTATCTTATCAAGCTTTTCCTGTGTGGGATCCGGCTTAGCGCCTATGAACAGATCAAGAATTCCGCTGAGTGCCGGTGTAAAGAACTTGCCCAGCTCTGTGCATTCCTCAAGCACCTTGAAAATAGTTTTAGATGTAACGTTCTTGACTGTCAGCAGCTCTCTGTCCACCTTAACATATGAGCCGTAGTTTTCTGCTGTTGTAATAGCGGTATTTGTGTTCATGTTTACAACTGCCTTTGTGTCAGCTGCCGATGCAGCGAATGTTGCCGCAGTGGACATCATCATTACAGCCGCAAGTATTGCTGTGAAGGTTCTCTTTATTTTTCCGTTTGTTTTAGTGTTAGTTGTGTTTGTCATAGTAGATTCCTCCTTGTGATGTCTATCTTTTTGTTGTCTCGCTTGGGTGTTTCCCTTGCTGTGTCTACATAATAGCACCATTTTGCACAGAATTCAATAGATAATATATCCCCATTTTGTAGTAAATGCTGCACGCAAACGTTTGCGAAGTAAATTATGCTACAAAGACAGGTGAAACTGTAGTCAAAAAACTGCTGTGTGACACAAATACGCCCTACGCATCACCTTATCAACTCTAAAAAATGTCGAAATTCCGCACTTTTTCAAATGCTGAATTTCACCTCAATACCTGTTTCATCGGATATAAGCACGACATCGATCATAGTTGCCGCTACATCGTGCTTTTCCTGAACCGTCAGTTTATCCCACTGCTTCATAGGTTCTTCCAAAGGCTTTGTGTCGATCGCTTTACGCTTACGGCACATAGTCTGCATTTTTTTATCAAGCTCCGATTTCTGTTCGTGCAGGGCGCTCACACGCTTCTGAATGTAGTCAAAGAGTACGCTGTCCGCATCAGCGAGCTTTTCCATGAGTTTCTGAATTTCGCTGTCAATGCGAATGATCTCCGTCTTGATACTCTCCGTTTCGGTGTCGGGCTTGCTGACCTCACGCTTTGCGATCTTGAGCTGTTCGATACGCTTCTGCATTTCTTTCAGTACAGCGTCCTCGACCTGTCTCGGCTTTAACTGAATGGGTGGAGTAGGACAGCCGTTCAGCGTGAACTTGCCGTAGTCGATGAAGCGATGATACACAACACCTTTTCTGTTCGCACAGTGATTGAAGTGCATTGCATATCCGCAGCAGGCACATTTCACCATACCCACAAGCCAAGAATTCATAGCCTTGCCGTTTGTCGGGAACTTGCTCTGGTGCGCCTTCCTGTCCTGCACTCTCAGCCACGTTTCCGCAGGCACAAGCCCCTCATGGTAGGCTACCTTGACGAAATGCGTATCATCAAGCCCGGCGTGGACAAACAAGCCGTGAATACCGTCATAGGCTTCAATATCGTCAAGCATTTCATATCCTTTGGAAAGAAAATAGCGGTAGACCTCTTTGTCAGCCCTCACATAAAGCGGATTTTCAAGAATACGGCTCAGGTGCGATCTGTCAAGATTGGAAATGCCCGTCTTTGTGCGTGGTGTCGGTCTTGAAGCATTGACACCGTTCTCCGTCATGTAGCGGATAATATCGGTCAGAGAGTTTTCAGGGTGCTGATACAGGTCATACGCCACGCGCACCGCCTCGGCATTCTCCGAGGGAACAAGCACCGAGCCTGTCTTGCCGTTAATTGTTCTTCTCTCAGGAGTATAGCCGAACTGAACTTTACCGCCCTGATAGAAGCCCGTTTCTCTTGCCTTAGTCTGGAAAGCATCAGCCACTCTTGCGGCGATCGTCTCACGCTCAAACTCTGCGAAGTTCAGCAGATTGTTTCGCATCATACGCCCCTCTTTTGTCTCCGTATTGAACGGCTCGGAGAGGGAGTAGACGGTCACACCATAGCGGTCAAGCTCGTCCGTGATATTCAAGTATTCCCTCATATTTCTACTGAAACGGTCATACTTTTTCACGATGATTCTGCTGATAAGTCCCTCACGGGCATCACTCATCATCTGCATGAATGCGGGACGGTGCATCACATCTTTGCCCGACTTGCCGTCATCGCAGTAGATACGATAATCGCATTCTCCCACAAATCTGATACACTCCTCCTTCTGTGCGGAAATGGACAAACTGTTGTTGCCCTTATCCTTGTCGCTGACGGAGCGCCGTACATAGATCGCCGTGATACCGTCATTTGTTTTCGTTGTTCTTTTCATTGTTGACCTCCAATTGCGTTTGCAATCGGACGGTTGGTTTTACATCTATATCATAGCGCAACCGTCCGAAAATTGCAACAGCGTTCTTGTAACTGTAATCATTTTTCGGCAGATTGCCAGATCATTCAGTTGTTTCTTCTGTTCCGTTGCGGCGCATTGCACCGAGGAAAATATCGTACATCTTGTT
>ONMZ01000057.1 GCA_900319075.1 uncultured Eubacteriales bacterium
TTTCAATTTTGGGTGTGCAAATATTCTTTCTCACTGCCTCTATATTAGAGGGCTATGTTTCACAGCATCTTGAAAAATGAATAACGAAGGAGTGAGTCCAATGTAAAATTCAAATGCAGAACGAGAGTGCAATTCTCTCTTTTCTGCGAATGATAGCGAAGAAATAAAGGGTAAATTTGAGGGGTGCAAACGGCAGTCCGAAAACCGCAGGTATTCTGTCAATGCCAGCATCGCAGGCGGCAGTCCGCCACCGCCCGCTTCACTGGCTCTGGGCGGACCCCGGACCCCCTCATAGCAAAAAGAAAGGAGTGATGAAATTGAGAACAAGAGATGTAACGATCACAGTACGCTGTACCGAGGACGAGCGGAGAAAGAGCAAGAGAGCTGGCGGCAGAAAGTAAGCTCAAGACTGTTCAAAATTCTGATAGCTTCGCAATTGATACAATTGGGCTTGTTGACGGGATTACTGCTCTGGCTACGCTGATAGAGGACAGCGATGAGGACGAGGACAAGCACTACGCTCACCTTGACCGCAAGCGGCTCAAAGAGGAATGGGAGAAGAAAGAGTCTCTCGGAATGAAAATGGGATAGATTTATGGAATTATGAAAGGGAAGATTTATATGAAAGATATTACAATTACAAACAAACCAACAATGCTGACAATAAAGGAAGCCGCCGCACTGGTCGACGGTCTTACCGAGTACAGAGTAAGGGAGCTATGCAAAAGCGGTCAGCTGCCTTGCCTTATGGCAGGGAAGAAATACCTCATAAACAAGGAAGTGCTGCTTAGATATCTTCGGGGTGATGCCGATGCGGGCTGATAACTTTCTGTGTTGTAAGTGGAAACTCTTCGAGTTTGGTCTGGATACCGGGATACCTTTGTGGTATCCTGGTGTGTAAAACGGAGGTGATAGAATGGCATATATCGAACCGAGAAGAAACAAACAAGGCGAAATAATCGCATACAGGATCAGAGTCAACAAGGGCTATGATGCAAACGGCAAAAAGCTGAAACCATTTGAAAAGACTTTCAAGCCTGATCCTGAAAAATCAGAACGACAGAACATGAAAGCCTTGAATGAGGTCGCTGTGGAGTTTGAAAAGGAGTGCAAACAGGGATATGTTCTCGATAACCGGCAGAGTTTTGCAAAGTACGCTGATTACGTCATAAGGCTCAAAGAGAGGGTCGGCGTAAAGAGAACGACTATCGAAGGATACAAAATGCTGCTGCCGAGAATAAATGAGGAAATAGGGCACATGAAACTTGCAGATATTCGTCCGCAGCATCTGAATATCTTCTATGAAAAGCTGTCACAGCGCAACACACGGCAGTACGAATACAGAGCGACTGCAATAGTTGATCTCAAAAAGGAGATACGCAGCAAAGGGCTTTCTTTCCAGAAGATTGCGGACAGTTACGATGTTGCGGTGAACACGATAGCCAAAGCCTGCAAAGGAGAGCGGATACTCAAATCAAAGGCAGAGCAGATAGCAAAGGCACTTGATAAGCCGCTGACAAAATTGTTCATCATATCGCATGACAGCAGTCCGCTGTCGGCAAAGACGGTGCTTGAATATCACAGGTTCATAAATATGGTGTTCAAACAGGCTGACAAGGAAATGATTGTTCCGTACAATCCTGCATCAAAGGCTACGCCGCCGAAAGTCAAGCGGAGCAAAGTCAACTTCTTTGAGCTTGACCAGCTGGAACAGATACAGGAAGAAGTGGACAAGCTGCCGATAAAGTGGCGGACTATCATTCATCTGCTGATGATAACAGGTGCCCGCAGAGGTGAGATAGCCGGTCTGAAATGGGATGCTATCGACTGGGAACAAAACAGCATATACATCCACATCAATCTGCTGCACTCGACAGAGTACGGCACATATGTTGATTCGACTAAGACGGAATACTCGGAACGCTATGTCAATCTGCCGACAGAAACGATGGAACTGCTAAAAGAATACAAACGATGGTATGAACAGCGCAAGGAAACATACGCTAACCGCTGGCACGAATCGGGCTTCCTGTTCTTCTCGGAGAGGTCAGGGCAGGAGGGAGAGCCGATGAATCCCGACTCGATAACCCGATACCTTGACAAGTTCTCACGGGACAAGGGCTTGCCGCACATCAATCCTCACGCATTCAGGCACACGATGGCATCGGTGCTGTGTTTCAGCAAGGTAGACCCCGTAAGCATAAGCCGCAGGCTCGGGCACAGCAGGGTAAGCACCACGACGGATATTTACAGTCATATGCTCAAAGAAGCTGATGAGGTATCCGCAGAGCAGCTTGCAGAGGTGATGCTGAGGCGGAAAAACATAAAGGCGACTACAAAAGCAGGATAATATATGAAAATATGAAACAGGCAAAACAGCGCAGCAGCGGCACTTTGGTGTCGCTGCTTTCGTGTCATTTGTCAAAATAGTGCCCTAATAGTGCCCTGAAAACCAATTTTTGCATAAAAAATACCGTTCCTGATTTTCATCAAGAACGGTATTTGCCGTATTTACGGCGTTTTATGAAGTGCGCCGGAAGGGACTCGAACCCCCGACCTA
>ONMZ01000056.1 GCA_900319075.1 uncultured Eubacteriales bacterium
TACATCGTGCGCTCCGCAAGGGGTGAATTTCAAAACAGTCCGGTGGACTGTTTTGAAAGAGGGGACGCCCTGCAAGAGAGGGCGTGCCCCTTTGGAAAGAGCAAAACTCTCTTCCCTCAAGCCGCCTGCAAAAAGGCGGCTTGAATCTCATATAATGAGCACCTATGACCCCTTCTCCAAAAGGGTTTCCCCCAGCTGCCACGCAGGGGTGCTGCGGTATATTTACGGTTTACGCATTTTACAAGTTTTATTATAGGGGCAATCGGTACAGGATTTAGCGCAGCCGAAGCGGCGTGCATCGTTCACGGGGTGGTCTGAGAGTCCGATGAGGGCACTTACAGATTTAAGTGGCAGGAGGGTATGGGCATCTGTAACAGTAAGGCCGATCTTACGGTCTGCGTCAAGGAGATTTAAGATATCTTTTTGGTGGGTGATGGGCAGATCGCCGTAGCCGGGTGAGAACCTTTCGGTATAAAAGGGTGAGGGGTAGGCAAGTTTTATCTCCTTTTCAAATTCGCCGCACACAAATTCTATTGCTGCACCGGCAGCGGCATCGTACATCAGGGCTTTGGTCATATCCACGTACTGAGCTCGGCGGATAAGGGTATCCACCGATGCGGACAGGGTCGCAGCCATGATCACGGCTTTTTTGCAGCCTTCAAGGTGCAGGGCGATATCTTTTCCTTCAAGGGGCAGACCGCCAACGGTCACACCTTTTGGGGTATGTTCAACATCAAACAGACCGCAGACTGTCCTTGGCTGTGCGGTTTGGCAAAGCTCGCACACGCACTTGTCGAGCATTTGTGAAAGGCTGCTGTCAAGCTGTGCCGTGCCCATATACATCATTATTTCGCTGCGGTCAAGGTCTGTCGGTCTCATCTTTGATCTGCTCCATAATATATCGTGCAACATCGGGATTATTCATAGTATAGATATGTATACCGTCAACGCCGTTTTCAAGCAGATCAAGGATCTGCATTATAGCGTACTCCAGACCGGCAGCTTTTAAAGATGCAGGGTCGGAGCTGTAACGGGCCATAAGCTTGGCAAGACGCTTTGGTATGGATGCACCGCATAGGGAGACCATACGCTCGATGGATCTTTTTGATGTCACAGGCATTATTCCTGCCTCAACGGGGACGTTTATTCCTTTTTGGGACAGTTTTTCAAGAAAATTATAAAAATCACGGTTGTTGTAAAAAAGCTGGGAGATAAGGTGTGATGCGCCTGCGTCCACCTTTTCTTTCAGATGGGAAATGTCCGTATCAAGATCGGGGGATTCGGGGTGCCCTTCGGGATAGCAGGCGGCGGCAATATCAAAATCGCCGTTTTGCGCTATAAATTCGATTATATCGCTGGCATATCTAAAATCGTTCCGGGGGGGCAGATCGGGGTTTTTATCCCCTCTCAGGGCAAGGATATTCTCAATGCCTCTGCGTCGGAAATCATCAAGCTTTTGCAGCACGGACTCCTTTGTTTCGTTGATGCAGGGCAGATGGGCGATAGAGGTTATACCGTATCCGCTGTGTATTTTTTCACATATTTCCGCTGTGGACGCTCCGGGTTGTGAGCCGCCGGCGCCGTAGGTCACGCTTATGAAATCCGGCGCAAGATCCTTGAGGTCGTCAAGGGTATTGTAGATGCTTTCGATGGGTACGTTTGGCCTTGGAGGGAAGACCTCAAAGGAGAACACGGGTCTTTTTTTAAACAACCGGACTGCTCTCATTTTCTACACCTCGCTTTAAATACTATAATTAGTTGATACTTGTTGATTTTTGTTTGTTATTATACCACACTTATAATCACCTGTCAATCGCCCGGACTTTTGCTGTCTAAGGTGCTATATGTACATAAAATTGTACATAAAGGCGAAAGAGTACAAAAAAACGCCCTATAAAAGAGCGCTTTGATCTATCGGTCATCATTGGTGCTTTTTCCGGAAAAAGGCGGTTTTATCAGAACTTCAAGCAGTGTGGTCACCATGGTGATAAGCATTATGACATTGCACATAAAGATTATAGTCACCTGTTTGGTGGTGTAGGCGGTGAAAAAGCCGCTTGAGTTGACCTTGGCATATATCATAAACAAAATATACAAAAAAATGGCTAAGGTCTGGATCGTGCTGGAGATGACTGCGGCCTTGCGGGATATTTTCTCGGCAAAAAAATGCAGGTTGATGACATTGGAAACAAAACAGATCAGGAAAAATGAGAAATAAAACATTGCCGAGATGCTTTCAGACAAATTGGTGTCGGCGGAACTCATTTCTTTTATGCCGTTGATAATACCCACAAGAGAACAGACCGTTAAGGAGACCAGCGCAGGTCGGAAATACTCAAATTTTCCCGAGTTTGGCAGGGATATGCCGATGGCAGAATTAAGCGAGCCGGCAAGCATTATCAAAAAGGTGATCAAAAAGAATATAAGGCTGTCTCCGCCCCCGGGGTTTTCCAGACTGAAGTAGATAAACGTCATTACGGCGGCAAGAATAGTAAGCAGGTCAAGGTACGACAGCAGCTGTATCGCACGCACGCTTTTAGGGTGCTTTGATGTTTTTATATAATTTCCCACAAGCTCACCCCCCAGACTTGGAAATTTTAATAATATGTTAATATTATATCACAGAAATTATGCTTTGTCAACGGCATTGGCTGACAAAGCATAATAATCAGAAAGAATATTCTACAAGTGCGTAGCTTTTGTCCTCGGGGGAGCAAAGATCAACGGCAACAAGACCGCTTGTGGTATAGACTTTTGGTATGACAACGCTGTCACGGCGCACAGGGAGCTTATATTCGCAGCGTATGCGCTTTGCTTGTACTCCGTCGGGCAAAAATTCATCGGTGAT
The DNA here is from genome assembly GCA_900319075.1 of uncultured Eubacteriales bacterium. GTDB lineage: Bacteria > Bacillota > Clostridia > Oscillospirales > Ruminococcaceae > Hominimerdicola. The sequence goes on from ONMZ01000056.1 coordinate 2,849, forward strand.
GTCAATATAACGGGCGTTGTTCACGTGTTTATTCATATCAATAAAGCAGCGGTTTATCTGAACGGGATCAAAGACCTTTGCAGGGGTATGGGGAAGGGAGATCTTTCTTGAAAGATACTCCATATCTTCAAGCTTAGGCTCCTTAACCACCCTGTCGATCACCTCCTGGGGAACTTTGGTGGTACGCATATTCGACGAGTCGATAAAGCAGCCCCCGGCTATGCTTTTTATAAGGATATCTCCGTTTTCGCCGTAGATCACCGTATTTCTGAAGCCGTAGAGACGGTTGAGCTCGTATGTCCAGGTCCTTACAGTCACGTTCTCATCAAGCATGGGCTTGCGTACAATGTCAAGCTGGCGTGAGATGAGAAACATTATGCAGCCTGTTTCACGGAAAAACGGGGACATCACAGGCTCGTTGTCAAGGTGCTTGAGGCTGCAGTCTTGCAGGAAATCCACCAGAGCACTGTTGCGTATGGCTCCGTCCTCGCCTATCTGACTGCACCTTACCGTCCTTTTCATTTCGTATATCATCTTTATCACTCTTTCTTATTGTAAATCAGAATTTACCGCAGCACCCTTGCGTGGCAGCTGGGGGAAACCCTTTTGGAGAAGGGTTATCCCCCAGACCCCCTTCCTAAACCTCTTAATGAT
>ONMZ01000054.1 GCA_900319075.1 uncultured Eubacteriales bacterium
TCGGGCAATATGCCCGATATGTAAAAATCATTAAGAGGTTTAGGAAGGGGGTCTGGGGGATAACCCTTCTCCAAAAGGGTTTCCCCCAGCTGCCACGCAGGGGTGCTGCGGTAAATTCTGATTTAATTATAGCACATATGTTCGGAGTTGTCAAACATTAGTTCGATTATTTACATATCAGTCCAAATTTTTGTACTAACATACAAATATATGGGAAATCTGGTACGATAAAATGCCGGCTTGACAAAGTGGGGGGATTAGGGTAAAATCAAGATAGAAAACACGGTAAATACAGGAGAACGAGATGGCTGAGATAATAGAGATAACAGATCTTTGTGCAAAGGAGCTTGAACCTTACTCATGCACTAACGAGGTACAGCTGAAGAGATATTTCGAGCCTGAGCCCGGTATATTTATTGCCGAGAGCCCGAAGGTGGTACGTCGTGCACTTGAAGCGGGATACGAACCTATATCGCTTCTTTGTGAAGAAAAATATATAAACGGTCAGGCGCAGGACATAATCTCCGCCTGCGGCGGGATAAAGGTATACACCGCAGCAAGCAGTGTACTTACGGCGCTGACCGGATTCAAACTGACTCAGGGTCTGCTCTGCGCCATGAGGCGAAAAAAACTTGCAGGAGCCGAGAGCATATTAAAAGGCTGTACAAGGATAGCGGTGCTTGAAAACGTAATGAACCAGACCAATATAGGAGCCATATTCCGAAACGCTGCAGCATTGGGAATAGACGCTGTACTTCTTACAAAGGCATCCAGCGACCCTCTGTACCGCCGGAGCGTAAGGGTAAGCATGGGAACGGTGTTTCAGATACCGTGGACATTTTTAGATCAGCCTGTACCCGACTATATAGGATTTTTAAAAGCACAAGGCTTTGCCACAGCAGCAATGGCGCTTTGCAAGGACACCGTAAGCATAAGCTCCCCTATTATATCCAGTCAGCAAAAGCTGGCTTTAATTCTCGGAACAGAGGGTGACGGACTGGATCAAAAGACCATATCAAGCTGTGATCTTACTGTTAAGATACCCATGTATCACGGCGTTGATTCGCTAAATGTGGCAACAGCAGGAGCTATCGCATTCTGGGAGCTTACAAAAAACAAAGATACCCCGTCCGGCTGACTGCCAAACAGGGTGTTTTTTTGTACAGTTTTAGATTAGAAGTCGCCTCTGCCGCCTCTCATTCCGCCGTTTCCGCCGCCTCCCATCATGGACTGCGGGATAGAATCCACCTGAGTGCCGTTGATTATGATAGTACCGCCGTTATAGGTTGCCTTGCCGTCGCAGTCAAAAGAGGACATTCCTGCGGTAATATCTATCTTACCTCCGTTAATGGTAATATTTCCATTTGAGTCAATGGCATCTGTATCACCCTGACCCATTGAAATCGTGATCTCTCCGCCGTTTATCTCAATACTCGGAGTGTTGTATGCACTGCTCTTGCTTGCAGCGTTTATACCGTCATCCGTAGCCTGGATATTTATCTTTCCGTCGTTGATAAGCACGTATGTGCTTTCGATACCCTCGCCTCCTTTAAGGTTGAGGGTGCCGCCGTCAAGCTGAACATTGGTATTTGCCTGGATCGCATCGCTGGAGGCATTTATACTGAATACTCCTCCTGAAATGTAGATGATCCCAAGGGTTGAGTCCTCATCATTTTCACAATGCAGTCCGTCTTTACCCGAGGTAATATTAAACGTTCCGTCGCAAACAGAGATCGTATCGTTTGACTCAACGCTGTCGTTGGCGCTGGATATCTCGTAGGTTCCGCCTGTAAATTTTATATCGTCTTTACCAGAGATACCGTTGTCGTATTTGGATACGATTTTCAAAGTTCCCTTTCCGTTGAATACCAGATCGTCCTTTGAAAAGATCACAGCATCGGTATTGGTGTCTCCGTCGGATCTGAACTCTCCGGTAACGCTAAGGCTGTTTTCCTTTTCCGTGGTAGTTACAAAGCACTTATCTGCGGACAAAACATATATTGCCGGGAAGTCATCGTTTGTAATATTTACTCCATCAAGAACAAGCTGGACCTTATCCTCGCTGGCTGCATTTACTTTAATTGTGCAGTTTGAAGCTGTACCGCTGATAACATACACACCAGCCTCGGTTATATCAATGGTGCTGTTGTCGGAAACTGTAAGCTGTTTGGCGCCGGACGTATCGGCTGTCTGCTGAAGATCACGCTCTGTAAATCTGTCCGAATCAGTTTTTGAACTATTGTCTGATGAGGAAGACTCCTGTGAAGAGGCGCTTTCATCTGTACCAAGATCAGCATTTGTGATCGTTGCTTTTGAAGTCTGGGCTGATGAAGCTGTTGTAGAAAAGGCGGCTGAGTTTGCATCTGTGCTGCTTGATGACTGAGAGCATCCTGCCATTGCAACTGCAAGTGCAAGTGAGATTATTATTGCATAAGTTTTCTTTAACATTTTGATTACCTCCATGTTCTTTATTTTGTTTTTCCTTATGTGTCAATAATAATCCCTCTACCTTAAATGGACTTTAGACGATTGTGAAAAATTAAAGAAAAAATAAGGAGCCTGTTTAAAACACAAGCTCCTTATCATTTTAGTTATAGTGGTATATTACTTGTTCATAGCCTCTTCAACTGCAACTGCACAAGCAACAGTAGCACCAACCATCGGGTTGTTGCCCATACCGATAAGTCCCATCATCTCAACGTGAGCAGGAACTGAGGATGAGCCTGCGAACTGTGCATCGGAGTGCATTCTTCCCATTGTATCGGTCATACCGTAGGAAGCAGGACCTGCAGCCATGTTATCAGGGTGCAGAGTTCTTCCCGTACCGCCGCCGGATGCAACAGAGAAGTATTTTTTACCTGCCTCTATTCTCTCCTTTTTATATGTGCCTGCAACAGGGTGCTGGAATCTGGTAGGATTTGTGGAGTTACCTGTGATAGAAACGTCAACATTTTCTTTCCACATGATAGCAACGCCTTCTCTTACGTCGTTTGCACCATAGCAGTTTACCTTTGCACGAAGTCCCTCGGAGTAAGCCTTGCGGAATACTTCCTTAACTTCGTTCTTCTCATAATCCATCTCAGTCTCAACATAAGTAAATCCGTTGATACGAGCAATGATCTGAGCAGCGTCCTTTCCAAGGCCGTTAAGAATAACTCTCAAAGGCTTTTGTCTAACCTTGTTAGCCTTCTCAGCTATACCGATAGCGCCCTCAGCAGCAGCAAATGACTCGTGGCCTGCCAGGAATGCGAAGCACTCGGTGTCCTCCTCAAGCAGCATCTTGCCCAGGTTGCCGTGACCAAGTCCAACTTTTCTCTGGTCTGCAACAGATCCGGGGATACAGAAAGCCTGAAGTCCCTCTCCGATCGCAGCAGCTGCCTCGGAAGCCTTTGTGCAGCCTTTCTTGATTGCGATAGCGCAGCCTACGGTGTAAGCCCACTTAGCATTTTCAAAACAGATAGGCTGGATCTTCTCAACGAGGTGATAGATATCAAGGCCTTTTTCCTTGCAGACATCTGCACACTCTTCAATAGAATTTATGCCATACCCTTTGATAACATCGAGTATCTGCTTTTCTCTTCTCTCATATGATTCAAACAATGCCATAACTCGTTACCTCCTTATTCCTTTCTTGGATCCACAAGCTTAACAGCGTCATCGACTCTGCCGTACTGACCCTGTGCCTTTTCAAATGCAGTATTTGCATCATCGCCTGCTTTGATGAAATCCATCATTTTTCCGAAGTTAACGAACTTATAGCCAATGATCTCGTCATCTGCGTTGAGAGCCAGCTTTGTTACATAGCCGTCTGTCATTTCAAGATAGCGAGGTCCCTTTGCCAGTGTTCCGTACATTGTTCCGATCTGTGAACGAAGTCCCTTTCCAAGGTCCTCAAGTCCTGCGCCGACAACAAGTCCGCCCTCTGAGAATGCACTCTGGGAACGTCCGTAAACGATCTGCAAAAACAGCTCTCTCATAGCGGTATTGATAGCATCACATACCAAGTCGGTGTTAAGCGCCTCAAGGATAGTTCTGCCCGGCAGGATCTCAGCTGCCATAGCAGCAGAATGAGTCATACCCGAACAGCCGATAGTTTCTACCAGCGCTTCCTGAATAATGCCATCCTTAACATTAAGTGTAAGTTTGCAGGTTCCCTGCTGAGGTGCACACCAACCGATTCCGTGGGTGAAGCCGGAGATGTCCTTGATCTCTTTTGCCTTTACCCACTTAGCTTCCTCCGGGATAGGAGCAGCGCCGTGAGCAACGCCCTGTGCGATTGGGCACATTGTTTCAACTTCGTGAGAATAAATCATTTATAAACTCCTCTCATTTAATAGTAAATGTACAGCTCATACATTCATACTCATTATAAACCATTTACCTCTTTTTTTCAAGTGGTTTTGTCTAATTTTAATAAATTTTCAGCATTTTAAAATCTCACTGCCGAAAAAGAGCACCGCTTATGGACGATGCTGATATAGAAGTTTTGCCCCGAAGCAAATCAAATTGCTCCGGGGCATTATTTTATTATTTGTTTGCTCAGATAAAACAAAATTCAGTGTTCTATGCAAACTTTCAAAACCAGATAATAAACAGGTTTTTTGGTCAAGCTTTTTCTCGTAAAAGAAAGCTACACTATCCTGCGGATA
>ONMZ01000053.1 GCA_900319075.1 uncultured Eubacteriales bacterium
GTTAGTGTAGAAACCAAAGATGATAAAGGAAATACGGTTTGGAAATGCTATCACCATATGAAGTCAAATCCGTTGAAAGATGACTCGGATGGGGATGGTCTTGATGATAAACTTGATAATGCCCCACTTGATTCAACTGTTCACGCATTTGTTATTTATGAAACCGTTAAAAATGATGCAGATTTAAAAGCTTTCCCAGCTGATGATTTAAAATATGCTGATTTGTCAAAAGATGATTTATTGAAAATAGAAAATATGACACAAGACGATTTTGGTTTTGAAGAAAACGGAAAATTTTATGAGTATCACCCCGATAGTTATAAGGATAATTGGATACTTTTAGCTAAATTAACATCTATGGGTGATATGGAAGATGTGGCTAAGGATATGATAAACCATTTTATGTCGGGCTCAGGAAGTGATTATCGCAATGATGTACTTACTAAAAATGTTGATAAACATGAGAATACACAAGTATATGTAGCGGCTGTTAGGTCCTGCTTTGAGACGCTTATTAAAGAACAAAATGGAGAACTTGAGGCTTTAAAATATGATAAAGAGAGATATATTAATGAGTCTGATACGAAAGAAGAGCGGATATTAGCTAAAAACAAAACTGCTCAGGATAAAAGAAACGAAGAATCCCTTATGGTAGCAAAGCTAAGTGGCAAAATTGATGAATTTAGTTTCTTGGAAAATGATGACAGCGTACTTGGGAGAATTAGTATTCACAATCCTGCCAAGCCGCCTGTATACGATGATAAGCTTTCTGGTCTTGGATTCTGTGTCGACTCATTGTATGGTAATAGGATAGAAGTATCATCATACGAATTTGATGGAAGGAAATATAAATATACTTTGCATTTTGTTATGTATGATATTTTTGGATTGGACAAAAATGATATAGAGCAGCGTAGAATTGCATTTATGCCATTCGGTGTTTTAGCTGGTTTCAGAAGTTGGTATATTTTGCAGCACTATGATAAGTACAATAAAAAATACAAGCCATATATATCATATATGGAGTTTGACAGGACTTTTGAAGGAGAAATAGCATGACAAAAGCTAAAAAGAGAATACTTGTTTGCGGCATAGCTTCAGCCCTTGTTTTGAGTTTGATATACCTCGTCTTTTTTTCAGGATTCAAGATGTATATATCATATGTAGAGTGTTCCAAATATGATGATTTCGATTCGGTTGTTGATGATTTTGAAAGAGTATCAAAAGCCGTAAAAAATAATGGAAACAATCGATATTTTTTATTGACTACTGGAATAAAAATAGTCGGCGATACTCAAAATCCCAAAATACAATTCAACAGTGATGAAAAACAGAGTATTGACAGAATTAAATCATACTGTTATTCCATCACTCATCACAACCTTAATATTGTAGAATCAGGTGAGAACTATATTATGTTTGAGTACGATGATGGCTTAGGCTGCGGGATAGTTTATACAACTGATATAAACAGTCATTGGGGTTTTTTCAGCGATTACGGCTATACAAAGCTTGCCAAAAACTGGTATGCTTACTATCGGTGATGCTGATGCATAGCTGTTTCGGATAATACCACACAAATTAATAAAGAGGCTCATCACAGTTGATTTATTTAACAGCACTGTGAGAGCCAACAACTGATTCCATTGTTATCTGACAGTATTATTGAGGAGTAATTGTTATATCATCATACTTATACCCCAAACTTATCTTTTTCTTCTTAATTATACTACACATATTAACAAAGAGGCTCATCACAGTCGCTGTGAGAGCCTCTTGTTCTTTTTGCTGTAGTTCTTCTTGCGGTTTATTATCAGATGAGTTGTTGCTAACTGTAACATCAGCAGTGGAGTAGTCCATCTCTTCCTCATCAGTTTGTTTTTGTTCAGATTCTTCTTCCGTTTCAGGTAAGTTCATATCAAGCACAGTCTTTATGATCATATTCTTGACAGGCTTGAACTGCACATTGTCTGTCATAGGCGGGAACGTCATCTTTGCAGACGAATAGGTATCGTGCTTTTTCTGTTCGAGTTCGCACCAGAGTTCGTACATCTTTTTGATCATCTCGTTGTCGGCAAGCTGTAAGAAGATCTCATCAACGGTCTGCTTGACCTGCGGTTTGAGAAAAGCATAATACTTTTTGCCCATATGTTCATTGAGCTGCGCCGACAGTTTTGATACCAGCTGAATCATTTCCGAGGACATTTCAAAGTCATCTTTTGAGAGAACTGAAAGTGACGACATCAGTTCTTCCGACTCTTTATTCAGTTTGTTTCTCAGTGTGTTCTGCTGACCGTAAAGCGAATACAGTTCGTCATGATAGATGTCATTTGCAAACGCAGAACGGATCTTTTCGATACCTGTTTTTGTTAAAAATCCTTCTCTGACATTTGTTGAATAAACCACTATGTGAACATGCGGATTCGTTTTCTTATCATGAAACGCAGCATACCATTTGAGATTTTTCATATCAATCTTTGACTGTTTTGCTATCACAGGTATGTTGCGAAGAATGAGTTCTCTCCATGAATTCAGATCAGTGTATCCCATCTTTTCAGCATCTTCTCTGCGCAAGGAAACCACGTGAGTCCACACATTTCCTTTGTGTTCAGCTATCTCTTTTGCCACCTTATTAAGCTCTATCTCCTTATCCTCCTGACTGAATAGAGCATGCTTGCCATGCTTGACTGCTCCAGGTCTGTTAGCAAGATAGGAGATATAATTCTGCATACTGTCTATCCTGTCGGAGTACCTTTCGATCACTTCGGATATGAAAGCAGATGCTGAATTCTGATTCGGATTTGCCACATAGTCATCATATTCATAGATCATTCTGCTGTCAGGAAAATCTTTCAGCATAGTCTCGATTAGTTCTTTCTGTTTCTCTGTTACCTGCTTGTCCTCGTTTGGTGTGTCCTTGGTTACCGAACCGGGACGGGTAGCAATGTACTTCACATAGTTGCTTATGTTTTTCTTGTTGCCGCTTTTCAGATAGCGGCTCGTTACGATTATTCTTTGCATATTTGCTCCTTCAATTTTTATTCACCATGCTGATACTTTTCAGCATTCTCATAGGTAATGATACCATTGATCTTTCTCACTTCGTCAACGCACATTGCGTGTAAGGCTCGCATAGTTTCATCGTCAACCTCATTGACAGCTGCGAAAGCATGAGACAGCTTTCCAAGTTCAACTGCAACTTTGAAGAGCAGTCTGGCGAGCCTCTGCTCAGTCCCTTTGATCTCAGCTTTGACTGTTTCCGTGATCATCGGAGATATATAGTTGACACCTTTTTCTTCATCAAGGTATCCGATATAGAACTTGATGGCACGTTCAATGAATTCACTTTGCGATCTGCAGTTATCAAATCTGTAGTGATTCTCCACATCATTGAGTGTCTGCGGATACACCCACAGCGCAAATTTCGTCTTATTCTTAAAACTCATCGTATTCACCTCCCAACTCCTATGAATTTCTCGTACTTACGGCTGCTTTGGCTCTACAACGCCTGAATCTCAAAATCGTCGATTTTACAACCCCTTTCTGCCCATGTCGGCTATTGCTCGTAGAATTGCGGTCGGCTTTGCCGTCCGCTGTGATCGTTTCGGGGCAACGACCCCGAAACTTTAACTCGCAAACTAAAAACCACACCCAAATCCCCTCCCATCTCGCTGCTCGTAGATTTATCGACCGCTGCGAGAAACGCTCAAAAAGAGCCCTCTCCCTGTGGGGTGGTATCCTTTCCCGACCCGCTGCCTGAAAATCGCACACGGCGCATTGTGGCGCGACTGGTGCGAGCTACGGCTTTGGCTTATCCGCAGACTTTTTATCCGCCTTTGAGCTGTCAGCCTTTGCCTCAATATAATCCTTGACTGGCTGTGGTACGATCTTGGTGTAGAGCTGCTCGGTATACTTCTGCAGTTCTGCCTGCAAGGTTGTATTCTTCTGTTCCAGAAAAAGATTGATCGCCTGAATCTTTTCGGGCGGAAGACTTATGTTCAAAGTCATTTTCATTTCTTATCTACCTCCTATCTCACTTGGGTATCTGATGTCATCGAAGGTACACCACTTGGTCCAGTGACCTTCCGAGAATGACTCCTTGATGACACAACCGTTATCCTTTGATGCGTAGACCACTTGATCGTTGCCAATATACACACCGAGATTATCCTCGCTGTACAGACCTATGCCCTTGACCTCCGGCTTGGCTGATGCATCACCCTTGATGGTGTAACCTACGACTGCTTTCTCTCCAAACTTTTTGTTGTCGGGATCGTATCGCAGGTAACCTTCAATAAGTCCAGCCTCATCAGCACAGCGCACCAGTTCCTCTTTTATCTTTTCTCCGTAGCAGTCCTTTCTGTACTTCCAGCCTGAGATGAAAGCGTTGTCTGCCCAGGCTGCAAGGTCGGCTGCGTTCTTTGTATCAGTATCAGAGAACATGTACTCATTGATCGTTGAGTTCATGGTCAAGGTATACACATGCATGAATTCCTCATAGTCTATCTGCAGACCAAAGTTCTGATTGATGCTGTCCAGCAAAGCCTTATCGTCAGTCGAATACAAAAAGAGATTGCAGAAAGCATCAGCATCAAAGTTTGTCAGATTGTCGACCTCGGTCATATATATGAGCTGTGCCTTAATGGTCTGTTCCTTGATGCCCAGCTCGTTCATCTTGGTTTCTATCTCCTGACCTTCACGCTCCATCCTTTCGACCTTTTCACGATTGGAGTCTGACATATGAGCCTTGATGTTTGACTCGGTCAGGTAAGCAGGATCAATAGTAGGTGCTACCGAGTTTCCACTGATGTTACCCATAGACTTCATTACGACCACAGGCAGCACCAGCAGAAAAATGAGACCAAATGCAATGCTCAGCACAAGTATCCCGAGTTTCTTCCCTAGCTTTTTCTTGTCAACAAAGGCTGCAAGTATTTTTGCTATCTTGGCTGCCATAGCTATCTTCCTCCCGCCGTTCCGAACAGAACTGCCTTATGCTTTGGTGCAATGACCTGCAGCAGATACCTCTCGTTGCCGCATCTGAAGAAGCACAGTCCCTGTTCGGGGAACTTGAAAAGCTCATACTCCGACTGCTCCAGCTGAAGCGTGTCAATGAACTGTGCGGATGAGATGTTGCCGGGGTTGAACAGAAAGTGGTTGGTCGGAATACTGAACAGCGGTTTGGTGAACTCTTTAATTTCGGGCAGTAAAAAATCCTCGATGTTCTGGCTTGCCAGAATGAACGAGGACTCTTTTTTACGAACACGCTTCATACCGTTTCTGATGTACTCGATAGCTGTGAGGTTTGTCAGGAATAGATACAACTCATCTATGGCTGCGACTGTGTTTCCCTTGCCGAGCAGCTGTCCTGACATATATGAGAGGATATTGAACAGAAGTGTGTTTTTCAAGTGCTTGTTTGTATCCATAAGACCTTTTACTCCGAAACAGATAAACTCTGAATCCTTGATATTTGTATGTCCGTTGAAGTATTTAGCCTCTGCACCCTTGCACATAGAGTGCAGACCGAGGCACACATTCTGAAGCATTTCTTCTGTGTACAGATGCTTGATCTGACTGTCAAATGCCATGAACTCCTTTTCGGTCAGGTCATAGAGATCTGACATCACCGGGTAGTCCTCAGCTTTGAGCTCGTCAAGGTCAGTGGTATCGGTTATGCCAAAGCGACCGTAGAGTTTCATCAGCATGATCTCTATTGTGTCTATCTCCGCATCGGTAAAATCCTTGTACGATCTGAAAAAGTCTTTGAGATAAGAAATGTGCTGGCTGAGCTTTGAGACCTGGCGGAAGGTCTCGGGCATATCCTCACCGCCTCTTTCGCCGTCCGACCACGACTTAGGCTCGAGAGGATTTATCATATATTCGCCCGACATCATATCAATGTATGTGCCGCCGAGGTTATTGCACAGTTCCTCGTATTCATGCTCCGGATCCAGACAGATGATGCTCTTGCCAGATTCACGCAGGTTGCACAATAACAGCTTGAGCAGATAGCTCTTGCCCTGTCCCGAGTTACCGAGGATAAGGACATTTGAGTTGGTCTTGTCGGCAGTCCTTTTATCAAAGTCCACAAGGATATTTGTGCCGTACTTGTCACGACCTAAATAGAAACCGTGTTCATCGGTCTTGCCCGAGTAGTTGAGCGGGTACAGATTTGCCACAGAGCTTGCGGGCAGCACTCGTTCATACTGCGTTCCGAAACAGTTGATGCCAGATGGCAGAGAGGACAAAAAGCCTTCTTTCTGACGAAGCAGCAGCCTGTCCACAGATATCTTTGCTCTTGTAAGCTCCATCTGGATATCCGACTGCAGTTCTTTGAGCTTTTCATGTGTTGCTGCACGAAGCTCGATAAACACAGCACAGTGCAGCAGAGGTTCTTTGTTGCGGCGAAGTTCCGAGATGAGCTCGACCACATCATTGATGTTGTCCTGTGCTTTTATTGACTCGTTCACATCATTAGTTGTACTCATGAGATGGTTCTTTCTCATTGCTTGCTGAACGATCTTTCTCTGTTCGGTGCTGTCCACAAGCCTGTTGAATATATGGAGCTCTACGCCGTTGCGGTCTGCAAGGTGACCGAGGATAGCAAACTCATCGGTCGTTGGCGGGTACTCTGTCACCGCCCAGCAAGACTTGTAGAAGTTGCCGCAGATATAATAGTCGGGATAGAACTTAATAACGCCCGGTGTGACCATATCAAAGTAGGTTTTAGCTTTATCCTTTTCTTTTTCATTCTTTCACCTCCAGGTTGAATTCATTCTCGCCCTCAATATCCGGTATCTCATCGCCTGTAAGCGAGGAACCGAAGTAAAGGGCGAGCATTCTTTTGATCTCTGCCTTGCTCATTCGTCTTGCCGTAAAGCCGTGTTCGGAAAGCGTTTTCTCAACTCGGTTGAGTGTGTTGAATATCTGCTCTGGCTTTTCTTTTTTGAAAGAGAGGGCGAACATAAACTGCCGAGCCGATGACATTTCAAGCTGTATCTCGTCCAGATGCTCGATATCAGCTATAAGCAGTTTACGAACAGCCTCGTTCTGCTCTTGTTCCAGACGCTTGAGCATATATGCCTTGTTGCTGTCGAATCGTTCTGCGCTGTCGATTGCGATTATCTGCAGATCTGGAATGACCGAAAGCACCATCATCAGTGAATGGACTTTGATCTCAACATTAGCTTTAGACATCACGGATATGTTTGTAGGTTCGACTGCGAACAGCACGACCTCGCCCTTGTCAGTCTTAACGCCGTAACGAGTAAAGCGTTCAAAGCCGAGCAGACTCTGAACGCCGTTTTTTCTTTTTGCCATATTAGTTTAATCTCCTTTCTGCTGCCAGCGGTACTCCTGCTGTGATGTGCAGAAGAACCAGAAGGCAGTCACTATAAAGTCAAGTATTGAGTTTTCGTCAGGACGAAAGCTGACGAATGCATAGCACAGCGTGGCTGCGGCAGGCAGTATATTCAGCATATAGACAAGTGAC
>ONMZ01000052.1 GCA_900319075.1 uncultured Eubacteriales bacterium
AAAGACTTTCTATATGGGCATCAACATCGACCAGGTCGGAGCAACTGAGCAGAAGTATCAGCTCCTTGACTGCGGCTGGAACCTGTGGAAAGGCGGAGAAGAATGGAACTACGCACCGGGCGGAGCATTCTGCTGGATCTGATAAGATAGCAATAAATCATACTGTGTTTGATAATTCAAAACAGCACTCGTACACAAAGTACGGGTGCTGCTTTTGTTTTAAACTATAGCATATTCTCCGTATTACATTTTATCAGCAGAAAAGAGAAATTACCATCGAAGGAACAAAGTCCCGTTTATTATCATTGACCGCATTAGTTTTCAAGAAGCTGCTTTGCTCTCTTGTGTATCTGATCTTCGATAAGCTTTAGCCGTTTGCTGTCAAGATTATAGCGTGGATGCTTTTGAAACCTGAAATCAAGCAGTTTTCTCAAGCCCTCTTTGTGCTTGCCCGTAAGCACCGCTTTTGCTGTGCCGATAAAGTCATCATACACGCTGGGAACAAGCGTACTTGCATAATCATCAAGTGCTTTTTCACTCACAAAGCTGTCAAGTCCTGCAAGATTGAACAGTGAGTTTCCGTGATCAAACAGCGGCGCAGGTTCAACTATCTTATTTGTCTTGTTATCCACCATGAACCCAAAGTTTCCAAAATGTCGGTCGGTATTGCAGATAACAGCGTCAAGCACGAGCATATCATCAAGAGCCTTTGTGTATTTCTTACCAAGCGACTCATAGTACGCTCTTACCGCTTTCATACCGCCCTTTCGGACAAGTCTTCCTACCGGGATAAATGACCTCTGCTTGCTTGTGAACAGTTCACAGGTAGAGCACAGCTCACCTTTCCACTTTGCAATGCTGTAATCGACAGCATCTATGCCAAGTACCTTTGCTATCCGGCAAGCGTAGTATTCCGAATACGGTTCAAATCCTGTATTGGATGCACCCTTTGTACCGCCCTTGAAAAGCTGTATCTTCCCTTCAACTCTTCTCCAGCATTTCGGGAGCATTCCATTGGTGGTAAACTCAGGACAAGAAGCAAGTGATGATCTTACCGAGCTTCCGAAGCCTGTGAAAGCAATGAGCCCAAGTATCCGGCTGAACCTGTTGTCATACAGGTTGTATTTATCAAAGCTGCCGCCAAAGCCTTCTTCAACTACCCAGTAACAATCATTCAAGGACATACCCTTTGAAACTCTGATTATGTTCATCGGTCTGTTGATGCTCATTCCGCATTTTGCAAGAAAGCTGCTGACATATGCTCTGTTCTTTGGTATTGTCCTGTTCCTGAGCCAGCGTGATACGCCTTCTGCATCAACTTCCAGGTCAAGAGGCATCAGCTGTCTCTTTTTTTCATTCACCCACAGGATTTCTATCTCCGGCTCGTTTGTATCCTCGGTAGCCGTAAACCTTATAAGCGGCGTATCAAAATGCCTGAGTTCGTAGGTCATACCAATGCCTCCTTTCGTGATCTTGACTTTAGTATACCACAAGATTCATGATTTAGCAAGTGGCATCATACTGAATTCTTTTTTGTCGGCTACCTGAATCCTCATGTCATTATATCAGTCTGCGGTTTGAGCCTGCCGATGAAACGGTAGTATATTTCTATCTGCTGGTATGTCCTGCCGCTTTGGTCCTTTTCCTTGTGGTGAACGACTATCCTGTCGATAAGCTCGTTGAGTATGTTCGCATCAAGCTCGTTAATATATGTGTATTTCTTTACGATGTTGATGAACCTGTCCGATGCATCGGTTTGCTTTTTCGCCTCATCAAATTCCTGCTTGAGCTGAAGTATGCCCTGACTTAACTCCTTTTGCTCCTGCTCGTACTTTTCAGACATCTGCTCATATCTCGATTCGGGTATCTTTCCCAGTGCGGAATCCTCGTACAGCTTTGAAAGAATCTTATCTATCTCTTTTAGTCTTGTCTGCTTTCGCTCGGCTTCGTTTACAATGCTTTCGAGCTGTCTGCGTGAGCTGCTTTTGCATTTGCTTTGCAGGAACTTTCTGAACCCGATTATGTCCTTTGCACAGCAGCCTATCATTTTCTGCAAGTCGCAGAACACAAGCTGATACAGCACATCATAAGTGATGTAATGCGAGGCACAGTATTCCTTGCCGTGCGTTTTGTACATCCAGCAGGAGTATGCGCCGTGATACGTTCCGTCGCTCTTTTTCTTCTGCGAATATGTCAGAGCGTGACCACAGTCCGAACAGTACACAAGCCCTGCGAATATCTGCACCTTTCCGCTTTGTGTCGGGCGGTGCTTGGCGGCAAGGATCTTATGCACCGTGTCCCACAGCTCCTGTGAGATTATCGGCTCGTGGCAGTTCTCGGCAACTATCCATTCATCTCTTGGGCACTTGACCTTTTCCTTGCTTTTCATCGACTTGTTTTTCTGCTTGCCGTATATCAGCTTTCCGAGATAGACCTCGTTATCGAGTATCACTCTGATAGATGTTACGTGCCAGTCGAAGTCCTTGCGCCAGTAGTCCGACTTGTAGTAATCGGGGTTGTGCTGATTAAAGTAGGCTATCGGTGTAAGCAGCTTTTCCTCTCTGAAGATCTTGGTCATACGGTTGTAGCCCACGCCCTGTGCGGCAAGTCTGAATATGCGTCTGACCGTTTCAGCGGCAGGCTCGTCAATAACAAGGTGGTGGCGGTCTTTGGGGTCGAGCTTGTAGCCAAACGGCGGACGGGAGCCTATGTACTGCCCTTCCTTTGCTTTGGCTCTCTTTGCGGACTTGGTCTTTTTTGAGGCTTCCCTGGCGTAATACTCGTTTATGACATTTCTCATCGGAAACATCATATCATAGTCACTTTTCATCGAATCATAACCGTCATCGACAGCTATGAACCTTACGCCTTTGTCCTTGAACTCCTCCACATACATTCCCACTTCGATGTACGAGCGCCCGAACCTCGACTGGTCTTTAACAATGACTGTGTCTATACGACCGTTTTCGATATCCTCACGCATTCGCTCAAACGCAGGTCGTTCAAAGTTGGTTCCGCTGTAACCGTCATCATCGTATACCTCGTAGTCGGTTATCCCGTGACTCTTACAGTACTGCTTGAGCAGTATCTTCTGCGACTCGATGCTGATGCTCTCACCGCTGCGTCCGTCATCGACAGACAGTCTGCAATACAGTGCAGCTTTTTTAGGCTGATCGATCGTCTTTTCCATAAATGCTCTCCTTTCTGCGCCTGTGTGGCTGACCTTTTCTTTCAAACGGACAGTATACCACAGCCGCCTGCACATATCCAGACCACACGGAGCATTTTGGAGGAGTGCATAAAAACATCGGCAAGCATTGCAGCAAACTACATATCCATTTTGATATCGAGTTCTTCCTCCTCATCGGGCAGCTTCATTTCGTATGGGTCGGTCATTTTCCTATACTTCATCAGCTCATTTTCTCTCTGCTCAAGGAACGGGTCGGGCTTTGGTCTGCATCTTTCGGGCATAGCCTCGATAGTCTCACGAAGTATCCTTTCCTCCTCTTTCTGCTGCCAGCTGACCTGCTCCCCAACTTCCTCGCCTGACTCAGCACTTCGCACCATAAGATTCTGAAGCCTTTCCTGCAGTGACATATCATCGTTGCTTGCCGACCACACACGGTAGGTCACACCGTCGTTCATAGGGTAATCGGAGTAACCGAGCACAGCCGAGTCACCCTTTTGGCACTCGGGTATTTCAAGCCCCTGCTCGTCCTTTGGAAGTATCTTCTGACTGATGTTTTCTTTCCCTTGTTCTTTCATTTGCATCTTTCCTTTCGTATTTATTCAAAGGGTGTCATGATTCGTGATACCCTTTTCACCTGCCCTGTTCTGAGGCGGGTGGTGTACCTTGTTTCAGGGTATACCACGGTGAACGATTTGTTCACCGTTAAGGTGTTTCCGTTTTGGAAACACCTTTGAGTTTTCACAAGGGGTGGGCGTTTTGTCCACCCCTTTGTTTTTATAAGGACTGAACGATTCGTTCACCCCTTTGCCGAGGTGGTGATTTGCCACCCCATAGTTACCCGCACAGTTTCGTGCCGGTTATGATGGGGTACCGGATGCGTACTCCACGATGACGGGATGTTTTGTCCCGTCACAGAGACGCTGTCCTGTATTGGGACTGCGTCGATACCGAAAGCCCATTTTGGGCACTCGGTCCTGTTTTGGAACTAAGTTCTATGGGGTAACGATTTGTTACTCCACGGCTCAGTACCGTTTCGGTATCCGGAATTACATCATCTGCATCTCGTCCGTCTGCTCCACGTCCTGTTCCTCCCTTTGCTCTTGCTCATCAAAACGGTATTGCTGCTCTGCCTTTTCCTGCTTATCCTCTTTCAGCAAAGCTATTACGATACCGATGATGAACCCAAGGTTCTGACCTGCAAGCTGTGCCTCTATGCGTTTGCGTATCTCCTCGGGGTCATCGCTTTCGCTCATTTCAGCAAGTGAGATAACAGCACCCAGACCAGCACCGACAGCACCACCGATATTGACAGCACTGCTATTGAGTAGATCCTCAGCCTCTTGTTCAGAGTATCTATTGTTTTGAGCATCTCTTGTCTGCTCTCGGACAGCTGCGATGACAGCCTCGAAGTAAATTCTTCTCGACTCCTCCCAACCTGTTGGAGCAGCTCTTTCACCTCCGAGTTCTGTCTGGTTATCGTCTGCTCCGAATCCAGCATAGTGGAACTTATGCAGTTCGTCATTCCCTGCGCTGTTGGCATTCGCTTCATTACCTGGTACAGCTTTTCCTGAAACTCTGTCTGCTGCCCAAGCTGTGAAAGCATCAGCTCCCAGTGGTCTTTGGGTATCGCATAGACTGTCGGCTGGTACGGTATCTCTTTGAGTTCCTCCGCCGCTCTCTTTTGCGAGCCGAGCAATCTGTTCAAGGTATTGTTCTCTGATTCTGAACTCACGCTGCATTGCCTCCTTTAAAAATCTTGTATCGTGAAGCTTGTTGTCCCTGTAGGTCATAGTTTTTTGCTGCTCCTCCCAGCGTACATCGTAGCCTTTTTCACGCAGGCGGTGGATAAACTCTTTCCTGCTGCCGCAGGTTTTCATAAGATCTGTTATCTCATACAGCAGCTCAAACTTCCAGCTGCTGCCCCTTTGCTGTGCTCGGTATTCTCTCTGCCCCAGGTTTATGCTGGGCTTGTGCGGATCATAAGGCTTGAGCACTTTAAGACCGTGAGCAACACATATCTCGTCATTGAGCTGACGCATCTTCGCAAGTGTGAACTTGTTCATGTGCAGCTTTTGACCGTCTGCAAAGCTCGTTGCGTTGATCACAAAATGATTGTGGTACTGTCCGTTGTCAAGGTGAGTTGCCACCAGGACCTCGTGCTTTGGAAAGAACTCCTTGACGAACTGCATACCGATACTGTGAGCCTGCTCGGGTGAGATGTTGTCCTTCGGGCTGAACGACTGGACGTACTGATAAAACCTTATGTTGTTCCTGCCCTTGCCAAGTCTCATCTCCTGCTCGGCGGCATAGAGCGCCTGGGTTGCAAGAAAAGATTTCTGTGCAAGCTCAGGCACGCAATTGTGTCCGCTGACCAGCTTGACCTGCTCGTTGAGCTGTGTCTTGTCAGGTCTGATGCAGTAGCTTATGAGCCTGCCCTGCGCCGAGGGAGTCTGTTTGCTCTCGGGGATATTCTGAATGATAGCTATGTTTTTTCACTCTCCTTTGCGATTGTTTCCAGCAGCTTTTCGTAGGTCGCAAGCAGCTTTGACAGGTCGATGACCTTTATCTCACCGAGGTGAGCCAGCCTTGTGAGCTGGTTAAGGTTGTTGCCCTGGTAGTGAAGCTCTTTGTTTATCTCTCTGAGTGCCTCGTTTGAAACTATCTTCCCTTCCGAACACATTTTGACAACGAATCGGTTGATGGACGGACAGCCTGCCTGTATGACCCTCTCAAAAATCATTTTCTTTTCCTCGGGAGTCATACGAAGATTCATTCGCTCTGTCTGTTTTCTCGCCATGAGTTTTCTCCTTCCGCTGATAGAATAAGGGGTGCGGGTTCGCCCGCATTTGTGCAAGGCTGCTGCTCGCAAAGTGCGGGTGGGTGCCACAGCGCTATGCTTGCCGGTATAGTATAAGTAGGTACAATATGAGTGCCATGCTTGCATTCAACCGGCACAGATGATAGAATTCTTGTAGAGAAATGAAAGAATGCAACCTATGCTTGCTGGGATCCGCTTGGCGGAACAACCCGTCGTTAGACTGTGCCTTTCATTTCGGAAAGAATTCTTCGTTTCAGCCGGTTGGGTTCAGGCAGCTGACTACCCGTATTTACCAGCATGGAGATCTTTCGGAACTATGTTCATCAAAATTTGGAGGTGTGCTATGACAATTTCACCAGTCGCAGGGATTGATGTAAGCAAGGAGTACAGCGATTTCTGCATACTAACTCCTGACAGAACCGTATTCTTCAGGGGAAAGGTTTTTCATCATCCTACTTCAATGGATAAGCTTATCAAACAGCTTGAAGATGTTGAAAATGCTTTTGATATGAAACCAGTATGCATTATGGAATCCACGGCATATTATCATAGGATTCTTTACCGCTATCTTACCAAGCACAAATACAAGGTGATCGTAATTAATGCTCTGCAAAGCAAGGCAGCTTCAAACTTCAACATCAGAAGTGCAAAGACTGATAAGATTGATGCATACAAGCTTGCAACGATGTATGGAATGACAAATCTCAAACCGTCTATTATGCCAAGTAAAACAATACAGGAATTGAGAGACCTGTGTCGCAATCACAACGCTCTTGAGGAGCAGCTTGTAGTATCTGAAGAACGACTGAGAGCATATGTTGAGCAAACTCTTCCTGGCTTTGTAAAAGTTTTTTCCAGGCTTGGCTCAAAGTCATCTTTAACATTGTTATCATATTTTGCAAGCAAAGAAGAGTTTAACGAAGCTGGGTTTGAAAAAATAGCAGAGATAATAACTAAAGTTTCAAGAAGTGGACGGAACTGGTCTGAAAGCAAGGCTCAAATGATTCTGACCTCGATAAACAACGGACAGGAATACATATCTACACCATCGCACAGCGCTATCATAAAAAGCATAGCCATAACAATAATGGGTATCAAAGAGGCAATCACTGAAAATGATAATGCCTTAGAATTGCTGTTTGAACTGAATGAAACACTTAATGAGGACAGAGCGCTGCTGATGACGATACCAGGTGTCGGAAAACAGACAGCAGCTGTACTGATAGGTGAGACTGGAAACTTTGACGGGTTCAGGAATTACCGTCAGTTGGCAGCTTACTATGGTCTTGATCCGAACGTCAACAAATCTGGAACAGTCAGAAAAAAGCATTTAGGCATCAGTAAAAAGGGTTCATCTTTAGTTAGAAAGATGCTAAGAATGGCAGTACAGAACAGTGTATACCGCACCATAAAGGGAGATGCAGCGAATCCTGTGCTGGCCAAATATTTCGATTCAAAAAAAGAAACAAAGCCACCGAAAGTTGCCGAGATAGCGGCTATGAGAAAACTGACCGCAATAATATTTGCAGTTATGCGTGATCGCCAACCGTTTGAATTAAGACTTCCAGAGGAACACATAGCGATAATGGGCATAGACAGCGATAAAAAGAAAAAGATTTCCGCATAAATAATCATGCCTTATACATCTGGCTTTTTGATTTTTCAAAAGGCCTTTTTTGTCGTGGATAAATAATTCTATTGTTATTTTGATTTTTTTCAATTTGCTCTTGACTTTGCTTTGCCAGTCTCCGGAGCGACAAACGGTCGCCAGGGCAAAATAGTGAACGGCGAATCCGACTTTGTGAGCAAAGATACTGGCAGAGAGAAAAATGTTATCTGCTGCGAACAGTTTTTCATCTTCAATCCTCAGGTACGCAAGGGACGATAAACCTGCACCGATTTTTATCGTACCTATCGTTACTGCCCTGTCAGTTTTTTTGATGACGGTTGTGACAGTTATGACAGTTGTGACACTTGAACTGCACATATATACATCCCCGTAATCAAGTGTCATCGTGTCACAGGTGTCATTATGAAAAACAAAAAGAGCCGGGATCATACGCACAGAGCAATGCTCTGATATTGTAATGATCCCGACCCATTATTCCCGAATTCACAGCCGGGTGGATGGTTAGACTACAACTGTTTTGTTGTGGTGTATTTGAACATGTGCAAAAATTGCACAAGTTGAACTATACTACAATCCGAATTCTTTTCGTAAATCTGCAAACACTTCTTCGGCAGGTCTTCCACCTTTGTCAAAATTTCCGTCCTTATAGCTTTCTTCCAGCTTAGCGTTGATCTCATCGAAACTGTTTACTATCAGATCAGAAGGAGCCATTGGCAGATCTTTTATTGAATCTGATTCTGATGGTTCATTCATAATATGTTCGGTATCCTTGTCCTCAATCATTGTCATAACAGTTCTCATATTGTTTAAAATCACGCACTGTGCAGCAGCTTGATATACAGTCCGAACAGTTTGTGACATCTCGGACACTCTATCATAAAGTCCGCAGGTTCACTTTCTGTCTTTGTCAGCACGCTTTGATTTTTCAGCTTTGCATCTTCCACGTCTGCACACCGTCCGCCGCAATGGGGACATTTCAGCTTGGGCATCTTTCGTCTGTTGTCACTGGTCTGCAATTTCTTCTCCTGTTCTTACAGCAGATCCTTGATTACTTTCACCGCCACTCCCTGTATCACTATCTGCTGTGGGCATATATCTTTGTACCGCTTGTTCTCGGCGTGGAGAACCGGTCTTTCCTTCTTCGCATCGAACACAAGCCTTTTGAGTGTGCTCTGATTGTTTTCATCAAGCGCAGCGACTATCTGTCCGAGTTCTGCTTTCTTTGTCATCTTGACAAGCACAAGGTCACCGTCGTCGATGCCTGCATCTATCATAGAATCGCCGCTGGCTTTGAGGATATAGTGCTTGCCCGAGCGAACCCACGATTTCGGTATCGAGAGATATTTACCTCTCGTCTGCTCCTCGCTTGTCGGCACTCCGCAAGGGATAGAACCTACCACAGGAACACGCACTGTATCATCTGTTGTGAGCTGTGCTATCCTCTGTGTGATGATAGTTTTGCCGTCATACTTGAGCACTCCCTGACTGTCAAGCTCCTGGAGATAACGCATAGCAGTCTGTCTTGAAAAGCCGAGCTCTGCCTCGATATCACGCAAAGACGGCGTGTACTTATGTTTCATATAGTGCTTGTCGATGTACTCGATCATATCCTTTATTGCCTGCTGCTTATTCATATCAATTCCTCCGCATATCATTCCATATGACTTCTGTCACAAGTATAATATATCACATTCAAGCTTATGTGTCAATAGTCACAATGACCTTTGTCACAATTTTCAGCGTTTTAACAACAAAACCGAACATTGAAAACAGACACCGTGTTCATGATCTGTCACATTATCGGATTCTAAACGCTGTGAGACATTCGTCATTTTGACGGGAACTTTCTATCTGACATTTTGTTCGTAAGAGGCTCACATTTGCACTACGTTGCCCTGTGTGGCGTTTTCATGCAGCGACTCGGTAACCTGTCGGCACAAACAATGAGGGTCTGTTTTACCTTTATTTCGTAACAGCAAGCAAAAAACAGACCGCCTATTCAGACGGTCTGCGAGATCAGTTCAGGTATTTCTATTCATCTTTTTTCTTTTTTGCAGCTATTACACTCACCGCTGCCAGGGCAGCAGCTCCCATAAGCGTGAGCATCGCTGTCCGCCTGATGATGATCGAGGGCGATACCGTAGTGATCGCACATCACATTGAGATTATGCTTCATATCGGGAAGAATACGCCTGCCAATCTGGACTGTACACAGGTACTCCGCAGTCGGTTTCCAAGTGATACCGTAGCTCCGCAGGCAGGAACGCAGGAAGCTCATATCAAAGACAGCGTTATGGGCAACAAGGATACCTTTGCCCATGATCGGCTCTATCTTCTTCCAAAGCTCTGCAAAGTTCGCAACGCCTTTGACTTTCTCAGCATCTATGCCCGTGAGCTGCGTGTTGAAGTAATCGAAATGCGTTTCGGGATCAACGAGCGAAAAGTAGTTAGCGACGATCTTACTATCCTTTATCGCTGTTATTCCTATCGCACTCATACGGTCATTCGCCCGATTAGGCGTTTCAACGTCAAATACTATGTAAATAGCCATAACCTTATCCTCTATCAGTATAGTTTCAACTTGCAGTCGTATCCTGTGTCATTATGGTCAGCGATATTATCTATGATAGCTAACATTATAGTATCGCCAAGTTCCTTTCTGCTTTTCTGATAATTGAGCCACTTGATCACAAACGGCTCTCCCGGTTCATGGCAGCCAAAACCGCCGTAAAGAATATCTCTGAAAGCATTAAGATTATGTCCTGTCTTGAAACTTATGCCTTTGGTCATGATGAGGTCTATCTCATCGAAAAATCCTTCGATATTTGAAAATTTATTGCCATCTATTATGTAAGTCCTCATCATTACCACCTCAAATATCATCGTATGTATCGTTATAGCAGGGTATAGGATAATAATACCATACTGCGGTCAAAAGTTCAATTGGCAGATCATTATTGCTCACAACCCAATGTGACATTCTTGTTAAAAAATATGAAACCTGTGTGAAAAATAGCACTCTCCCCTTGACAGTGCTAATTCAGAGTGCTATAATATAATCAGAACAAAGGAACAGAGAAGCACCAAAGGATCCGGGTGCGGAACCCTCCGTCCCCTTGCTCG
>ONMZ01000051.1 GCA_900319075.1 uncultured Eubacteriales bacterium
ATGTTCGGTGTTGTTTATGCCTTCTGCAGTGCGCATACGAAACCTTCCTTCATGTAGCCCCACTCGTGAGTGTTCTTGCACTTCTTGCCGAGTGTTCCGACCTCTACGAAGCCGTCGCCCAGCTCTTTCCAGGGATCGTAGCCTGCGTCCATAAACTGTACCTTAGTCTCGGTCGCGCTCTTCTTGTCAATGTTGATGCCCTTGTACCAGGCTCTCTCGTATTCCTGTCCCCAGAATGTGGTGTCGCGTTTGCCCCATGCCTTTTCTGTGATCAGGTTTGCATTTTCGGGGATGTAGCTTGTGTCGAAGCCGTTTGCGTTGAGCAGCTCGCGGACTGTCATGCCCTTGTCTGCTGCATACTTGGCAAGCCTTCTAACTGTCTCGCCGGTGAACATATAGGTCTCGCAAAGTCCTGCATTAAGGTTATCTGCGGAATGTGTGCCCATATTCTTGTAGCAGCTTCCGTCTGCCCAGTTGTCGTCCTCATGATCGTGCAGGGTGAGGCCGGCTTTAACTGCAGCGTTGGTGTGTCCGTGCTCTACGATGATCTGTCTGGATTTGGCCTGTATATTGTCATACATTTTCTTTACTGTCGCGGATTCGTCTATAGTTGCTGCCGATTCTTTGATCCACATAGGATATACTTTGATCGTGCCTCTGTCTGTGTATGCACAGTATACTCTTCCTTCTCCGCCGACTACCCTGTCAGCAACAGGACAATCCTCGGGGATCAGTTCGCCGTTATCATATCTGCGGTAACGTAAAACCTCTTTGGTCTCATTTTCCTTTGTGATAACGCCTGTCAGCTTTTCGCCTACGAACTTGATCTCTTCGTCGATATCCTTGACGCTGGTGCAGATGTGGTTCATATATCCCTGTACAGATGCCTTTTCTTCAGCAGTCAGGTTTTCTGCGATGTATCTCTGTGCTGCAAGACCTTCGATTATAGCCGTGCAGGATGCTGTGTATGTCTCCATGATGAAATCGAATGCCGGCTTTGCCTTGTCAAGTGCCTCACCGCTGAACATAACGTCCTTGCAGTAGTGATTGTAAACCAGCTCAAAGATGTTGCCTTCGGCTGTGACTGACGGCTTTGCGAGCTTGGAATTGAGGACTCTGAGATCCTTCTCAAAGTTTGTTCTCCACTCTGTCTTGGAGCCTATCATTTCAGAGATCTTGGCGAGCTTCTGAGCATTGGTGAGGGTAGTGTCTTTAAAGGTCTTCTGGATAGTGTCGTTGATGCTCTCAGCGTCTGCCTTGAAATTGATAAGGTCATCGTAGAAGGACTGCACGCCCAGCTCGTTGCAGAAGAAGCCTTTAAGAGAATTCTCAGCCTCGTCCACCTTATCGAACAGCTTGTCGATCTTATCGTTGATCTCATCGAGCTTTTTCTGTGTGGGGTCCTCGGGTGTGCCGATGAAGGAACCGAGCAGTGTCTCCAGCGCCGGAGTCACGAACTTGCCGTAAGGTGTGCATTCGTTGATGAACGTGAACAGTGTCTTTGAGGTAAGATCAACGATCATCTTGGTATCTTCGTCAACGGTTATCTTGGTGTCTTCGGTAAAGCTTGTGCTTGCCGAACGTGAAATAGCCGATCTGGTGTTCATCTTAATGACGTCGTCTGTGTTTGCCGATGCGCCTATTGTTGCGGCTGTTGTCATTACCATAACTGCTGCGAGCATCGAAGCGATCATTCTCTTGAATCTTCCGTTTGTCTTTCTTGTGTTTGTCATTGTTGTTTCCTCCTTGTTTGTTTTGTTGTTTTTGTTTGTGTTGTTGATGTTTGTTTTTGTGTTTTTCATTGTTGTTTCTCCTTTCGGTCTCGGGTTTTCCTTTTCTTTGATCTCAGTATATCATACTGACTTTGACAACTTCTTTACAGATCTCCGGATTTTTCAAAAGTTTTTTTATTTTTTTGTTCAGCCCCGTGTTTTCGGGGTTTTCCTTTTCTTTGATTACAGTATATCATATTGATCTTGACAACTTCTTGACAGATTTTGATTTGACCGAATATTTTTTACGAGTCCTTTTTTGCTTTCTTTCTTCCGAAGAAGATAAAGTATCCGAACAGTACTGAGCCGATCGCAGTTGTGAAAATGCTTCTTGCAGATAAGAATTCCTTGTTCATGATCTGACCTGCTGCGAAATTTACTGCTATACAGATGAGAGCGAAGATGATAACGAATGCTGCGAACTTTACGATAGTTTTCTTGTTTGTGTTTTTCATAGTGATTACTCCTTTTAATTTTTGATTTATTTTCGGGTTTTCCTTTTCTTTGATCTCAGTATATCACACCGATCTTGACAACTTCTTTACAAGCTCTTATGCTTTGAAAAAATTTTTCGTTTGTTCTTTTCGGTGTGTTCGGGGTGTTCCCTTTCTGTGATTACATAATATCATACAAACCTTGACAACATCTTGACAGAAAAAACTCTTTTTCAAAAAAACTGAAAAAATTTTTCCCGTGAAACAAAAAAGCACCGGCAAAGGCTTTATCTTTGCTGCTTGCGAGGTGCTTATCCATGAGCTTGATTGACAATCACGGGGCGGTATTGTATAATTGAACTGTGGGGTGATAGAGTGAATAAAAATCTTGAGCTACTCAGAACCCGGCAAGGCGGTCGGCGCAGTTATGTCAGGCTTGAAGCCTGCCGCTGCGGGGATCGATCGGTGAGAAAAATCATAGGAGGCTTTTGGTATGGAACTGTATGAAGCGATAAACAGCAGAAGAACTGTCAGAGATTTTGAGACTGAGACGATACCTGCGGAAGTTCTGGAAAGGATAATAGAAGCCGCATTTAAAGCTCCCACTAATGACCATATGAGAGATTGGCATTATATTATCGTGCGGGATAAAAATGTCACGGCTAAGCTGCTTGACATCATACCAAAAGGAATATCCGACGAGGATATGGAGGCTTTGATAAAGGATTGGGATCTGAGCGACAGTTTGCAGCAGCAGTGTTACCGCAGTGCAGTTCCCAAGCAGTACAGAATGCTGTTCGATGCATCGGCAGTCATCGTTCCGCTGCTTAAACAAAAGACGGATCTGCTCCATCCCGATAACATTTCGCATCTGAACGGCTTTGCATCTATCTGGTGCAGCATAGAGAATATTTTTCTTTGTGCGACAGCCGAAGGGTACGGCTGCAATCTTCGCATACCTCTCGGAGATGAGGCTGAACACGCAAGAAGTGTCCTTGGTTTTCCGAATGACTATTTTATGCCTTGCTTCATTGGCATAGGCAAGCCCAAAAGCAACATTGCACCTGTGAAACAGAAACAGATAGATATAAAGCAGCGAATACACTGGGATAGGTTCTGATCTATCATATAAACGACAGAAACGAGGCGGATCATGCAACAGAAATTGACTGCAGCGTTACAGACGCTGTATTCCACACGAAAAGACGCTCCTCACCTGATAAGAATGATGATGCAGATGAGCGACCCGATAGACCCTGCTGTACTGCGCAGCGCTGTGGATGTAACTATGCAGCGCTACCCGTATTTCTGCGTTGAGCTAAGGAAAAATGACGGGAAATATGTTTTTGAGCACAATACACGCCCCGTTGTTATCAGCGATACGCTCGAGGGTACACAGCTGAATTCGGAAGGCTCAAACTACCATATGATCGCTTTTTCCGCCGAAGACGACTGGATCGTTCTCGACGTGTTCCACGGTCTTACAGACGGTATCGGTGCATACGAAGTGATCCGCACGCTGCTGTATTATTACTGCTCGGAGAAATATTCCGTGCAGCTGAGCAGAGAGGGTATCCGTCTTGCAGGGGACCAGATCTCTGCTGAGGAATGGGAAGACCCCACATCATCATTGAGCCGGCAGCCTGATGCGATGCAGCCGCAGATATCGCCCGCTCTCGTTCTGACCGGGTACCCCGGGCTGCTCAATGACCATAAAAAGACCGTGCACAGCATAGCTCTTTCAGAGGCGGAGTTCATGAGTTTCAACTCAGAAAACAAGGGCAGTCCCGGAACGATGACAGCGCTGCTGCTGAGCCGTGCCGTTGCAAAGCTGCACCCGGAAGCTGCTGCGCCGATCAGGATCATCGTGTGTGTAAACCAGCGAAAAGCGCTGAGAGCACCGCTTGCGCACCAGAGCCTTGTGGGATTTTCTGCGCTGGAATATGACCGACAGCTGCGAAGTCTGCCTATCGGACAGCAGGTGACCGAATTCCGCAGGAGAGTGCACGAACAGTCGGGCGACGAAGCGATGCTTACCTCACTGGGTTCTGCTGTTTCATTCGCAGCAGCGCTTGCGGATATGAAAACAGACGAGCAGCGCCTTGATGCGATGAATGCTGCCGATGCTATGCTCAATCGGAATATGACTGCGGTGATAAGCTATGTCGGCAAAGCCAGATTCGGTGATGCAGAGAAGTATATCCGGGATTTCAGGACATGGACACGGTGCCCCGACAAGGGTATCATCGTCGAGATAGCTGCCGTGAACGGACGGTTCATCATGGATATTATCCAGCCGTTTTCCGACCCTGTCTATGTGAACGGCTTTCTGCAGCAGCTGAAAGAAAACGGCGTTGCCTATGAGCATCTTGGTGTCAGGGAACTGACGCTGCCGAACATTAAGCTGCCCTGGAGCGAGTAATTGTGCCAAACATAAAAGAGAGGTTCACTTCTGAAGGGAGAGCCTCTCTTTGCTTGTCAGACGACTTCTTTGAGGTTTTTTCAAAAACCTCTTTTCTTTTTGCTGAAATAATGATATACTATATTAAATTGGAGCTGAGAGAAAAGCAAGGTGAGATAATGGAAAAGAAAACCAAAAACAGAAAACTGCTGTTTCAGGTAGGTATTGTGATGCTGCCTGTGTTTATGATACTCATTGCGCTGGTGTCGTGGGTGATGTACACCACCACTGTCAACGGTATGCTCGAAACGCAGAGAGGCAATATGAAGAATAAGCTCGAAGATACCTACGACAGTATTGTGGAAACGAGCCTGACAGGTTCTGATTCGGCAAATTGGTTCATCAAGCAGTGGGAAAGAGACCCCGACCTTTTGCAGCAGGAGATCACCGAAGAGGAAACGAAAAAATATATCGAATACATAAATGAAAACAAAGAAGGCATCAACTCTATCGAGTATCTTGAGCAGCTGCCGCAGGACATAAAGAGGTGCTTTATCAAGGTCAAATATCAGACTGTTCAGCAGCTTCTGAAAGTCGAGGGAGATAAGCACTCATATCCAAGAGCGTTCTTTATCGGGCTGACCGATGAGGATATGGGCCTTGTGCTTTGCGATTACAAAGAGGACGGCGGCGAAAAGCAGTTCGGCGAGAAATATGCGATAGAAGCGTCCGATCATCCTGCAATAAAAAAGCTGCTTGACAGCAAAAACGGCAGCATTGAGTTTGAGATGTCGGAGAACTTTCCTGACAAGTCGAACTATTATCTTGCGTTCAAGCCGATAGTCGCAGGCGGAAAGACAATTGCGGCGATAGGCATCGCATACAACTGGGACGACCTAAAAAATACGCTCACTTCCTCACTGGCAACGGCATATCTGCTCGGCATCGGCGGTATCGTTGCTGCAACAATCATAATTCTCATCATATTCTACCGCAGGGCAGTAAGACCTGTCACGAGGATACAGAAAGCCCTTGTGAGATACACCGGGGATAAGGACAGCGCAAAGATCGTCAGCGATATGCTCGGCATCAGGGAAAGAAACGAGATCGGCTATCTTGCCGATGTTATCTCGGATATGTCGCTGGAAATAGACCGCTACACCAAGGAAAACCTCAAAGTGCAGAAAGATCTCTACGATGCAAAGGTGCAGATAATGGTGTCGCAGATAAGACCGCACTTTATGTACAATGCACTGACATCTATCGCAATGATGTGTGAGCTTGACCCGATGACTGCGAAAAAGGCAACGATCGCCTTTGCGGATTATCTGAGGGGCAATATGGATTCGCTCAAGCAGACAAAGCCT
>ONMZ01000050.1 GCA_900319075.1 uncultured Eubacteriales bacterium
GAGCAGTACAAAGCAGACACTTTATTTGATGATCTGTATTGCCTTCAATGGCTGCAAAAACAATTGAACTTATTTTTTCTAAAGGAAATAAGGGCAATGTCTTCCATTCACGGAGGACATTGCCATTTTCCTTATGTTGTGATTATATCAGTCCTGAATCTCCTGCATCATAGTCGCACCGTCCTTGAAACCGACATTGTAAGCAGCTCTCATCTCAGCGGCGGCAGTATCGCTCGCGCAGTCAAGTATCTTGTGGAATATATCGATCTGTTCCTCACTCAGCGAATTTTCAAATGGTATGCAGAGCTTGTTAAACTCATCGGAGTGAATCTCACCCTGTCTGTAATTGTACATCGCATCGATCATTTGTATCTGTCCTTTCGGTTTTATCGCTGTAAAACCAACCGTCCAAACTTTACCAAATAATCGTTGTTAAGGTGTTGCTTACGGCACGCCAAAGGGAAAAACTTGTTCTCTTAATTTAGCTGATAAAGATCCGAAACTGCTTGACAAACCCAAAAGAGTATGGTATACTGATGAAAAAGAACGGCGAACAATAGTTCGGTTTCGTCGCTTTAAAAACAGCTCACGGTCGCAGGTTCGAGTCCCGTCACCAGCTCTTGCAAGCCGTCCGAGGAATCGGGCGGTTTTTTGCTGTCCCTTTTGTTAATGACCACCCGTGGAGTGTACGGGGATTTTTTGCTTTAAATTACCAATAGTGTCATAGCCCCTGTGTCACAGTGGCATAACATATTAAGTACCCAATAGAATATACAATATATACAGAATGAAGAGTTATATATCTTACTTAATATCTAACTATATACTTACTAAACTCTTACTAAAGAGAGCAGGTGTTCAGTCAGAAAAAGAGAGTGTCTCGCTGTGCGCTGAGAAATCGCCTGTGTGCGACTTTGTATCTGCGGCGGGTAATTTCTCTTTTCTGCTGATAAAATGTCTTACAGGGCATTCTCGCGCACGTGAGGGCAAAATAAACGGAGTTGTTGCACAATAAAGAGGCTCATCACAGTTGCTGTGAGAGCCTCTTGTTTTTTTGATGTCCCCGCTCCTTTCCGGCAGCACCATATCCGGCACGGTTTGTCTTATCATATTCTTATCATTGGTTCCATATCGGGCTTGAAAAAAGCAGCTGTCTGTGTTATAATGTAATAAAAATTATATGGATCAGAGGCTTTGATATGGTTTCATTTGTTACTGCACTTGTTGTTCTTGTGCTGGGTTTCTTTTTTTACGGAAGACTTACTGAAAAAGTGTTTGGACCGGACGACCGACAAACACCGGCGATATCTGAAAACGACGGGGTGGATTTTGTTCCGGTAAAGACCTGGAAGGCTGTGCTGATACAGCTTTTGAACATCGCCGGGACAGGACCGATATTCGGCGCTCTTATGGGAGCGTGCTTCGGACCGGTGGTATTTTTGTGGATAGTTTTCGGAGCGATTCTCGGCGGTGCGGTCCACGATTATATGGGCGGTATGATCTCGGAAAGAAACAAGGGCGCATCTATAGCTGAGCTGTCGGGTAAATACATCGGGAAAAAGGCGCTGTATATTATGCGTATTTTTTCCATTCTGCTTTTGCTCCTCACGGGTACGGTGTTTGTAACGAGCCCTGCGGAGCTTATTGCCAATCTCACGCCGAGCTTTCTGTCAAAGGGCTTTTGGATAGTGGTCATACTGGTTTACTACCTGCTTGCAACGCTTATGCCTATTGACAAGATAATCGGCAGATTCTACCCTGTGTTCGGAGTTGTACTTATCGTAATGGCTGTGAGCATTGCAGGCG
Source organism: uncultured Eubacteriales bacterium (assembly GCA_900319075.1). Taxonomy (GTDB): domain Bacteria; phylum Bacillota; class Clostridia; order Oscillospirales; family Ruminococcaceae; genus Hominimerdicola. Next base: position 1,807 of record ONMZ01000050.1, read on the forward strand.
GTCTGATCTTCCTGCCTGATTACTCTATACCGGAGGTCAGCCTTGAAAATCTGCACCCGGATAACCTTCCCGTATGGCCGTTTATGTTTGTGACTGTTGCCTGCGGTGCGATCTCAGGCTTCCATGCCACTCAGTCACCTATGATGGCTAAGTGTATCACCAGCGAAAAAGAGGGCAGAAAGGTCTTTTACGGCGCAATGATAATCGAGTCTGTAATAGCGCTTGTGTGGGCTGCTGCGGGAGTTGCTTTTTATGGCGGGACACAGCTGCTCAACGATGCCCTCAGTGCAAACGGCCAGTCGGCAACGGTGTACGATATCTGCAAAAATATGCTGGGAAGCGTTGGCGGAATCCTGGCAATAATCGGAGTTGTGATCTGTCCTATAACATCGGGCGACACAGCGTTCAGAAGCGCAAGGCTTATCCTTGCCGAGTGGACGGGGCTCAAACAGAAGTCTTTTAAAAACAGACTTATCCTCACCATACCAATGCTTGGAGTGGGCGCAATACTCACACAGCTGGATTTCAACATTCTGTGGAGATATTTTTCCTGGAGCAATCAGACACTTGCCATGATAGCATTGTGGGTAGCTACCCTGTACCTGCTTAAAAATAATAAAAAGTTTACCTATACACTTATGACGGCTATCCCCGCAGTGTTTATGTCGGCGGTCAGCCTTACATATATCCTTATGGCAAAGGAAGGCTTTTCGCTTTCTCCGGGGATATCATATCCTATTGGGATCATCTTTGCTCTATCCCATATGTTTTTCTATATCCTGTATGCACGCAGGTATTCAGCAGGACGTGTCAGGGCAAAAGCAGTATGATCTATATTATGTAAAGGGTTCGGGGTGTTTTACTCTGAACTCTTTTTTGTGGTGAGTAAGCAATAAAGAAGGCAGCCATCACAGGGATGCTGCCATTTCTCTTATTTTACTTAGAACATCTTTGTCGTGGTTTGTGAAAATACCGCAGCCTTCAAGACCAAGGTAACCAAGAAAGTCACCGTCGTATGAAAACTTTGCACCGGTGTACATATCATCATCTCCGGAGCTGAGGAACATAGCGACTTTTTTCAGGCACTCCCGCCCTGCTCTTTGGGGTTTAGATTACACATACTGCGTCAATTGTACTTTTTTGCCCATCGCTTTTCCTTTGATTATGCTTGACATAGCCCCGTGATCCGGCAAAATTAAAAAAACAGCTTCCGGCGGAGTCAGACCGCTGAAAGCTGTTTTATTATTATTCAGACGCCTTTTTAAGTCCCTCTGCCACAAGGTGGCAGCCAATCATAAGCAAGATCATAAGTGCCGCAGTAGGCAGCAGCTTATATATGTGCAGCAAAACGTTGGAAAAACCGTCGGTGAGCAAAGTCCCCAGCGAGCAGCTTCCTGCCGGCATACCCAGTCCCACGAAGCTGAGGAAAGCTTCAAGGAAAACTGCCGAAGGAATGCTTAGCATGATCTGGGTCACGAGCTTGCCGGTTATGTTGGGCATGATCTCACGAAAGATAATGTGTCTGTGGCTTGCCCCCATCGTCCGTGCTGCCTGGATGTATTCAAGCTCCTTGACCTTGAACACCTCTGCTCTGGCTATGCGGCTCATCTCTATCCAGCCCGAAAGCATAAGCGCAATGATTATCGAGCCCATTCCCGGCTGTAAGACCAGCATAAGCAGCGTGACCACTACCAAGGTGGGGATACTGCCGATAATGTCGATGATACGCTGCATGATTATATCTGTCATTCCGCCGAAATAACCTGATATTACCCCGAAATTCATTCCGATAAAAAGGTTGATGACCGTTGCGGCAAGAGCTATTATCAGCGACACACGAAGTCCCATAAAGGCACGGGCAAACATATCCCTGCCCAGATTATCCGTGCCGAAGATATAGTATTCATCCATTATTCCAAGCTCCTCGTATCGGTTCACAGTTACCTTGCCGTCGGTCTTGTTTATGGTCTCCGAGCCGTCCATTATCCCCCAGGAGGAAAGTACAGGAGCCCTTGGTGGGAGGTTGGCACGTTCCAGCTGCTGATCGTCGTAGCTGTGAGTTGTCAGATAAGGACCTATCAGCGCAAGGAAGGTGAGCAGTATAAGTATGACCATTCCTGCAACAGCAGACTTTTGTGCAAAAAAGCGCTTTCGCATATCGTTCTTAGAGCCTGTGACCGCCTCGCTTGATGTAAGCTTCTTATGATCCTCCGAGGCAGGAACAAAATCTGAATCCTGTGGGATATAAATTGCGTTTTCAGCCATATTGTCCTCCTCCTTTCTTAGTCCGGCTTTCCGCCTAAGCGTACACGTGGATCAATGATACAATACAAAAGATCCAGTATAAGCATTACCACGATATATAAAGCAGAGTAAACAAAGCTAAGTGCGATCACAACGCTGTAATCGTTAGAGCTTATCGCTGTTGTCAGCAGACCGCCGATCCCCGGCACCGCAAACATTTTTTCAATTACCAGCGACCCTGTCAGCAGCGAAACAAGAAGCGAAGCCATAATGGTAATGACCGGGATCAAAGAATTGCGAAGTATGTATTTTATGATTATGGTGCTGCTTTTCATTCCGGTGCATTTGGCAAGAAGAACGTAATCCGACTTCATAACGTCCCTTGCCTCGGCCTTGGTGAACTGACCTATGATCGCCATTACCGAAAGGCTGAGAGCAAGAATGGGCATTACCGAAGAAAATGTAGGCGAGCGGAAATCGTAAAGCATCGGAAAGATCTTCCACTTATATCCCAAAGTCCAGGAGAAAAACATAGCGAACATATAAGATGGAACAGCTATCCCAAGCAAAGTGATAAAGTTAAAAAGCACCTTTATCACACGGCTTTTGAAAAACGCCGTGATAAGTCCCAGGACAAGGCCTGCTGCGGTTCCCAGAACAAGGCTCAAAAAGCCTATACGCAAAGTTACCGGAAAGCGGTTTACAAGCAGGGTCGTGATAGGGGTGTTTGGAGAAATGGAATAGCTCACTCCCAGATCGCCCCTGAGCATTTTGCCGATATAGCGAAAAAACTGCACTATCACCGGTTTGTCCAGACCGCAGCTTTCCTTGAGGGCAGCGACCTGCTCTTTGGAGAGCTTTGCATCGTTGAAAGGGGAGCCGGGCATAAACTGCATCAGCAGGAACAGCACCAGCAGGATAACGAACAGTATTGAAACTGATATTATAATTCTTTTTCTTAAATATCTGCCCATTATTCCTTCTCCTTTCTCAGCTCGCTGACGACCACCTCCACTCCCGTAGGAGTGACCTGAAGCCCTGAAATGCCGTCTGCAACAAGATAGCGCTGTTCACCGCTGAAAAGGGGGATCAATGCAACGTCCTCAAGTATCTTGCTTTCCAGCTGAACGAGTATCTCATCTCTCTGAGTGCCGCTTGTAGACTGGCTTTTCAAATAAGTATCATTAAATTGCTCATCGTGATAACGATGGTTGTTCCCCGAGCTGATGCAGGACGTATACAGCGCAGTCGGATCAACATAGTCAGGCACCCAGCTTGCAAGTATGATGTCATACTGATCGCCCGTATCTATTCTGTGCAGCCATTCTTTATCGGGCAGCGGTGTGAGTTTCAGTTTAAGTCCCCTGAGATTATCCTCAAGCTGTTTTGCGATAGGCTCTGCGACCTTTGACTGAGTGGCTGCATAAACAAATTCCAGCTCCAGACTGCTGACCCCAAGCTCCTTGAGTCCCTTTGACCACAAGCTTGCTGCCTTGACCGTATCAAATCCCATCTGCTCAATATACTTCTTTTGATCTTCGGCAAAATCTTTTCCGTCCGTGCGTGTGTAAAAATCCTTCGGGACAACTCTTTCAAGGGCGCTGAATCCCGATCGGACAACGTTTTTGGCAATGCTTTCCCTGTCTATGCTCTTTGCCATCGCTTTGCGTATATTCAGATTTTTCAAAGCATTGTTGCTTTGGTGGTTGATATCCAGCCTGTATATCTGTGCGGTGGAAAAGGCTCTAAGATGCGGGTCGTCCTTTGCAAGATCCGCAAGCTCACCTGTAATGCGGATAACATCCAGCATACCTGTTTCATAGCACATAAGCGCCTGCTGTGCATCACCCACCACCTGAAGATTCACGCCGGTGGTTATGCCTGCATCTTTGTAATAATACTTGTTAGGGGACAGATGTATCTGTGATGCAAGAGGTTCGTATCTGTCCATAACATAAGGACCGCAGCTTAACAGCGTATCCGCACTTGATGCATAGCTGCCCGAGCAGGAGTTTACGAATTCTCTTGAACAGGGCGAAAAACAACACAGTGTAACAAGTGAATTTATATACGGGCAAGGCTGTTCCAGATCAATAACGAAGGTCTGCTTATCGGGAGCCGAAACCCCAAGCTCGCTTACGGGAAGCTCACCTGTGGAGATCTCCTCTGCGTTTTCTACCATACAGCAGTCTGTTATCAGGTATATCGAGCCGCTTTTGGTCGCCGGGTCTGCAATTCGCTGAAATGCATAGACAAAGTGCTCGGCTGTAAGGGGATCTCCGTTGCTCCATTTGAGATCGTCCCTCAAATGATATGTGACCGTAAGTCCGCCGTCTGTTATTTCGCTGCTTTGAGATGCCACGGGAAAGGCTCCTTTTTTATCTTATGGGAAACTATTATATTGAAATTGCATAAAACTATTGACTTTGAGCGGAACTATATGTCATAATGTTACAAACATGATGTGTTTAATAATAAAGGAAAAGAGGTCTGACCATGAAAGGTGAAAAGAAGAAAAAACTTCCGCTTGCCCTGTTGATATTTATTGCACTGGCACTGGGCATACTAGCCGGAGTTATCTTTGCCGCAACGGGACATTCAAAATTTGCCGTGAATTATATCAAGCCATTCGGAACGATATTTCTCAATCTTATCAAATGGGTGGTAACGCCGCTGGTATTCTTCTCTATCATGTCAGGCGTTATCTCAATGCGGGATATAAAGAAAGTCGGTTCGGTGGGAATAAAGACGGTGCTGTACTATCTTGTGACCACA
>ONMZ01000048.1 GCA_900319075.1 uncultured Eubacteriales bacterium
TTGGTATTCCTTTAGGCATAAAAATGCCCCCCTTCCGTTAGATTTCTAATTGGTATATTTCTATTATACCACATTGTCTAACAAAAGGGGAGCATTTCACAAATTTCCACGGGTACTTTTTTCGGTGTTTTTTGTCAGATAACGGGCATTGCCCTGCCGTTAAGCATTTGCAAAGAGCCTGTCGTTTTCAACACGCATTTTCCCGCTTTGGACGGCATATTCTATGGCTTTTGCCATCTGGGTCTGGATATTGTCTGCGGTACGGGCAAAGCCGAAAAGTGCAGAACACTCTTTGACCAGATCCTCCTGAGTCATACTCACCTGGTCGTTAAGGATAAGCAGCATTGCGTTGGTAAGCTCCTGGGGACAGACATCGGCAAAGCTGCGCTTGCCTTTTCCGTCCTTGGGGATACGGCACAGCTCATAGCTGTCGGGATCCTGGTCGGCACGCCAGTAGTAGGTATCAAAGGTACCGTCCTCGTTCTTTCTGCTGGTGACCTTTGCTCCGCAACAGTTAACATAGCCAAAGAAGGCTTTTTGCACCTCCGGCTTGGGGTTGGCTATACCCCATGCGGCAAGGACTGTTTTCATGGTATGCCTGCTGCTGACAGGTGCCATGGCGTTTATGACCTGTGAGATCTGCTGCACCGCTTTTTCCTCGGAACCGGGCTTTACGAACTCGGATGGCTTGCCTTCTTTTTTAAGGGCGATCTCCTCAAACGCCGGGCATTTATCGCTGACGCTTACGCTTTCTTCCTTTTCAAATTCAAGGGCTTTCGCCTTCGGCTTTTCAGGCTCGTCCGCAGGCGGTTCACGGTACAGGGCAAGGCAGCTTTCTATCTGTGATTTCAGCTTTTCAATGACCTTATCCTTATTATCGTACCAATCAAGGATATTCACATTATACATTCTCCAGCCAAGACCTTGAAGCACGGAGGGCTGCAGGATGCTCCGGTCACGGGCGGTGGTCTTTTCAAGGTTTGCATCGCCCATACAGTTTATGCCCATAAAGTACTCGTCTTCGTTATCGGGGCTTACAACTCCGATGTCGATCTTATACTCGGAGCAGCCGATACCGGTCTTTGTTTTATAGCCCATTTTTTCTATCTCGCCGGCAACAAGCTTTGCAAATCCGTTTTCGCTCACAGCTTGCTGTTCAAGGCGCACAGGCAGGGCGGACTGTCCCCTTGCGGCAAATTCTATAAAGCCTTTAAGCCCCTCAACGCCCTCGGAGCGGGTCCTTGAAAGGTCGATCTGTTCGGGTCGGATAACAGAATAAACTATCATTTGTTTCCTTGCCCTTGAGATCGCCACGTTAAGTCTTCGCCAGCCGCCGTCACGGTTTACGGGTCCAAAGTTCATGGAGACCTTTCCCTCCTTATCGGGACCGTAGCCCACGGAGAAAAGGATCACGTCACGTTCATCTCCCTGTACGTTTTCAAGGTTCTTGATAAGTATAGGCTCGTACATACTGTCTGCATATTCTTCAAGCTTTGGCTCTTCACGCAGCTTATCAGAGAGCATATCGTCGATAAGCACCTGCTGGACCACAGAGAAGGTCACCACGCCGATACTTTCACTTCGCAGCTTTTCATCTTTCAACCGGCGCACGATCTCATCAACGATAGCTTCCGCTTCGGCTTTATTCTGTTTGGTGGAGCCTTTATCGTAAAATCCTTCAAGGTGCACCCAGCTGACTTTTGAGACTCTGTCGTCGGGTGAGGGGAAGGTAAGAAGCTTATTATCATAATACTTTGCGTTGCTGTACGCAATAAGACTTTCATGGCGTGAGCGGTAATGCCAAAGCAGGTGCTTTGATGGCATTGAAAGGGCAAGGCAGTCGTCAAGGACGCTTTCAAGGTCCTCGGCTTCTTCGTTTTCCTCGTCAAAGTGGTTCACGTCAAAGAAGGTGGTGGGGGGCAGCTGTTTGGGGTCGCCCACGATCACGACATTATCGCCCCGGGCAATGGCGCCCACCGCTTCGCTGGTAGACATCTGCGATGCCTCGTCAAACACCACAAGGTCAAACTTTGGGAAGGCAGGGTCTATATACTGTGCCACGGAGATGGGGGACATGAGCATACAGGGACATATCCGACGCAGCAGAGTCGGTATGCTGTCAAACAGTTTACGGATAGGCATATTCCTGCCGCCGCTTTTGATCGCTTTAAGAAGTATGGAAAGCTCGGAGCTGCCTTTTGAGGCGCTGGAGGAATCGGGGATATTGGCAGAAAGCTTTGCCACCAGCTCGGCGATAGTAAGCTCTTTGAACTTTTCGTCAGCCTGGGCATATTTTTTTATGGTCTCCTCAAGCTTTACCCCCTGAAAGGAGGCAAGGGCAGGAGAGGTATTCATTGCGCTGACGATAAGGCTTTGTGCAAAGGCACATTCAAAGGCAGGAAGGATAGTTTCCTCGTTCACATCGCCGTTTTCATAGGCGTTGTCAAGCTCATCAAGCCCAAGCTCGGTAAGCGCCATTCGGGCACGGGTGAGCATGGTGCGGTCACGGAGGCTTCCCAGGTCGTTTTGCATTTCGCCCAGGGCATCGATAAGGTCGGGGACATAATCGGTGCTTCCTTCAAGGAAGGAAAGGTCAAGGCTGAAATCGCCCATGAGGGAGGCGGTGCTCTGGTTCATTTTAGAGATAGCTTGTGAATCTGTTTCAAGCTTGCCGTTATCAGCTCCGTTTGCTCCGTGGGAGGAGGCAAAAAGCACAAGGGAATTATAGACGTTCATATTCCCACGGCTAAGGTCGGCTGTTTTTTCACGGAGCTTTACAGAGTTTTCAAACAGCTGTGCCATACGGGCGGTATCCGAATTCTCGCCGTTATAAAGTCCTGCAAAAGCTGCCTTTGCGCCTGCAAGGCTGTCGATGTGAGCATAGAGTTTTTTAAGGTCGCTGAGGCTGCGGACGATATCAACGTAGTTATCCTTGGTGACATAATTGCCGTCCTTGGCGTACACTCTAAGCTCCTTCACCAGCTTATTTTGTCCCATTGACTTGCCAAGCGCCCATTTCTGTGCGGCACGGTTCCATTCCAGCATGGCGTTGTCGCTGTCAAAGGAAAGGACAGAGTCCTCAAACAGGCTGCTCATCTGCGCTCTGGCGGTCTTATAGCCGTTAAGCTCGTCGATAAGCATTTTACACTGTGCATCGGCTGCGGCGGAGGGGTCGTTGAGCACGGCGGGAAGAAACTCCCCTGAGCAGGACAGGGTCTTTGCGAACTCACCAAGGTCGGTGATGTTCCTTTTGCTGCCCTCAAGCTTCACACCTACCAGGACGCAAAGCTCATCAAAGGCAGTCTGAGCTTCGTCCGCTCTTGCAGCGGCATATTTAAGGGCAGTTTCAAAGGCGGTGCGTATCTCCACGGAATAATCAGGGTTTTTATAATATTTAAGTCCCGAGTTTTCCAGTCCGCCTATTTCCCTTCCGCAGACAGCAAGGCTGTTTATGCTGTCACGTATCTTTTCAAGTGTCTGTGGGGAGCAGGCTGCGGCAAAGTCCCCGTCAACGGTGACTGCGCCTTTGAACTGTTTATTATTTTCGTAATTCACCACGCTCTGGTAAACGCTCATTCCGCAGGCACGGGGCATATGCAGCTGGGTTATTATCTCGTTAAGGGAATCACGGAGCTCTCCCACCCTTTTTGCCTGCGCCTCATACTCCCCGGGGGCTTTTACGTGGCCGACTTCAAAGGTTTTTTCGAGCTGGGAAAGGACCTCACGCTTTGTGGCTTTATTTGAATGGATCTCAAGGCAGAAGGGGTCAAGCCCTATTTTTGCAAGGCGCTTTTGTACCACGGACAAAGCCGCCATCTTCTCAGCCACAAAGAGCACCGATCTGCCGTTATACAGGGCGTTTGCGATAAGGTTGGTTATGGTCTGGGATTTACCTGTTCCCGGAGGTCCGTGAAGGACAAAACTCTCCCCTTGGGAGGCAAGGTATATGGCTGCAAGCTGGGAGGAGTCGGCGCTCATTGGCACGGCCATATGAGAGGGTCTGATCTTTTGGTCAAGCTCCGGTGGGGATACCTGTTCAGACATGGGCTGCCAGCTGAGTTTGCCGTTTATAAGGCTGGAGACCACTTTATTTTTACTCAGCTCATCGCTGCGGCTGCGGATATCGTTCCACATAATAAAGCGGTTAAAGGAAAACTGTCCTAAAAAGGCTTGTTCAGAGATGTCCCAGCGTTTGAGGGACATTACACCCTGCCTCATGGTATTGAACACAAGAGGCAGGTCCACTCCGCTTTCGTCACGGGGCAGGGGATCCAGCCCGCCGATGGTTATGCCGAAATCCTGGCGCAAAAATTCAAGCAGGGTTATATTCATCTGGGGCTCTTCGTCCCTTACACGCAGCACATAACATTTTTCCTGTATCTTCTTTACAAGATCCACCGGGATCAGGACTATTGGCGCATAGCGTGGCTGTTCGCTTTTATCGTTCTCGTACCATTTGAGGAAGCCAAGGGCAAGATAAAGGGTATTTGCTCCGTTTTCCTCAAGGCTTACTTTCGCCTGGCGGTGGAGCTTTTTCACGGTCTTTTCAAGCTCGCCCTCTTTCAGGAAGGAGCGAAGGCGGTTCTTTTCAAGCTCGGTCTTGGCAATTACTCCGAATCGGTCGGTATCCGGGTTTTGCATTTCAAAGGTCTTTGCATCGGCGGCTTCAAGGGACATATCCTCCGGCAGGGGAAGGATCCTCATTTCGCTGCCTGCGCTTACGGCATCTTCAAGGGTGGGCAGGTCGGCGGCGATAAACTTTACCACAGATGCGCCTGGACGGAAGTTCAAAAGGGAATTGCGAAGGCTCAGGTCAAGGAGCTTTCTTTCCCACATACTCTGGCGGGTGATCTTTTCGCTCTGGTCGGTAACTTTCCCCAAAAGGGTCAGGTCGATATCCTTGGGAGCGGCGGTCAGATCTTTACTTTTGCGCTTTCCAAAGTCGTTTGCAGCTGCACCCTGTGCCATTACCGGGATCGGGCGCAGGCAGTTGCCACGGCAGCGTGCGATATCCACCGCCATTTCAAACTCACCGGGCTTATTCATATTGGAGCGGGCAGCGGATTTTGCATCTTCAAAATCCATTGTTCGTCCCGCGGTGAAGGCGGTACACTCAACAAGGCAGATCTGGTCGATGCCCTGTGCCATTCGCTTTGAGATAAGGCTCGGATCCTCCTCGGTACAGCCGGAAAAGCTCTGATCCTCAAGCCATAACCCGGCAAAGGCATGGCCTTGTGTGAAGATGATAAGGGAGTTGAGTCCTGCGGCTTCAAGGCAGGAGGCATAAAGCACCGAGAGATCAAGGCAGGTGCCTGTTTTTGAGGTAAGCACGTCCCAGGGCAGGCGCACACGCTGGCCGTATTTTTCAAAGCCTGCGACAGGCATACTATAAGCGATATTTTCCGCTTGCAAGGCGGCATAGATGGCGGCAGCCTGTTTTTGCACCACGTTGGGGTTTTTGCTCTGGTAGCCGTCAAAGTCGGGGCTGCCTGTCCATTTTTGCAAAAAGCCAGCTGCTTTGCCTACGATCTGTGTGACCATAGGGTGGTTGGGGCAGACAAAGGCAGAGATCATCTCGGGGACATAGTTTACGCCTGTCCACTGGTTAAGAGGCATCAGCTCGATGGTGCCGTTTGCCTCGGATATGGTTTGTCCGTCCTTTTCTATACGTATACTCACGTTTGCGTTAAGAGGCTCGGTAACGGCATAGAGGAACTCGCCGCTGACGGTTATATCCACAGGGCTTATCTCTGCGGTCCGTTCAGGCTCCAGGGCGGAGATATGCTGCTCATAGGGCTTGGCAAAGGCAGGTTCAAAGTTTATTTTCAGCGTTATATCGCTTATTGTTTCGCCGGTATTGTTTTTAAGGCGCACGCTGCGAAGCACGGGGATATAGTTCTGCACAAAGGCATAGTTCAGCTTTGCTGACATATTGGCGGTTATGGTGATAATATTGTCCATAAGACATTTCCCTCCCGTTGATAAGTTAATAAAAAAAGCTCAGTTAAAGTATAGCACAATCGGAATGATTTTGCAAGATTTTTACGCCTTCGCCCGCAGTTGACTTTTCGCCGCCGGGATAGTATAATAAGGTTTTGGGACGTTAATATTGAAAGGCTGGTTTTTTCAGGCATGAGCAATTTCACAAAGGGACTTCGTGACGGCATACCCATTGCTCTGGGCTATCTGTCGGTGTCCTTCACCTTCGGCATACAATGCGTTGCAGTCGGTCTTAGCTGGTGGCAGGCATTTTTGATATCTCTGTGCAACCTCACCTCGGCAGGTCAGTTCGCAGGACTTGGGATAATGACCTCGGGGGCAGGGGCATACATAGAGATGGTGAGCACACAGTTCATTATAAACCTCAGATACGCACTTATGGGGCTTTCCCTTTCACAGAAGGTGGACGGGTCCGTAAAGGGGATACACCGCTGGTTCACAGGCTTTGGCATAACCGACGAGATATTCGCCGTTGCCATGGGCAGCACAGACAAGGTATCAAACAGGTATCTTTACGGGCTTATTATCCTGCCGGTGATAGGCTGGTCGGGGGGAACGGTCCTTGGTGCGGCGGCAGGGTCTGTTCTGCCGGAGGTGGTACGCAGCGCACTTTGCATTGCTATCTACGGAATGTTCCTTGCTATAATCATACCACCTGCGAAAAAGAGCAGTGCGGTGCTAAGGGTCATACTCACGGCGGCGGCTCTGAGCTGCTGTTTCAGGTACATCCCGGGGATGAACAAAATATCCGGCGGCTTTGCCATAATCATCTCCACCGTTGCAGCTGCGGGGCTGGGTGCGTTACTATTCCCTGTTGACGAGGGTGAACAAAGGGAGGCGCAGGCATGAGCAGCGGTGTATTTTTCACATACCTTGCCCTGATGGCAGGGGTGACTTATCTCATAAGGGCTGTGCCTTTCGTACTTTGCAAGGGCAGGATAAAAAGCAAATACATAAGAGATTTTCTATACTATGTACCTATGGCGGTGCTTGGTGCCATGACCTTCCCGGAGATAATATACTCAACGGGAAATTTCCCTTCAGCCATTGCAGGACTTGCGGTGGGCGGCGTGCTGGCATTTTTTGAAAAGAGCCTTCTGACGGTGGCTATATCTGCAAGCGGTGCGGCGCTGGCGGTCAATCTGGGAATGATGATGTTTAAATAAGGAATGAGACTATGTTTATTATAAACACACTTTTTATTGCTCTGAGCCTTTCAATGGACGCTTTTGCGGTTTCGGTATGCAAGGGGCTGGGAATGAAAAAAATAAACCGGCGCCACGCTTTTATCATCGGGGGCTTTTTCGGGATATTCCAGGCAATAATGCCCCTTATCGGCTGGGCTGTGGGGCGGCAGTTTACACATTTCATGACCCGGACAAGCCACTGGGTGGCGTTTGGTCTTTTATTCTTTATCGGGGCAAAAATGCTTATCGAAGCCTTTAAAGAGCCACAGGAAGAACTGCGGGCGGACATGGACTACAAGGAGCTTTTTATTCTTGCCGTCGCCACAAGCATTGACGCTTTGGCGGTGGGGGTAGTATTTGCATTCGAGGGCACCCCGGTGCTGCCCTCGGTGCTTATCATCGGCGCAGTCACCTTCGCTCTTTCGGTTTTTGGCGTAGCGGCAGGGAGCCGTGTGGGTGCAAAATACAACAAGGGAGCACAGATAACCGGCGGAGCGATACTTATTCTCCTTGGGGGGAAGATACTTCTTGAAGGGCTGGGGGTCTTTTAGGCTCAGGCGGGATTTTTAATTTCCCTTTCCTGCGATAAATCAGAATTTAGTTTATAATTTACAACATACGTGTCCGAAGGGGTTATAGGTGGGCATAAAACCGTAAACGGTTTTGGAAAGCCCCTTAAGAAAAACACTCGATAGTCAATCCACCTTTTTGCAGGCGGATTGAGGAAAAACAGTTTAGAGCTTTTCAAAGGGGCACGCCCTCTCTTGCAGGGCGTCCCCTCTTCCAAAACAGTCCACCGGACTGTTTTGAAGCGTGCAGCTTGCTGTTCGCTTGTTCACGTCCCTTGGAGCGACGAGGGCTCTGCCCTCGACCCGCAAGCTTTTTTTACGAGAAAAAGCTTGACCAAAAAACCTGTTTTGCCCTTGGCAGGTCTTTAAAAATTGATTAGTTCTATAAATTCTGATTTAAACAACACAAAGAAAAAAGGTACTGCAAAAATGCGGTACCTTTTATTATTTATTCAGCTTTTCAGTTTTCGCTTTGCTTTTCGTTTTTATGGGAAAGATGGAATATCATTTTTTCTCCGCCCTTTAACAGAAACGTTACAAAGCGGATAAATGTATCTGCCATTATACCAAAGTTTATGCACATCAGCAGAGTCTTTGTGGAAAGGGTCGTGGTGCCGAACACCCACCCAAGGGCCCGGAAAGACAAGGTCAGTCCTGACACACAAAGGATTATGACTGCCCATTTATACACAGACAAAGACTTGCTTACGTTGCGAAGCACCATTATTCCCACCACGGACATAAGTATGGTGGAGGCGGTGGTTATCTCCCCTGTGGTCACGTTGAAGATCTTGCCGAAGTATACCATGGCAAGGACCATGACCACGTCGGTGACGGCACCGGGCAGGGCTTTGACGATCACGTTACGCATAAAGTGTCCCTGGATAAGGTAATGGTCGGGCACCTGGGACAAAAGGAACGCCGGGATACCTATGGTGAACATACTTATAAGTGTCACCTGGGACGGGGTGAGGGGGTAGACTACGCCAAAGATAAGGGTTATTACGGAAAGGAGTATGGAGAAGATATTTTTCACAAGGAAAAGGCTTCCCGAACGCTCCATATTATTTACCACCTGTCTGCCCTCCATGACCACGTCGGTCATATGGGCAAAGTCGGAATCAAGCAGCACCAGCTGGGCTGCCTGCACGGCGGCATCGCTTCCCGATGCCATGGCGATGGAACAGTCAGCATCTTTAAGGGCAAGGATATCGTTGACTCCGTCGCCTGTCATTGCCACTACCCTGCCCTGCGCCTGGAGGGCTTTGACGAACTTGCGCTTCTGGTCGGGAGTGACTCTGCCAAAGACGGTATAGTTTTTCATTGCCTCATATATAGCCTCGTCGGTGGTAAGAGTGGAGGCATCAACATATTTATCCGCATTTTCTATTCCCGCTTGTTTTGCCACCTCGGAGACGGTTATAGGGTTATCTCCCGATATAACTTTTACATTTACCCCTTCGTCGGCAAAGAACTTAAAGGTTGCAGGTGCGGTCTTACGCACGGGGTTGGTTATAAGCACAAGGGCAAGGGGGGTAGATCTTTCTTTAAGGGCTTTTCCGTCGGGCTTGCCGTCATACTCGGCAAAGGCAAGGACACGGTAGCCTTTACGGCTGTCAAGCTCTATTTTTTCACGGTATTTATCATATTCCTCACGCAGCACCCATTCGGGGGCGCCAAGGACATAGGCTTTTTTCTCAAAGGTCACGGATGAATATTTGAACTCGGAGGAGAAGTCGGTATGGGAAACTATCTGCGCTCCTGTGGGTTCGGTGAAATACTGTTTCATGGCAGCCATTGTTATATTATCGGCAGACTGCCGGGCTGCAAAATCGCTGAGCAGAGAAAAGAGCTGTTTCTCCTCCAGGGAGCCTATACACTCAATACCTGTGACCTGCATGGTGTTTTCGGTTATGGTTCCTGTTTTATCCACGCAAAGCACATCTGTACGGGCAAGGGTCTCGATACATTTCATATTATGCACCAGCACCTTTTGTCTTGCAAGGCGCATTGCGCTTATGGCAAGGGTAACGCTGGCAAGCAGGAAGAGTCCTTCGGGTATCATTCCGATAACAGACGCCATTGTGGAGCGCACGCTCTGGGTATAGTCTATGGACTTTGTAACGTACATATGGTAAAACTGCAAACTTCCAAGGGGAAGGATTATAAAGCCGGCGATTTTTACGATCTTATTCAGCGAGCGTATCATTTCAGACTGTTCGCCCTTTTTGACCTTCTTTGCCTGAAGGGTGAGCTGAGAGATATAAGACTCTGCCCCCACCTTGGTGAGTCTTGCTTTACAGGAGCCGGACACGATAAAGCTTCCGCTCATGAGCTGGGCGCCCTTTTCCTTGACGATCTCATCCGCCTCGCCGGTAAGCAGGGCTTCGTTGGCGGAGGCTTTGCCGCTTATAACAACTGCGTCGGCAGGTATCTGATCTCCGGCTTTGAAGATCACGATATCGTCAGCCACAAGTTTTTCAGAGGGTATGCTTTGCTGCTGTCCGTCACGGATAACTTTGGCGGTGGGAGAGTTAAGCATGGTCATTTTATCAAGCAGCCGCTTTGAGCGTATCTCCTGGACGATACCGATAAGGGTATTGACGATTATGACCGGAAGAAAGGTAAGATCCCTTATTGAGCCTGCGATCACCAGCAGCACCGCTATGACGGTAAAGATAAAGTTAAAGTAGGTAAATACGTTGCTGGCGATTATGGCACCAACGGATTTTGACGGAGGCTTTACCGGGGTATTGGCAAGCCCTCCTTGTATTCTTTCACGGACCTGCTCGGCGGTCAAGCCGACATTTTCGTCGGCCTCAATTCTTTTTACCGAGGCAGCATCAACTTCTTTTTTCAAGGCATTTTCCCCTTTCATTCCCAAATATCATCATATTACAGAATAGATTGTACCACAAACAGCTATTTTTTGCAAGCACAAAAGTTACGCTCACAAACAAAAGTTGGGTGAAAAAAACTTGCCCCTTGGGCTGCGTTTTCCCCGGCAGATGTTGTTTTAGCTGCATTTTTCGGGAAAATTGTTTATTGCAATTAGTTAAATAATATGCTATTATAAGCTTGCGACAGTAAAAAGAAAAACAAAACACATTTTTATTTGTTTTTAAAATATGATTGACAACAGGCAATAAAAAGTGTAAAATATAAGTGTCTTAATGACTAGTTTAACGTGGAGGTATTTTAAATGGGTAAATTTATTGCAAACAAAGAAAACAAAACACTGGGACTGGCACTGCGTATCTGTCTTATCGTAACATGGCTGATGACCAACATCAGCGTGTTCGTTTTGCTTAGCGGCTTTGCAAACTTTGATAAGGGTGCTCTCGATTCAAAAAATCCCGATAAGCAGAAAACGGCACAGGAGGTTCTGAAGATCATCGGCGATCTCGGAAGCAAGACGACACTTTACTATGTAACATTCGGTCTTATCGCTGTCTGCCTTGCACTTGCTGTAATATCAAGATACAAGACAACGCTCGTTTCATTTATCTTTAAGATCGTAGGACTTGGATTCGCACTTTTGTTTATGGGTGCAGGTATGAATTACATTGGTGCACTCAGTTCCTGCAAGGGACTTTCAAATCTCACTGTCGATGGTACAAGCACGGAGGCTGTACAGACTGCACTCTCTTCCGCAGGCTTCAGCGGCGATGCAGCAGAGACGGCAAAGATCCTCACAAACCAGGATGAATTATTTCTTGCTATTGCAGGATATATCTTCCCGATAATCATACTCTTCATTCTCACGATAACATCTATCCACTGCCTCGTTAAGAAGAAGGATCCTAACGCAAAGAGCAGCAGCAGCGAGGAATGATCCCCGACAGCTTTATATTAAAAACGAGTAATTAAATATATCGTGTTTGTCATGACCCACCGTCTGCTGTTTAACAAGCGGACGGTGGATTATACTATCTGTACGTTATCGGGAGGTGTGTTATGAAAAACATAAGAGATACAGCTATGAACCCGTCGGGTTTTGTGGTGCTGGGAGATCACGTTCCTGGAATAGTGCAGGAGATACGCTATTACAGCACATATAACTTTATAGGAGAGCGCATCGACGGCTACGAGGAGCCTTGCGCCCTTATGACCATCGAGGCGGCAAGGGCATTAAAGGCGGTGAGCAGCGAGCTTTTTGTACAGGGATACCGTTTGAAGGTATTTGACGCATACCGCCCTGTTTGTGCGGTAAAGCAATTTGTCCTATGGGGGCTTGAGGATCAGGACATACGCATGAAGCCCTATTTCTACCCTCAGCTTGAAAAGCAGGAGCTTTTTATAAAAGGCTATATTGCCGCAAGATCAAGCCACAGCAGGGGAAGCGCCATAGACCTCACCCTTTTTAACATGCAGACCGGCAAAGAGGTGGACATGGGAAGTCCGTTTGATCTTTTCAGCCCTGTGTCACACCCGGACTGCAAGGACATCACACAGGAGCAGTACGAAAACCGTATGATCCTGCGCTCGGCAATGATCCGGGGAGGCTTTGAGCCGATAGATTGCGAATGGTGGCATTTTATGCTGGCAGATGAACCGTATCCGGACACCTACTTTGAGTTCCCTGTTTCGTCCTCATATCTTAAAAAATAAGAAAAGACCGTCTGTGCTTTTGCGGCGCAGGCGATCTTTTTTTTGCAGATGTTTTACATCAGGGGCGCAAAGATCTTCAGTATCCTTCCACGTATCTTTGTACCCAGCTTTTCTTTTCTTATTGTCTTTAAGGTCACGGCACGGCATTTGAGCAGGGTCTGCTGGAAATCCTCCTCGATCTGTTTTATGCACTGTGTGCGGTACAGGTAGGTGGCGCACTCAAAATGGTGGTAAAGGCTGCGGTAGTCAAGATTTATGGTCCCCACCACAGCTTTTGTATTATCGCTTACAAAGACCTTTGCATGGACAAATCCGGGGGTATATTCATATATCTTCACCCCTGCTTTGGTCAGGGATCTGTAATGGGTCTTTGCAAGGGCATAGGCGGATTTTTTATCCGGTATGCCGGGAAGGATTATCTTTACCTCTACCCCACGCTTTGCGGCATAGGTCAGGGCATTTTCAAGCTCGTTATCAAGGATCAGGTAGGGGGTCATTATATGGATATAGCTTATAGAGCGGTTGATGATATCCAGATAGACGCTTTCACCCACTTTTTCCTCATCAAGCGGGTTATCACAGTAGGGCATAACAAAGCCGTCGGTCTTTTTTGAGGGGATGGATATCCGGCACTCATCCCAGCGGGGCTGCGTTTCGGTCATATTCCACATTTGCAAAAACATAAGGGTGAAACTTTGCACCGCCTCGCCTTTGAGCATTATGGCTGTATCTTTCCAATGGCCAAAGCGCTCTACACGGTTGATATACTCGTCCGCCAGGTTCACTCCCCCGTTAAAGGCAACTTTTCCGTCGATAACAAGTATCTTGCGGTGGTCACGGTAGTTATAGGAGGTGGACACAAAGGGTCTTATCCTTGAAAAGGCTTTACACTTTATCCCGTGCTGCTGCATAAGCTTGGGATAATTATGCGTAAGGGTGGATATCTCGCACATGCCGTCATACATTACTCTTACGTCTACCCCGTGGGCAGCTTTGTCGATGAGGATATTAAGGATATTGCCCCACATAAGGCCTTCGTCGATTATAAAGTATTCAAGAAAGATAAATTTTTCCGCAGCTTTCAGCTGTGGCAGCAGGGCGTTATACTTATCCTCTCCCAAGGGGAAGAAGGTAACTTCGGTATTTTCGTAAATGGGAAATCGTCCGGAGCGGTTAAGATAAAAGCACAGATCGGCTGTGCCGGAGTCGATAAGCTCCTGTTTGATTATGGTGTAGGAGTTCTGGCTTATGAGCTTTCGTGAGCCTTTTATCAGCTCGTTAAGTCTGCGTTTTTCCTTTCGGTGTCCCACATCAAGCTGTGTAAAAAGCAAAAAAAGTGCGGCAGGAACGGGAAAGAACAAAAACAGTCCGCTCCAGGTGAGCTTTGCGCTTGAATCCATATTGGTGTTGAACAGATATACAAACATCACGATCAGAAACACAGTCATAAAAAGCGCAAAGATGGGGAACCTTGTGGCGTACTCGGAGATACCCAGCACCAGTCCCACCTGTATAAATATCAGCAGGATGAAAAAGCCAACACGGCTGAACAGGAGTTTTTTCAGCCCTTGTTTTCTTTTGGGTATGAGCCTTATAAGGCTTGGGGATTCTTTTATTCTATCCATACACTTTCCTCTTTATTTCAGTTTGTTCCTTCTTTTTCATTATAACACATTTTTCCGGTTTTGTCATATTTTTCGCCGTTTTTTCCCTATGGTCATGGTTTATTTTATCATAACGGTTGTGGATTGTCAACATAAGCCCCGGAGGTGGCAGGTGCTGTCAGACAAGGCAAGCCTGAGCTTGTCTTTGAGGGGGGCGGGCATAAAAAATACCGTTCCTGATTTTCATCAAGAACGGTATTTGCCGTATTTACGGCGTTTTATGAAGTGCGCCGGAAGGGACTCGAACCCCCGACCTA
>ONMZ01000047.1 GCA_900319075.1 uncultured Eubacteriales bacterium
CAATATGCCCGATGTGTAAAAATCATTAAGAGGTTTAGGAAGGGGGTCTGGGGGATAACCCTTCTCCAAAAGGGTTTCCCCCAGCTGCCACGCAAGGATGCTGCGGTAAATTCCGATTTAGAACGACATAGATATTATGGAGCTGATGATAGATGCACAGAGTATTACTGGCTGGTGGCGGCACGGCGGGTCACGTTAACCCTGCTCTTGCCATAGCGGAAATAATAAAAGAAAAATACCCGGATACCGAGTTTTGCTTTGCGGGAAATCCGGATAAGATAGAGGCAAGGCTTGTTGAAAAGGCAGGATACAGGTTTGAACCGGTACGCATAGAGGGATTTCAGAGGCACATCAGTGCGGAAAACATAAAGCGCAACTTTAAGTCGGTAGGTTATCTTATGAAGTCAGGCAAGACTTGCAAGAGGATAATCAAGGATTTTGAGCCGGACCTTGTGGTAGGCACAGGCGGATATGTTTCGGGGCCTGTGGTAAGGGCAGCGTCGAAAATGGGTATCAGGACTGCTGTACACGAGCAGAACGCTTATGCAGGTGTGACCAACAAGATCCTTTCAAAACACGCTGATGTGGTAATGGTCAGTGTTAAGGAGGCAAAAAAGTACTTTCCGAAGGCAAAAAAGGTGGTCGTTACAGGACTGCCGGTAAGAAAGGCTTTCAGCAGGATGTCCAAGGATGAGGCAAGGGATAAGCTGGGCTTTGACAGGGACACGGTCTGTGTTCTTTCAACGGGCGGAAGCCTTGGTTCGCTTACGGTGAACACCTATGTGAGAAAGCTGCTGAAATATTACCAGGAAAACAACATAAAGGTCAACCACATACATTCGTATGGCACATACTCAGACTATAAGGACTATGTACAGGATCTTGAGAAGGACGGTGTAAAGATCAAGGACGATCCTCACCGCATTGTTGAGAGCTACGTAAATATGCCTGTGGCAATGGCAGCCTGCGATCTGGTCATAACACGCTGCGGAGCGGGTGCGCTTACGGAGATAGAGGATATGGGCAGAGCTGCGGTCATGATACCGTCGCCTATGGTTGCGGAAAACCACCAGTACCACAATGGCATGGTGCTTCAAAACGCAGGTGCCGGTGTGGTCATCGAGGAAAAGGATCTCACAGAGGAGCTTTTCATAAACACAGTAATGGGCTACATAAATGACCCGGAAAAGCTGAAAAGCGCTGCGGAAAATGCATTAAAGCTGCATATACCGGATACTCGTGAGAGGATAATGAAGGCTCTTGATGAGCTGCTTGTAAAAGGATAAGTTGTAAGTTGATATAAATGTCATTGAGGGGAATGTTAAATGGCTAAGGTCAAAAAGAATCCCGGTTCGGGAGATATGGATAGCATAAGGCTGCCTGACAAACAGGAAATACGTGCCCTGAATACACCAAAGCACAGGGGAAGTCTGACCAATCAGTACGCAGAATCCCTGTTTTCAAAGGGAGAGAGCCATTATAAGGGCTCTTTTGAAAGGGCAATACTTTACGAAGACCCTGCTATGAACCTTCGCACTTCCAAGGACGAAGAGGAGGAGCAGGAGGAAGATTTCAGCGATTTCAACGCAAAAGAGATACCAAAGGCAACGGGTCTTAACCGTGGTGTAAAGCTGGGAAACCAGTATGTAAAGAAAAAGACCATTGTGATCTGGTGCACGGTTGCGGTAACATTTCTTTTGTTTATGATGTTTGCCTTTCCGCCGGTCATTACCGACGATACCTCTAACACCGCAGTGGACAAGCAAGCCAACGTCTTTAAAGATATGGGCATGACAGAGCTTAAAGCGTTTGCGCTTTCACATTACTCTATGAACAGCGAGAAGGCCTTTACATCGGAAAAGATGGAAAACTACCGTGTGGTCAAGCTTGTATATAACGCAAGAAATCTCTCGCCTTTCAAGGTGGAGATACCGAAGTTTGTGGTGAAAAAAGTTGAGGCTCAGTACAAAGACAGGATAGCATATATATCCATGGCGGATAAAAAGGAAAACGGAGATCAGGCACCGGTGGAGATACCGGCATTCAGCTCAAAGGAAATAACCATCGAGGTGCTTGTGAACGTTGCGGATATTTCGGAAAAAGAGTTTAACGAGGCAGTGTCTTCAATGATAATCGCAACAGAGGGAATGAACAAAAAGGTGTTCGGTCTTTCTGTGCCGTGTATCCCGTCGTTCGTTTTTGTTTCAAACAATATACTTTTGGATATGAGCTGAGCTTTCACCTGAGAGGGCGGCTGAGCATAAGATAAGTCAGACCTTTATTTAGTTTTAAAGGAGTTGACTTTTATGCAAAAGCTTGCTATAAGAGGTGAAAAACGCCTAAGCGGCGAAATAACCCTTCAGGGGGCAAAAAACAGCGCACTTGCGCTGCTTGCCGGCTGTGCTTTGTGCAGCGGCGAGGTAAGGCTGAAAAACTGCCCTGCTTTGAGCGATGTGTTTGCGGCGTGCAGGATACTTAATAATCTGGGGTGCAAATGTTCCTACCATGAGCATTGTGTCAGCGTTGATGCAAGAGATATGGATCGCTGTGCGGTGCCGGATGAGCTGATGAGGGAAATGCGCTCGTCAATAGTCTTTCTTGGTGCGATCCTGGGAAGAAAGGGAGAGTGCGAACTTTCACCTCCCGGAGGGTGCGAGCTGGGTCCAAGACCCATAGATATGCACCTTAGCGCAATGGAGCAGATGGGCGTTAAGATCACAGAAGAATACGGCGGTATGTGCTGCGAATGTCCCTGTGGACTGCACGGGGCAAGAATAGATCTTGGCTTCCCGTCGGTGGGTGCTACGGAGAATATTATGCTTGCGGCGGTCCTTGCAAAGGGCGAAACGGTCATAACAAATGCAGCCACCGAGCCGGAAATAACCGACCTTGGGAATTTTCTGCTGCGGTGCGGCGCAAGGATAAGGGGACATGGTACATCGACGGTTGTGATAAACGGCGTGGAAAAGCTCCACGGCTGCGAATACTCGGTAATGCCCGACAGGATAGTTGCCGCTACGTTTATGTCGGCTGCGGCAGTCACAGGGGGAGAGCTTGATATAAAAGGAGCAGAGCCCCGGCATATGCACTCGGTAATATCCGTTTTTCAGCAAATGAACTGCAGCGTGTTTACTTACGACGACCGTATATTTATAAGCGCAAAAAAACCTCTGCGTGCTGTGCATACCATAAGGACCATGCCCTATCCGGGATTTCCCACCGATGCTCAGGCTCCGGTGATGGCGGCGCTTGCAAAGGCGGCAGGAACATCGGTAATGGTGGAAAACATTTTCTCCAACCGATATCGCCATGTTGATGAGCTTGTGCGAATGGGTGCGGATATAAAGACCGAGGGTAAGGTGGCGGTGATAAGAGGTGTCAAAAAACTCTGCGGAGCGACCGTGAGGGCGCTTGACCTTCGGGGAGGAGCCTGCCTTGTGCTTGCAGCGCTTGGTGCCCAGGGAGAAAGCAGGGTGGAGAACCTTTGTTATATCGACCGTGGTTACGAAAACATAGAAACAGTGCTCCGTTCGGTGGGCGCTGATATAAAAAGGATAAAAAACTAAGGAAAGTGAAAGATGAAAGACGTTGTAAAATCAAGCCCGAATGAACAGTTCGGAGCGGATGAGTCCAAGGGACGAAAAAACAGAAACGGCAGCATGGCAGGCTATTGTGCGATAGCCTTTGTGTTCGTTTCTCTGGTGCTTTTGGTGCTGTGCCTTACGGTTTTTTTCAAGGTCAAAAATGTTGAGATAAACGGGCTGACTCTCTACCGTGAAGACCAGATAATGGGCGTGGGCGGCATAATCAACAGCGAGAACCTTGTGCGTACCGATACAAAGCTTATTGAACAGCGGCTGAAGGAAAACCTGGTGTTTATCGAGAGTGCAAAGGTGGAAAAGAAATATCCGTCTACCCTTATAGTAACGGTGACAGAGGCTGAAAAAGCCGCAGATATACTCCAGGACAACGGCTATTGGGTAGTGTCCGCCAGCGGAAGGATACTTGAAAAGGCAAACCCTAAGCCAACGGGAGATATACCTGTGGTAAAGGGCTTTGAGCTTGATGCTTCAAACGTGGGAGATGAGCTTAAAAGCAAGGATAAGAACAAGCTTCGCATATATAACGAGCTTATGAGCTGTATCAAAAAGATAGATATGAAAAAAATAAACGAGATAGATATGACCCAGCGCTCCTCGATAGTGATGAACTATGATTCTCGTGTTACTGTGGAGCTGGGCGGAACGGTGGAGCTTGAGTATAAGCTGGGATATTTCAAATCCGTGCTGGAGGATAAACTGGATAAGGACTTCAGAGGAAGGCTTATATATAACGGCTCAGACAGCGGCATTTCAGCCTTGCCGGAGGGCGCAGGCTCATCGGGTGAGGACAGCAAGACCGCTTCCGGACAGGAGGAGAAAAAGGACGAGGACGTTAAAACAGCCCAGGATGATCCGCCTGAAAGGATCGAGGATTATGGGTATATGAAGAATAACCCTGCGGCGGGCACTTCACCGGGCACCGGATCGAACAACGCAAACAGCGGAAATAACCGCAGTGGTAACGCAAATAATGCGGGTACACAAAACGACGGCATCAATTATAACAATAATAATGCCAATAATAATTATAATAACAACGCCGCAGGGTATGGCTATAATTCTGCAAACGGCGGAAATAACAATAACTACAATGCCGGAAACGGCAATGGAGGATACGATGTGAACGCAGGTACACCCGCCTCGGGCGGATATACCTACGATCCCAATGCCGCCTATGGGAACGGATACGGTGCGGATAACGGCTACGGCTACGGATTTAATTACCAGCCGTAGGAAAATCTTATCGCCCGGAATTTGTCTAATCTGTACAATTTTTTGTTCAAATTGCCTCGATTAACTATTTTTTAATAGAAATTTTAAAAAATGACTTATAAAGCGCTTTACATTTTAAGCGTAATATGATAATATGGTATTATCTAATAATGTGTTAAAAGGGCGTATTGTGTCCTGACGCAACGATCCCTCACGTTAGATGTGTAAATTATGAGGATCTAATCATAAAATATAGGAGGAACACGAATATGGGTTACGAAATCGTAGACGAGCCGGTAGCAGGCGCAAAGATAAAGGTAATTGGTGTCGGCGGCGGCGGCGGAAACGCTCTTAACGGCATTATCGCTCAGGGAATCAGGGGTAATGTGGAGTATATCGCTGTAAATACAGACGCTCAGGCTCTTAAAAAGTTTGACGCAGAAAACACTATCCAGATCGGCAGAAAGCTTACCAAAGGACTTGGCGCAGGCGCAAAGCCGGAGATCGGCGAGTCCTCCGCACAGGAAAGCAAGGATGAGATCGCAGAAAAGATCAAGGATGCCGATATGGTGTTCATTACCGCAGGAATGGGCGGCGGAACCGGTACAGGTGCTGCTCCGGTCATCGCTGAGATCGCAAGAGAGGCAAATAAGCTCACCATCGGTGTTGTTACAAAGCCTTTCAAATTTGAGGGAATCAAGAAGATGGAAAGGGCTGAAAAGGGCATCGAGGCTCTTGCTAAAAACGTAGACGCTCTTATCGTTATCCCTAACCAGAACCTTATCGATACCGACATGAAGAACCTGACAATGGCTCAGGCATACGCTATTTCGGACAATGTACTTAAAACAGACGTTATCGCTATCGCTGAGATCATCACAAGACATGATGAGATCAACGTTGACTTTGCAGACGTTACCACGATCCTTACCAACGCAGGCAAGGCTCATATCGCTATCGGCCACGGCGAGGGCAAGGATAAGGTCCAGGATATACTCAATCAGGTGGTTACTTCAAAGCTGCTTGAGACATCTATCACAGGCGCAAGAAGACTTATCGTCAACATCACCATGTCACCGGATCTTACTGTTCTGGATATGGCAGAACTGACAGAGGCTATCTCTTCTGCTGCTGATCCGGGCGCTGATATCATCTTCGGTAACGGAACAGATGAGAACGCTAAGGATACAATGGATGTTACGGTCATCGCTGCTGACTTTGCAGATGATGCAGAGCCTGTCGAGGAGGCTAAGCCTGTAAATCCGTTTGCAAAGCTTGCTCCAAAGGCTGATGAGGAGAGCAAGGCCAACGCAGAGGCAATGGCTAAGGCGGGCGTTAAGGCTGCTGACAATCCAAATTACTACGACGATATCTTCAATATCTTCAAAAAGTAAGCTGAATAAAAAAAGAATATTATATCAGTGGGGCAAATCATTTTTTGGAATGATTTGCCTTATCTCACCTAATGGGGAAAACTACTTGTAGTTTCCCGGGAGGGCGCCGGGGACTATATATTGACAAAGGCTGTAAAATAAGCTTTTGCCGAAAGTTTTTCGGTAAAAACACTTGAAATTTCGTTGCGCTTTTGTTATAATAATATTAAGGTATTGTGGCTTTGAATCGTGGGAATTATCTGTTATCAAATTAGCCAATAAACATCGGTGGAATTTGTTACTAATAATGAAATTCCCGAAATTGAGCAAAGCCTATTGAAAAGACCTTTTATATATAGTATAATTATTGAGGATCAATTATTTTTTGGAGGGACATTATATGGCAAGCAATGGATTTTTGAGAACTGTTAGAGTGGGTGGATTTGATAAGCAGGACGTTCTTGCTTATGTAGATGATCTGACCTCTAAGATCTATACTCTTGAGGCACAGGTCAACGATCAGAATGAGACTATCGAAAGACTGGAGAAATCTCAGGGCAATGCTCAGACTCAGGACTTTGAAGGTAAAGCTGAGCTGGAGAAGAAGGTCGAGGATGCTAAGAATAAAGTGGCTGAGCTTATGGCTTCCACTGACACGATGAAGGTCCGCATCGCCGACTATGAGCAGCAGATCACTGAGAAGGATGCAGAGATCGAAAGACAGAAAAATGAAATAGAAGAGCTTAAAGATAAGCTGGAGCAGGCTGAAAAGAATGCAGGCAGCGGCAACGCAGCTATGGAGCTCGGTCAGGTATTTATCGAGGCTCAGAATACAGCTAACAAGGTCGTTGCAGACGCTAAGGCTAACGCTAAGCAGATGGAAGAGGAGGCTCAGCAGCTGCAGAACCAGATCCTTGACGATGCAAACGCACAGGCTGAGAAGCTGGTAACCTCCGCACAGGCTGAGGCTGACGCTACACTTACAAGCGCTAAGCAGAATGCAGCTAATATGGTGGCTGAGGCTAAGGCTGAGGCAGAGCAGACTACAACTACCGCTAACGCAGAGGCTCATAAGGTTACTACCGAGGCTAAAGCAGAGGCTGAGAGAGTCAGAAGCGAAGCAAGAGCAGAGGCAGACAAAACCATCAGAGATGCACAGGCAAGTGCAGTTACCATCAAGGCACAGTCCGGAGAGATCAGAAACAAAGTTAAGGCTCACTTCACAGAGCTTAGCGATAATGTTCAGAAGCTGGTTACGACCCTTAACGATCTGTACGGCACAAGCATTGGTTCTGTAAACGACGCAAGAGACCTTATCGACGAGGGTCTGGAGCTTGTTGAGAAGCAGGAAGCTGAAGCTTGATAGATGGCTGATTTTGCTAAGGTCAGATCTGAGGAGCTGAAAAGGCGCAGCGATGAGTTCAGGTGCGGCGATAAGATTCTTTTGACAGGATATGTTTATACCGCAAGGGACGCTGCACACAAACGCTTTGATGCCCTTTTGGATCAGGGGAAGGAGCTTCCGATTCCCATAGAAAATGCCGTAATTTATTACGCAGGCCCTACTCCTGCACCGGAGGGAAGACCTATCGGGTCCTGCGGCCCCACAACGTCGGGAAGAATGGATAAGTTCGCTCCGAGACTTTTGGATATGGGACTGGGCGGAATGATAGGCAAGGGAGAAAGGTCACAGGCTGTGGTGGACGCTATTGTCCGCAACAGGGCTATTTACCTGTGTGCTATCGGCGGCGCAGGCGCACTGGCTTGCAACTGTATCAAATCCTGCGAAGTGATAGCTTTTGACGATCTGGGATGTGAGTCTGTAAAGAAGCTTTATGTGGAGGATTTTCCGTTGATCGTGGCAGATGACTGTACGGGCGGAGATATCTTCAAAAAGGGAAGGGCAGAGTATTGCTCCCTTTAAAATGGTGATAAGGCAGTCGTTTTGGCGGCTGCCTTTTTGTGTGGATTTTATTTGGTTAAAATGCCAAGTTTATGTACTTTAAATGTGTAAGTTGTTACAAATATTTCTATTTGTGAATTTTATTTTAACGATTTCCTTGACTTTCAAAGTTGAAAATGGTATCATATAAGCACATTGGTGCGTAAGGCGGTTTTGTTATGGGGAAAGGGCGTGTTCAGTATAACACCCTGTCGGATGAAGAGCTTGTTGAGCGTTCAAAAAGTGATAAGCGTGCCGTTTCGGAGCTGATCGTGCGGTATCTTCGCACGGTAGAGTATTTTGCCGGAAGGTACGACGTTTCCATTCGTGAGGATATGATCCAGGAAGGCCTTATGGGTCTTTTGAAGGCGGTGAACACTTACCGCTTTGATGAGAACGTTAAGTTTTCCACCTATGCTAACGTGTGTGTGCGAAATAAGATCATCTCTTCGATGAAGAAAAATTCCCTTACAGGCTTTGAACAGTTTTACGACGATTCTCTGGAGGAGCGTTTTATAGGCTCTGCTGATGAGCCTAATCCCGAAAGCATACTTATGCAGAGTGAGCGCAACGAGGAGATATATAATAAGATAATTTCCGCTCTTTCAGAGCAGGAATGGAAAGTCTTTCAGTTGTTTTTGACAGGTATGGCTTATAACCAGATGGCATTAAATTTGGGCGTGACTGTAAAGTCGGTGGACAATGCGATGCAAAGGGTAAGGCGTAAACTGAAATCGGTGCTGAAATAATGTGAAAAAGATATCCCCTAAAGGGTTCTTTATATGGCCGAATAGCTTAATTGCAGAGCGTTGTTTATCAAAGGTGTCGGTGCAAGTCCGACGAGGCACAAATTTTTATATCGAGGTATGGTATCATGTACGAGGACAAGACATTAGTATGCAAAGACTGCGGAAATGAATTCGTTTTCACAGCAGGCGAGCAGGAGTTCTACGCTGAAAAGGGCTTCACAAACGAGCCGCAGAGATGCAAGGCTTGCAGAGATGCAAGAAAGCAGGCAAGCAAGAGCAAGGCTGAGAGACAGACCTACACCGCTACCTGCGCTTCATGCGGCGGAGAGGCTGTAATTCCTTTCAAACCAAGAGAGGACAGACCTGTTTACTGCAGCGAGTGCTTCGCAAAAATGAAGGAGCAGCAGTACTAATATCAAAGACAAAAAGAGTCACCCAAAGCGGTGGCTCTTTTTTGTGTTTATTCGTTTTCATGGAGCTTGCTAAGCTCAAGAAGCTCTGCGGCAAGAGAGTTGCCGGTGCCGCCGGACATAAGTCCGCTGCCTATTTTTTTAAGCTTTTCCGAACGGTTACGCAGATAACGCTTGCCTGCCGGGGTGTCGCTTTTGACAAACCCGTAATGGAGATACTCCCCGGTGAGGGGATAGTCGGGCTTTTCATACCTCACCTGCATTACAGAATAGACAAACCTGCCCTTGATGCAGGCTTTTTCTTTTTTTACGCTAAACCCGTTATCATATAACCATTGCCGAAGGGTATCGGCTTTGGTCATAGGCTGGAGCACAAGGTTTATTCCCTCTTTCAGCCAGCTGCACCGGGAAATTATATCGGCGATAAGCTCGCCCCCCATGCCGGCGATAACAACATCGGTTATGTCGCTTTTTTCGACGTTTTCAAGTCCGTCGGAAAGTATAGGGGTTATTTTATCCTCAAGCCCTCGCCGGGAGATATGCTCTCTTGCGGAGCTTAGGGGTCCCGGTGCGATATCGCAGGCGTATGCCTTTGTACAAAGACCTTTTTCTATCATATAGCAGGGAAGGTACCCGTGGTCGGTGCCCACATCGCATAAGACCTTGCCGCAGCAAAGCTCTGCACAGGCTGTCAATCTGTCATCCATAAAAACACCCTTTGTCTGTTATGTGTTATGAAAAAACCGCCCTGACTTTTAAGTCAACGGCGGTTTGGATTACGGCTTACTTTGCAAAATGTGCGTTGAGCTTCTTTATCATTTCGCCGGGGTCAACACCGTGTACCTCGCAAGCTTCCTCAAGAGTCTCTCCCCTTGAAGCAGGACAGTACAGGCAATGCATTCCCATATCGGTAAAATAAGGTGCTACGCTTTCATCATGATCCATGATGTCGCCGATTATTGTGTCTTTTGTTACTTCAAATGCCATTTTTATTACCTCCTTATCCGGTATGATATTATAATACCACAATATTTCAGAAAATGCAACCCCTTTTGTATAATTTAACTTTTACAGAATAACAGCCCTCGCTGCGGCAAACAATAATATCAAAACTATCTTTTGGGAGAGATGAAAAAAATGACAGATCTTGATGAGGCTTTGTCGGCGGATATAGAGATCACCCTTTCAAAGCTTAAAGAGCTGTGCGGTGATACCGACGATCTTAATGTGGTCAGGGTGCGTATAGGCGCAGTAGAGTGTGCAGCAGTTTCCGCAGAAGGGATGGTGTCCGCCGCTGGGGCAGGAGACCTTATTTTTCAGCCGCTTATGTATCTTAACGCCTGCGATGCCCATGAGGTGGCGGATTTTCTGTGGGAAAGCTCGCTGCTTTCCACACAAAGAAGCAAGGTCGCAACTTACAGGGAGCTTGTGGAGCTGATGTTTTCAGGGTTCTGCATAATCCTCACAGACGGCTGGGACAAGGGAGTTGCCTTTGGTGTACAGGGTTTTGAAAAGCGCAGCGTTTCCCCTCCCGACAGCGAACAGACCGTTTACGGTCCCCAGGACAGCTTTAACGAGACGGTAAGGAACAATATATCCCTTATCCGCCGCCGCTTAAAAACGCCCCTTTTAAAGGTGGAGATAATAAAATGTGCAAAGCAGTCACGAACCGATGTGTGCATTATGTATATGCGGGACAGGGCGTCTGCCCGAATGGTGGAGCAGATTCGTAGACGCTTGAAGGATATGGGGCTGGATACGGTGCTTTCCGGAGGGTATATCGAGCCCTTTGTGGACGGAGCGTACGATAAGTCTTTC
This sequence comes from uncultured Eubacteriales bacterium, assembly GCA_900319075.1. GTDB lineage: Bacteria > Bacillota > Clostridia > Oscillospirales > Ruminococcaceae > Hominimerdicola. Next base: position 11,107 of record ONMZ01000047.1, read on the forward strand.
TTTCCGGGGGTAACATATACCCAGCGTCCGGACGCAGCTTGTCTGCACCTTAACGAGGGCAGGGTGTGTATCCTTGTGGACGGTTCACCCTTTTGCCTTGTATGTCCCGGTCTTTTCTCCGACAGCTTCCGCACAATGGACGATATGTCTGCAAAGCCCGGATACGCAACCTTTATACGTTGGCTCAAATACTTTGCATTTATTCTGGCTGCGGCACTGCCGGGACTTTATGTGGCGCTGGTGATGTACCACCCGGAAGCGTTCGCTTTAAAGCTGCTGCTTAATCTTTATGTTTCTGAGGAGGCAACGCCTTTCCCATTGCCGGTGGAGATGACGCTGTTGGTAATAATGTTTGAGATAATGCGTGAGGCAGGGATACGCCTTCCCAAGGCGGTGGGAGGAGCGGTTTCCATCGTCGGGGGACTGATAATAGGTGATGCTGCGGTGAAAAGCGGACTTATTTCTGTGCCGCTGCTTATTGTGGTTGGCATAACAGCGACCTCAGCGTTTGTAATACCCCGTCTTGACAGACAGATAACCCTTATGCGGATCGTGTTTATAATTGCGGCAAGTACAGCCGGACTGTTTGGGGTGTCCTTATGCTGTATTCTTTTTACGGCGAATATATGCGCTATGAACGACCTTAACGTATCGTATCTTTCTCCCCTTTCTCCATTGAACAAGTCCCGTGTGGGAGAGGTGTTTTTCAGACGCTCGTTCAAAAGCTATGCCGCAGGACGATCCACCGTCACGGATCTTGCGGAAAACGGAAAGGAGGGCGGGAAATGAAGGTCATGACTCCTTTGCAGCTTGCGCTTATCGCTTGCTGCTGCCGCTCGTTTACTTTGCTGAGCCGGGTGTGCACCGGATCCAGTCCTGCTCTTTTTATGATCTCTCTTGCAGCGCTGAGCGTTGTGGAGGCGGCTTTGCTTTTGCCCTGCCTGGGAATAATAAAAAGAACAGGCAAGGCGCCTGTTGAGCTTTTGTATGAAAAAAACAAATTTGCTGCACAGTCGGTAACGCTGGCGTTTATGATCTTTTTCATGTGGGACTGTTTTCTCACCTCGGGTGGACTTGCGTATTATCTTGACAGGTTTTTCTCTACGGATATTTCACGGATAGCTGCGCTTTTTTGTGCAGCGGCAGCGGCAGTGTACCTGTCCACTTTGAGCAGTGCGTCAATAGGGAAATGTTCTGCTTTGGTTTTTGGGGTCTTTGTTATTTTTATGCTGCTTTTGTTTGTAAATACTGCGGCGGATGCGGATATAACCGGACTCCATCTGGCACAGTCCGACCCGGGAGAGGGGCTTGTTCACAACCTTTCTTCTCAGCTGTCGCAAAGCAGAGAACTTGTGCTGTTTGTATTTTTGCTTTCCGACCTTAAAACGGGGCATCGCCGAAGCGCAGTCTTTTACATTATAATAGCCCTGTGTACAGCGCAAAGCTGCATATGTCTGGCAGGGATAGCTTTGGGAGAGTTTGCCTCTGAAACGGATACGCCTTTATATTATCTTTCCTGTCTGTCCTCCTCGGGGATAGCCCAGCGGTTCGATGCAGGCTTTATGGCAGTATGGACAGCCCTGGGAGCGATCCGCCTTGGCGTGGTGATACACTGCACAGCAAGATGCGTAAAACGATTGTTTGCGTCTTTTTCAAATTCACTTGCAGCAAAGATACTGCCTTTGCTCCCGGTGGCTTTGAGCGTGCCGGTTTTGTACACACGGCGGTGGAAGACTGTTGTGAAATTTGAAGAGTCGCCTTATATAATAGTATCTGTTGTGGCTGCTGTGCCTTTGGTGCTTTTCGCTTTAATGGGAAAAAGGAGGAAAAAAGTTGAAGATTGAACGCTTTACAATGGCATTGTTTGTTTTTATTGCCGGATCTTTCGTATTGCTTTATTCATCGTCAAACCTGCACGGACCGGACCTTCGCAGAAGACTGCTGTGCCATGCTGTGGGCATAGATGTTGAAAAGGGGGAATTCCATATCACTGCACAGATATTCAAGCCCTCACAGCCCGGCTCGGACACTCCCGTTGATATTACACAGACAAACGTTGAGGTGCTTGACGGAAGAGGAAAGACGATCCCCCAGGCTATTGCGGATTGCGAACGGCAGCGGGGAAAAAAGCTGTTTCTTGGACATCTGAAGCTTATTTGCCTGGGAAGAAACGTTGACCTTTCAAAGCCTCGTGATCTTTTCGGCTTTTGTCTTGGTGACAAAACTGTTTGTCTTGAAACGGATATTTGTTTTTGTACAGATTCGGCACAGGAGCTTTTGCAGACCCATATGACCACGGAGATGATCTCTACCGAGAATTATATAAATCTTCTTGATTACAACGCAAAAACTTCAAGGTGTGCACGCTGCCGCCTTATTGACCTGCTTGGGGAAAAAGATGAGAATTTTACGGCGCTTGTCCCTGTGCTTGAGGTGGAAAGCAAAGGCGAGGGTGGCAAAGAGCCTGTGGTGCGTGCCGAAAAAACGGCTGTGGTGCAAAACGGAAAACCGGTAAGAACCCTTGATGCACAAAGAAACAGCGAGGCGTTCCTGCTGCTGAAAAGCTCTGTATCTGCCGTGGGGCAGGCTCAGGTATCAGCAGGACCGGAGGCTGTGATGATCGAAAAATGCGGGCTGGAAAAAAGCATGACGATAAAGGATGGAAAGCTTTGCTTTAAGTGCAGCCTGAAAGTCGTTGCAGACTCTTTGGGGGAAAGCGGAGGTGAAAAAGCGGAACAGATCGGCAAGAAGATAGAGAAAAAACTGCAAGCAGCATTTCGGGAGAGTTACAGCGGCGACCGGGCACAGGACATTTTCGGGCTGGAAAAACAGCTGCGGTTCGACCTTCCCCGGGTATACCTTAACTACAAGGACAATATTCAGCAATATCTGAGCAAAGCAAAGGCTGACATAGAGGTCGTGTGTATGGTAAAGTGAAACAAATTTAATGCTGAGCAGTTCATAAAAAGTTTATATTTGAAAATGCAATTTGGTGTTGACAAACTAGAATTAGCGTGATATAATATACAAGCACTCTCACGAAGGGGGTAAGAAAAAAGCCATTCGAGTAGGTGCAGCAGTATCTTGAAAATTGAACAATAAACGAAACGAAACCCTTGGAAATACTTTGAGTAATTAAAGTAAGAAGAGTCAAGCAGAAGACGAAAA
>ONMZ01000010.1 GCA_900319075.1 uncultured Eubacteriales bacterium
CAAGTATTACACGCCTTACTTTCGCATTACAGCTTTCAGCCCAAAGCTACGCCGTTTGCAATGACTGTAAGGCGTGTAAGACGAAATTGAGAGTAGAGGACGCTCTTTATCGGACTCTTCTGAAGCCCTATGTACTTCACCATTAGACATCATTCGTATGTGCGGATTCAATTTTCAAGCTGCTAAAAATATTCCTGTATGTATAGGGTGAGATGTCGGTGGTTTGCAAACGATTTATTTTGCTCAGTTCTCAAAAGTTTGTAGGCTTGCACAGTAATTCGTACTTTTGATTATAGAAAAACACAATGGTTTTATCTTATTCTATCTGTGCGTCGATCACAAGGATCCTGCGCGGCGCACTGATGAAAAATGAAAAAGAGCACCCTTTCGGATGCTCCTATATATATTATGGGAAGTAAAAAGCCGAATGTATAGTTTTTGACCACATTTAAAAACCTCTCCGACCACATTTTTTGATTGATCTTGCAGGTCAGGGGTATCTCTTTTTTTCACCGAACAGGACGAACAAGTACAGTATTCAGCGCATTTGCGAGTTTTTAAAGCGATTTCCAAAACGAACACACAACGAACAACGACGAACAAGAACGAACAGAAAACGAACAGCGCAAACAGCATATCTACGGGATTTGAGTTGCTTTGTTCGGTTGTTCGACGAGGATCGGGATACACCCCTGCACTTGTGCTCACACCTGCGCCTCGATGCTCTGTTCGGCGTTTTCGGGAAACAGCTCGGGGAACTTGTCGGCGCAAACTAAGCGGTCACAAATCGGCTCACAGTGCGAGAGTTACCGTCACCCCTACCGTCACCCGTCACAGTTACCGTCACCCGTGTCACTTTGAACAGCATTTGACCGCAGCCGTGCCGCACAAACTCTGTAAACTCGCCGCTTTCAAAAATATATGTGATCTGAGTTACTATACAGATAGTAATGTGCACCAACGAAAAAGAGCACCCTTTAGGATGCTCTCTGATTCTATTATGGGTAAAAATTTTCAAAGTGTATAGTTTTGCAGGACATTTAAAAACCATTTGCAAGGACATTTTTAATCCGCCAAAGCTCACATAAGTATTTTGAGCAAACAAGCAAACGCAGCAAACAACCGGCAAACAGAGATTCCACCGCAGCTGCGGTGTTTACTCGCACCTGTTTGCTCGTTCGGCGGATTTATGAGCAGAGATGCACATTTATTATAGACGCTTTTCAACGAAGCCAACGGCAAGACTTTCAAGGAAAATGCCGAGTCACGCTGGGCAGACTATGCGGTAAAAAAGGGATTTGGGACGGTTTAACGCATAGCCTGTCAAGGGAACGAATGGGGGCACAATGCGAATGAATGGTATATGAAAAAAAGAGCTGCAAATGCAGCTCTTATCTACCAAATATGATAGCAATATAGTCTTGTCTTGTGTTAAGCACCCTGCTTATCCGTATACAGTCTTTCTTTACAACGTAAAAAATGTAGTAATTACCGCTTATAAGATAACGATACGGATTTTTGATACCAATTTTCGCTTCTAAAGATGCACCGAGATTTGTGTTGTCGATCAAGAGCTTATAGTCTTTAACAATGCCATTGACAGTATTAACGGCAGCAGATGGATTGCAAAGCTCGTTAGTGATATAGTCCTTAATTGATTTTAGATCCCTTTTAGCAGCAGGAGCAAGCTCTAATTTCATATCAACCCCAACTCTCTCTCGACATCTTCGGAAGAAAGCCAACCTTCCCTATCAGCTTCTTCTTCGGCAGACAAAAGTTCAGAAAGCAGTTTCATTGCAGCCTGCTTTTTTTCATAATCTTCGTAATCAACAATAACATACTTTCCTCTGCCGTTTTTTGTTAGGAAAACAGGATTGTCTGCTTGTATCGTGCGCAAGACCTCGTTATAGTTTCGCAGGTCGGAAACGGGTTTAATTATCGGCATAAAAACACCTCCATTTATTTTGCTGTAAATATTGTAGCATAATTTTACGAAAAAGTCAACAGCATCTTGAAATTCTGTCACCGTGACACAAAAGCTGATACACGGCTCTCACTCGCTTTCTATGCGGCAAAAGATCAGCAAACAAAATTTTCACCGCAGCTGCGGTGTTTACTCGCACCTGTTTGCTGGTTCGGCGGATTCGGTATAAAAGAATAAAAGAGGCTGTTGCAATCGCAGCAGCCTCTGCTTTCTCCTATTCAGTTTGATTTTTCGTTAAGGAACACTGCAGATCTCCAGTACCTTATTAAGAGAAGCGAGTATAATTTCAATTTGTTTTTAGCTGTACAAAAATGGTCAGAAGATTTATACTGGGTACGCAATTACAATATTGATACACAGCGAAAGTTTATTATTTCATCAATTCAAAAGTATAGCAGAAGGAAATAACTAATATGCTTTTGCAGCTTATTTCCTAAAGGTATCAGAATAGCACTCGTTTTACGGTGCTTAAAAAACCTACGACCATCGGGTTGTTTGAAAAACGGCTTAGGGAAAAGAACATTTTAGTTTCATATTTTAGTAAGCATACTCTCGGTAAAAATCTCACCCCAGGGCACTAAAAGGGCACTATTTTCTCAAAACCTGCATAAAATCGGCACAAGTTAGCATAAGCGTTTTCCTGCAAATCGCCAATTACTCGAGGTTAGTCGAAATTGCCACAGTTTAATATAGTCAGATACTCGCCCTCATAACCCGAAGGTCGTAGGTTCAAATCCTGCTCCCGCAACCATATTTAGACGTCACAATGGAGATATCGCTCATTTGACGTTAATGAAAAGCATCCCTATTTATAGGGGTGTTTTTCTTTTTATTTCTCTCTTGCCGCTTATTATTGTTTATTATTTATCCTAACAAAACGCAGAATATATTCTGAAAGTTTAAATAATATTTTAGACCATCCCAATACTCACCAATGCTCGCCCACTACTCATACCTACTCACCCATTTCTCGAACAAGGCGTTGATTCAATGGTAGAATAATAAAAAGATAATACAGACGCAAGGAAAAACAAGAATGGCAGGAGATCCTCTTAAAAAGGGTAGATATACCGAATATAGCAATAAAATTGGACTTTTTGATAAGTCTGAGAAACAATTCATCGGAAATTCTCCGGAAGTTGTGCTGAGTTTTCCGTTTAAAGATGCTGTTCTTGAGGCTGGCATGACTAAGGAAGATGCGGGTCGCGAAGAACGTTTTTTGAACATTAAAATTGATGCCAAGGATATTGATACGCTTGAAGATCCTAAAGTATTAACTAATTTCAAATATATCGACAAAGATGGCGAAAAAGAGCTCGACGAGAATAGCGATATTGAATTCTTTGATGAGAATGGCGAGCTAAAACAGAACCTACTTATTAAGGGTAATAACCTATTAGCGCTTTGTACTCTCCGAGAGATTCTAGCAGGAAAGGTGAAGCTAATTTATATCGACCCACCATACAACACCGGAAGCGATGGCTGGAAGTATAACGATAAATTTAGTCATTCCGCCTGGCTTGTTTTCATGAAGAATCGGCTCGAGCTGGCAAAAGACCTTCTATCTGATGATGGTAGTATTTTTATTCAATGCGACGAAAACGAGAATGCGTATCTTCGCATTTTGATGGATGAAATATTTGGCAGAGATAATCTCGTTAATGAAATCATATGGAGATATAGGACATATGTCGGCCAGGTAAAGGATTATTTCCCGAAGAAGCACGATACTATCTTTTGGTATAAGAAAAATCGGCGACCAGACTTTGGCTTAACCTACGACGACAACATTGAAGAGACGGTAGACTATAAACGTTGGAATAAATACCTCGTTGACGGGAACAAGATTCGTTATGGTAATCACCCAGATACAGATAGTCGCTTTGCTGCATATCTACGAAAATATATAAAGCAATTTGGTCAGCCAGAAGAAGGCGAAGTTATTTATGAAGTGCGCGGATACGTAATAGATGACGTCTGGGAAGATATTATTGCGCTAGATCCTAAGAATGCGACAGAAAGAACGAAATTTACTGGCGGCCAAAAGCCAGAGGCGCTAATTGAAAGAATTATCGAAAGCGTAACGAAAGAAGGCGACATAGTTCTCGACTACCATCTTGGCTCAGGGACGACTGCGGCGGTAGCGCATAAGATGGGCAGACGCTGGATAGGCGTAGAGCAAATGGACTACATTGACACTATCGCAAAGAAGCGCCTGAAATCTGTTTTAAATGGAGAACAAGGTGGCATCTCTCAAGCGGTCAACTGGCACGGCGGCGGCTCATTTGTCTATTGCGAGCTCAAGAAATACAATCAAGACTTCATTGATCGTATTATGGAAGCCATTACGATTCCGGAGCTTGAAGAAATCTATGAAGACATGCAAAAGAATGCATTCTTGAAATTCTTCTTCGATAAAAACGAGTTTGAAAAAGACGAGAACTTCCGCTCTAAATCACTCGACGAGCGTAAAGAATTGTTAGTTGGAATCCTAGATGAGAACCAGTTCTATCTCAACCTGTCCGAAATGAATGATACGAAATACAAAGTAACCGATGCTGAGCGCGTATTGACTGAGAAATTCTACCAAATAAAGGAAGATGAGGTAGAAGATGCCGAGGAATAAAATTAAAGTTAATGAGACTCTAAATGATTTTCTTTTTAATCAAATCGAAAATGACCCAGAGTTTGTTGAATTTGCAGAAAACTATGAAATTCCAGAGTATATTACGAGTAATATTAGTCGTACTTTGCGCCCATACCAGGAATTGGCTCTAAAACATTTTATTTACTTATTCGAGAAAGATCCAAAGACTGCTAAGCATTTGCTGTTCAATATGGCGACTGGCACTGGTAAAACGCTCGTAATGGCTTGTTGTGTGCTATATCTATACGAAAAAGGATATCGCAACTTCTTATTTCTTGTTCATCAAGTCCAGATTGAAACGCAGGCAAAAGAAAACTTTACGAACTATAAGTTTGAGAAGTATTATTTCAATCCAAAAGGTATTCGCATTAATGGTAAGCGCGTAAAAGTATGCGTTGTCGATGATCCGAATGATGGCCAGCGTGGCGCGATTAACTTCATGTTCTATTCGACGCAGTTGCTATACAGTCGCCTTTTGGCTGACCGGGAAGATGTCTTGACGATGGACTCATTCAAGGATAATAAGATTGTTATTATTGCCGATGAGGCACATCGTCTAAATGTTGATACTCGCTCGAATAAAATGAGTGACCAGGAAGAAATCTTGAACTGGGAAAGCGCTGTTATGAAAGCAGTAAATGCTCAGAGTAAGAATATGCTTCTGGAGTTTACCGCAACAGTAGATTTAAAGAATGAGAATATTCGCGACAAGTATCGCGACAAGCTTGTCTATAAGTATGACTTCTTGCAGTTCAATAAAGATGGTTATAGTAAGGATGTCCGATTCTTATATAATACTGAGACGAATATTGAAAACCAGAAACGCCGTCTAATTATTAATGCGGTTGCACTAAGTGAATTCCGTAAAGTTTTTGCTGCAAGAACTATGGGTGTCACGATTAATCCTATTGTGATGCTTAAGTCGACTAAGATTGCGCAGAGTGAAGAAGACCGCAAATTCTTTGACAATGTCGTGAGTTCAATTCGCGTCGATGATTTATTGAAACTCAAAGAGCTTAGTAAAGATAATAAAGTTGAGCACGAGCACGAAATTCTAGCCGACATGTTTAGGTGGCTCGAAAAACCAGAGAATGGATTCGTCCAGCAGGGTGACGCAAATGACTGGAATGGTCTCAATGCTTTTATTGCGTCAATTAAATTGAGTTTTGCGCACGAGAATACGCTCGTCTATAACAGTAAAGAAAAGGAAAATCCTGAATTATTGGCTAGGTTGGATGATCCACGTAATCGTATTCGTGCAATCTTTTCTGTAAACGCACTTAATGAAGGTTGGGATGTATTAAGTCTTTATGACATTATTCATTTCGATATTAGTGCCACTAAGAAAGTCTCTTTGCAGGATATTCAGTTAATTGGACGCGGTGCTCGTTATTGCCCATATAAGCTTCCGCGAACATATAAGCGCGATACTGGCACGCTTTTTGAGTCACAAAACCTCAATCGCGAGACCAATGAGTTTAAGCGCAAATTCGATAACGATCCGTTTGATACGGCACGCGTGTTGGAGACCTTTGTCTATCATTTCGTGAAGACCGGTATGTTCTTGGAAAATCTTCAGAAAGACTTACTTGGTGAAGGCATTATCAATCAAGGCGTCGAGCGTCGTACGATTCGCATGAAGGAATCGTTCAAGAATAGTGAAACCTACCAACATGGCTTTATTCTTGCTAATAGGCAAATCTTCCGCAAGAAGACAACCGACGAGGAAATTGACGCTACTTTTAATAAAGTTATTACGGCAAGCAATTATAATCTTCGCGCTGCTGGTATGAGTGACCGGGAGCAAAACCAACAAATCGCTGCACTAATGACGGATGAGATACGAATTACGTTTAATTATTTTTCGCGCCAGATAATCGAAAAAGCTTTGATGGCTGCAGAAAATGGTTTCTTCCGTTACGAAAACATTCGCAAGCATATCGTGGGCATGAAATCGGTTGATGATTTGATTGAGAATTATTTGCCACTCTTTGTCATTAAGTATACTTACGAAGAAGGCAAGAGTATATCTAGTCTGACTGCCGAAGAAAAGCTACAGCTACTTATTGGTACAATTCTGCCAGAAGTTCGCAAGAAAATTGATCTTAATATGCCAAGAATTATTGGTGATATTAACTTTAGGCCAAAGCCGCTTCGTAGTATTTTTGGAAGCGAGAAATCAATTTATCTTACTGCATTTCCGACAATTAACGAAGAGACTGGCGAGAAGGTCTTTATTACGAATGATGAGCGTTCGAAGAGCCAGAGCGACAATGAAAATCCTGCACTGAAATATGATGTCAAAAACGCTATTTGGTATGCCTATGACGAAAACTATGGCACGAGCGAAGAGAAAAAGTTCGTGAAATGGTGTGCGGCGCAAATTGACAAGCTTCATGAAGTGTATCCATCGGCTGAAATCTATGTGATTAGAAATGAATTGGATTACTGTTTCTATAGTCCAGATACTGAGCATGGCGATGCTGGTCGTAGATTCTTCCCGGATTATCTTTTGATAATTAACGATACGAAGAATAAGGCGATGTATTACCAATGCATTATCGAACCGAAGGGCGGTCATATTATCGAACAAGATAGATGGAAAGAGACGACTCTTCAGTATATTTATGACAATAGTAAAGTATCTTTCGATGGAACAAAGCGCGATACTGCCGGCGAAATACAATTCATGAAAGATATTGAAGCGGAAGGATACCAAGAAATAAAGAATATTGGCGTAGTATTCTTTAACGCCGATAACGACGAATCCCTATTTAGATTTGCGAATGATTTTAATCTAAAGTTAAGACTACTAGAATCGCAAAAGTAAAAATATAACTATAAAAATAGCCATTGAGCATAGTAGAAACTCAATGGCTATTTAAGTTAACATATGAGGCTGCATGGATCCTGAGCTGGAGTCAGAATTATTGTTCTGCATTTCGCACGCGTGACTGCTACTCTTAAGTTTAAAAGGGATTTGTTTTTATCCGATTTATCTGGATTATAAATTCGTCCAGCGAAAGTACCTTCATAAACGATAACTATATCAAATTCCTTTCCTTTTGATTTATGTATAGTCATTACGCTAATATCTTTAGTATGCTGATTCGATAGCGAGAAATGCTCTTGAGTAAGTGCATCTTCTATTACTCTGCTGGCTCCAGAATAATTTGCATTATTCTTCCATATTTCGTCGAGAGAGGAATAAAACACGGATCCCTTTCTCAAGAGCTTAATATATCTTGCTTGTTGAGATATTTTAAGAATATATTCGTTTTTACTATTACTAAATAGATTGACTATATATTTCCAGTCATCATATATTTCTCCGCTATACAAGTACTCATTCGCAGCTTTAACGATATTTTCGCATTCAAATAATAGGTTTTTGCGGTTCTTTCCAATCATGCGACCAGTTTCTATATAGCGAGAGAGAGCATCCGCTAATTCACTGTCCTTTTTTGCCGTTTTTTGCTTATGCCCCAATATAAACTTTCTTAACATAGTGACGAATTCTACAATAGAAATACATTTTTGAGAACCGTAATCAAGAATGAACGCTATAATTTCAGCAGCAAGTGATGGTCCTGCCGTGTCGACAAAAACATCGTGGTCTATAGATGGCAGCCTTTTGCCTGATGTAAAAACTTGCTCTGAATACAGACAATCTGACACCTCTAGCATTAAATTATTAGAAGGCGTAAGAATGGCTAAAGTTAATTCCGGATGTATCTTTTTTATTTTCATATATTCATCCAGAATCATAGTCTTTAACCTTATGTGCGGAACGGTGCTAAAAGCATATTTTCGTATTTCGACATCTTGATAGCTCTTTGTCTTGTTTGTGCCTAGCATTAAATCGTTTCCGAATTCTACTATATCAGTATCGCTACTTCTATTGTTTTCGGTGCCGAAGTCAAATATTGCCGGTTCAAACATAGAGATATATTCCTGAATTCTAGCAGGAGATGCGCCTCGAAAATCATAAATTCTTTGCTCTGGATCGGCCAATGCAATCAGCGTACTATATTTACCAAGTAGCTTAACTAGCTCCCATTCAACTTGATTTGTATCTTGGAATTCATCAAAAATTATGATTGGATATGCATCGCAGATAATCTTAAGTAGGCAATCGCAGTTACTGAGAAGCTCGACTGTTTTGTGAGCAAATAAATCGAAATGCATTTGTCCTGTTTCGTTAAAGTGTTCGTTTAGGATAGCCATTCGATCTTTTTCGTCTATATTAGGAAACAGAGCCGAGGCGTCATGAGGCAACAAAATAGAAATCGGAAATGGTGTAAGTAGCTTAGAGTTAGTTTTGATAATTTCCCATTCAAAAGCGTGATATGTACTAATCTTTATGCTGTCGCGCCGACTTTCATTTATTAGCCCTGCGCAATGCTCCATAACGCGAGTTACGGTTGCTCTTGCAAAACTTAGAAAAAGAATATTTTGATATTGCTGGAGTTTTGGACAATCATTATTTGCTTTTATTAATGCGATGGTTGTCTTGCCAGACCCTGGTCCTCCCATAATCAAGAGATGACCGTCAGAATCGATAATCCTTAAGCGTTCATCATTCAGCTCCAAAATCGGTTTCCTCCCTACTAGGAGAACAATGCGTCTTGAGCTTGCTAATTACATTAGTAATAAACTCAGGCATATCATCCTCTTCGCATATTGAAATTAGGTCAGCTAATGCACCATTTCCTTTTTTCTGCTTAAAGTACTCTCTTGCCAATTTTTTAAATTCTTCGTTAGTGGTATCCAATGTGGGGGTATTCTTTTCCATGTGTTTTGGCCATTGCCCTTCTTCGACGATTCCGAGGATATATTCCTTGATTTTGTCCGTCGAAATACCATTCAAAACTAAATCTTCAATACCATGCTCTGGAGCCTCAAACAATAAATCAACCGAGTCTTTAATTTGGGTATGCGCATCTGGCTCTTGCTCATCACATACAGCATATACGGATTTATCGAGAGATTTATAATATTTACCAAGAGGTGCTACTTTAGAATCGGATTCAGCATTAACTAATGATATTCCCATTCTTTCAAATGATGAATACTTGTCTGGATTTAGCTCTTCGAGTTTACGTGCAGCAGTTGAATATACGTCGTATTCTGTCCTTCCCTCAGTTATTAATACTTTTTTAGACAATAATGACTCAAAATAATTCTTTCTAAGTTCTTCTCGATAGGCTTTCATTTTGACATTTGGTGGAAGTTTAGCCTGGATAGCACGTATAACTCCTGAAGTATTCGATAAAATAAGAACATTGTCAGGTTTAAACTCTTCAAGAACATAAGGTGAATGAGAAGTAAAAATAGATTGCTTGGAATTCCTGAACACATTTGTGACTATACTTTTTTGTATGTATGGGGGGATAGCGATTTCAGGTTCATCCATAGCAAAAATAACATTTTGCTTCAACGAGGCTATTATACTTAATAATGCTAGCACGAGTACGTTAATGGTACCTGTTCCCATCTTGTAATATGGCACCGAATAATGCGTTCCATCATCTAGTTTATTTTCGGATTCAAGAAAAACCGTTATTACTTTTCTGAGTGACTCCCTAGTCATATCAGATACGCGCATTACTGGGTTATTTACGCTTTCTTCGGGCAAAAACTTATGTATTTCGTTATTTAAAGATAACAATATGTCTGACAGTCCTGCATCGCCGTCCGGAACAGCGTTGATATCATTTAGTTTTCCAATTACGCCTTCCCACATTTGGGGTCTAACCTCTTTAAGTGAAAGAATAATATCTAATAGTGAGCCGTGTTCGAGACTTAAAGCGCGACTACCAGTTCTGAGGGTTCTTAAATATAAAAAGCCACACAATCTCTTGTCTTTTTTTGTAAAGCTAATCCTGCTGTCATCACTTATTGGATTTAAATAATATGTTTCGCCCTCAAAATCATCTTCCTCAGGATTAAATCTACCCGAAAAACAAACCCTAACAATAGGTATAGCGTTGCCATTACTTAGTGGCTCTATTTGGTCGCAAATTTTATTTGTTTCAATATCGAACCACTCTAGGTGATGTATGAAATATCTTTTCTCCTCATCGTTCAGATCGCAAAGTGTTACTTCGATTTTGATTTCTGGAGATGGGTCTCCAATGTATTTGCCACAATAAAAGTCATACTCGTTTACGACAGGGTGCCTACTCATTCTGTCTGGGCCCATAACAAGGTCAATGGCGTCTAATAATGTAGATTTTCCGCAATTATTATCGCCTACAAGAACATTTTGTTCAGAGATATTAATATCGGCACTTTTTATACAGCGAAAATTCTCGATATGGATACTACGAATATACATAAAAATCCTCCTAAAAAGTAGATGCGCTCCAAACTATCAAGCACTTATTATTATAAGTTCTTCAATTCGTTACAGATAAAAGATCCTCTAATCCAAGCATATTGCGGAATCATCTTGAGTCCGTTAATTATTTCTGTTTTATACTTATCAGAAGTATCGGTAGCTCCTCCACGAATAAAAATAGTGTTGTCTGATGATTTTATGAAATTTGGAGATTCTTTCTTGCTGCCATTTTTATTAATGACCTGTTTTCCGTTTGAGTCGAGCGTTGGGACTAGTTTTAGTTTTTTGTTAGTAATCTTATCCCTGGTATCCTCCCAGAGTTTTCTGGCAGACTTATCTATGAGCTCGTCGCTAAATACGAGGCGTTTGAATCCGAGAAATTTATTCATTGATAGTGGATGCTTGACTTCTTTTCGCTTTCCAGTTTCTTGATCTTTGTAATACTCCTTTTCAGGCTCCTCGAATACAATTAACAGGAATTCATGGTCGGCAAAATACGAGTAGATATCAGAATCCTCAAAAATTACTGCCCTTTCGTTACCACTTTCCTCATCAATAACTGAAGTTCTGCATATTTCTTCAAAATTTAGCTTAAATAGCTTCATATCTTCAGTTCTAGTTCTCTTAGGTGTAACAACAATACTTTTTCCTATAAGACCAAAGCGGCGGAAAAGTTCGATTCGATTGAGTTTTTTGCTGTTGCCGCCAAACATTTTTACTACAATTTGTTCGGCAATTCCCTTGTTTTCCTTTCCGTCTTCGGTAAGTTTAGGAACGCCAAGCATATCCGCGAGTTCTGCGATGGTTTTACCGCTATATTTCTTAGTGAGGCGCTTGCATTCTTTTTCGACATCTGAAACCTCGTTATATCGCCCTGGCAGCTGCTCTAACTCATATCCAAAATGGTTAGATATCATAGTATTTACTACTGGCTTCTTCAGCCTAAATCTAGGTGGGAATTTTGGAGCTAAATCAATGTAGCTCAACTGGCTTCGAAGGATACCGTGTCTTTCGATATATTCTTGCTTAACGGCATCCTTCCATTTTTTGTCTTTATCGCCAGGATGGTTTGCAACTATGCTGCAAATCAGATTAAAAACATAGTTCCAGTCGCGGCGCAGAGTTTCCTTGTCCTCGTCGGAAAACTCATGAAACTCATACCCTCTAATTGGGAAGTCTTTATAATCATACGGGGTAACGTCATTTTTATTGGCATATAAATACTGATAATATACTATGAGCATGTGTTCGAGCTTTCCCCAGAAGTGCGATTCTTCGAACGTCTGATCAGCCAAGTCGTATACTCCTACGGCCGTAATCGACATCGGCTCTTTAGCGATATAGTGTTCGCCGCCAGAATCGCTTACGAGCATTCCTGTTACCTTGAGCTCGACATTCTGTTCAGAATCGTCGTCCTCTATAATCAAATCGGCTTCTTGCTTAGTGTCTGAATCATAGCCAAGAACTGACTGCTCAATAACGGCTCCAGCTACGCCTTTTTGTAGCTTGAAGCCTTTATTTTTCATATGCTCGAACATGCCGGCGTTATCGATTTCTTCTAACGTCTTACCGACTATATCTTCAAATCTATCAATTAAATCACTTCTTTTGTATCTATGCTCGGGCATATATTATCACCTCGGAAATATAGTATTATGGTTCTTTTTCAATGATTGTATCAAGTACTTTGCCCATGCGAGAAATCATAGGAACAACTAGTGCATTGCCCATACAGAAGAATCTCATTCTTTGCGGCATTCCGGTGTTAGTCCAGTCATCGTCAAATCCCTGAAGGCGCTCAGCTTCAATCGGTGTCAGCGTTCTGAGCTTTCCGTTGGCCGGATCCGCTACGACGTGCGTACTTCTATTAAGCGTCGACTCGCTAGTAAGCATTGTGCGACCCGGTTTGTCCCATGGATCAGGGAAGGCGATTGGGCCTTCGGAAAAAACATATTCGTGGCCATCCTTAGATCTGCGCGGAATCTTCTTCGCGCCTTTAAGATATGTCCATTTTGCCATTCTGGCTTCATCACTAATATAATAGGATTTGTCAACGTCGCGCTGAAGAATATCGCCCAATAAAATCGGCTTTTCTTCGGCTTCTTTTATTTTAGCGGTATAAATCTTGCCATTAGACATATATCCGGCAATGCGAAAATCGAATGCGAATTTATCTGATGTTTCTACAATATCAGCAGGAACTGTTCCTTCAAGGATATCTTCGTGGCATTCTATCGGAAATGCTTTAGCCATGAGTCCGGCAGAGTTTAATACGTCTTCCGCACTAACATCTTTCATTGTCTTACCGTAATTAGTGTCGTTTCTGTATGCAAAAATGAAGGTCCTGCGACGTCTTTGTGCTGCGCCATATAATGCAGCATTTACAACACGCCACTCTACGGAATAGCCTAGTTCATTCAAGCAGGCCAATATAATACCAAAATCACGTCCGCGCTGTTTCGCAGGAGACTTCAATAATCTATCGACGTTTTCAAAGATGCAGAAAGGTGGTTGTTTTGCGATTATAGTATCTCTAATCTGCCACCAGAGAACGCCCTTTTTGCCCTCGATGCCTTTAGATGAGGCAAGAGTGTGCGCTACGCTGTAGTCCTGGCAAGGGAAGCCGCCTACAAGAAGTGTATGGTCTGGGATATTTTCTTTAATCATCAAACCAATATCTTCACCGGTATGTAGTTCTCCTTTAAGATCAGGGCTTTCGCCAAAGTGCTTCACATAGCAATCGTGAGCCCACTGCGTTTTAGCTCCCGGTTCCCATTGAGAAAACCAACTGGTTTCCCATCCAGTGTTGAGATGTTCGAGGCCGAGACGGAAACCGCCAACGCCTGCAAATAATTCGCAAATTGTTTTCTTCATTAGTAAGTCCTCCTAGGCAATAAATGCCTTCTCACTTAAATATTTTTTCGGCCTAAGATTAATAATCTCTATTAGCACCATCAGACGATGGATCGTTGGCCTAGATAAGCTTAATTATATTATGGATACCCGCGTCTATCAACTCATAGCATAATCGCTTGGATTCTCTTTCATATCCTTAAATAGAGCCTCGTTTATCTCGTCAGGGTCTATAAACATGTAGTCCGACGCGTCAATTCCTTCTGTAGGGATAAAAGCTATAGCATCATTAGCAGATAAGTATCCCTCGTCATATGTTATTCTTTCCGTTTGTATGTGTTCATTGAGAAATATTTTTATAATTTCATCTCTCGTATCATCCCCAACCTGCAAAAGAACGAATGCCATATGTTTTCTAAAATCAAGCCCTATCATGGGATAGAGATTGTTTAGAAGCCTATATACATGACTTTCATACATAAATAAATCGTCGGTATTCTTTATTTTGTCAGCCATTTTGAGTACAATACTCGCCAAACGAGCATCTAAGTATTCTACGATTCTAAGCCCTTTATTAAAATACTCTCTAGACTTTTCAAACTCATATAGCGGAAAGATAAGACAATATTCGAGCAATCTTAAATAATATTCTTTAATATTGCAATACTTTTCATAATATTCAATAATAAACCCCCAGATTTCCTCTTGATATATTCTCATTGGTTCACATTCGAACCTTCGAGCGTGAAATACTTCAATATAATACATAATTGAACTTGCCGAGATTAGCGATTCGCAAATATCCCTATATTTTGAGCTCATGAATGCATCTTTATAGTCCAGAACGTATCTCGATAGTATAATATGCACCCAACCTAATGATATTGCTTCTGATGCCATCATAAACGGCTTCCTTTTTCCTCCAAATAGCAATAGATGACCGATTATGTCTATATACTTCAAAGTTTCTTGGAGGCTAGCATCCAAAACAGACGATAGTAACACTTCCTGAACAAGACCATGCATCGTAATATCTGTTATCTGTTTATATAGATTGTACGAGCTTATTTCGCCCATGAGATTTTGTTTGTGAGTTGGGGCTTTGTAATATTTTACCCTGCATAAGTCAAAATCCTCTAGGATTTTGATAATACTGAAAAATGACTGCATATCATAAAGCGGAAGATTAATGTTTCTGAAGTAGCGTTTGGCATCCTCGTCTATAGCGCCTTTTCCGCAATTCGAATAAAGGTACGGAACTGCTACTTGCTTTTTCTTGTCATACTTATAGTTTCCCCTATTAAAAACATACGGCCAAAAAAACACCCTGTTTAGGAATATAGAATTTATTCCATAATTTTTGAAAAAAGAAATAATACGCGCAAATATATATGATGACTCATTTTTCGTATTAATATAGTTCATAGAGATTAATATAGAGTCATATATTGCAATCTTATGCTCGGAAACAGTACTATTGCCCTTTAGTATTCTTAGTTCCGTTTCGTCTAGCATAGATATATAGTCGCTTATCGAGACTTGTTTGTTTCTTATTAAGTAAGAGCTAGCTTGAGCTAATGCTAATGGCTGATTATATAGACGTTTAGCCAGCCCTTCCGCTTCATTGTATGAATGAGCCCCAAGCCTCTTAGTTAGATAAGAAACAGAATCACAAAGCTCGAATTCTCTTATATTTACATTACGAATATCGTTTATTTCGACATATTTTTGCGAAGTAATAATAGATTTAGCGGACTCAGTAGCGGCCAGCACCACCTCGAAGTCATCGTAACTTTCTGTTAAATCATCGAAAATCAAATAACAGTTATCTAAATTCTCGATAATCGACTTGAATTCGAACAGCAATCCAGAAAACGAATCACTTTTTATTGTTACTCCCATTGCTTGCAGAGAGGCCTTTAATGATGAAGCCAATTGGCTTTTGTCGCTCGAATCAATCCAGATTACCGTACCGGTTTCGCTAAGATTATATCCGACTTCAAGTGCTATTTGTGTTTTGCCGCTTCCAGTTACGCCATAAAGCGCAATTACCCCTTCGTCATAGACGAGCTGAGCCAAATCGGACGAATTATTACTCTTTCGTTCTACGAAAAATCTGTTTCTTTTATAAGGGAAATTTATATATCCGTATTTTTTCGAGCTCTTAATGGTTGTTGCTTCGTGATCTTTTATATACTTTAGTAGTTTAGCCCACCGCGTGGGCTCTTCTTCTAAGATGCAATAGATAAAGCATTCGGATATGAATAATAGTTTCTCTTCGCCGGGGCTTTGCTTTTCATTACGCTTTTGGCTATAAAGATAATCCAGATAATCTCGTCCAGCGGGCGACAACTCATAGTTCTTCATTAACTCGCGTAATTCTTTAACAAAATCCAGCAAATCCGGAAGAGATCGAGAGCACAGTCTTTTAAATGACTTCACACAGCGCTTTGGCGCATCGGCGTCTTTGTAATGATTTAATATCTCATTAGTAAGCCGTATTCTTCCGCCATTTTTCTGATAATACTCTTTACGAATTTTCGAAAGCCTGTTAGGGTCGCTTTTATAAAGATACAGCAATTCCTCATCGATGCGATGCTTCTTGCCAGCAGAATCCTTTTCAATCACAGATTTCTTGGCATTTTTTAATCCTGATGGAAGCAAATAATGTAACGCTATATAATTAAGGTCCTGTTCTGGAAAAAAATTATCTCGGAACACTTCTTCAAAACACCCATACATTGAAGGAAAATGCATCATTAGCTAATCACCACCCAAGCTTTAAAAATCTTTTTTTGTGCCAAAAAAATCTTTTATAGATGCAAAGAAGTCATATGTACTTACACGCTAGTATGATATGGTGTATATGTTGAAAAAATCAGATAGAAAATAAAAAGTGATTTTTGTCTGTAATTCTTATATTATATCATAAACATAAGAATATTTCAAGCCATCTTTTCTTTTGTTCTGATTTTTTGACAAATTTTTATAGAAAGGAGAAAAGGCCATGAAAAGACTTACTTACTGGCTTCCGAACGACACTTTCTGTGGCGGACGTCAGGGAGAGCTGCCTCCTGGAACTTTCAGAGGCGGCAGACAAGGCGAGCTGCCTCCTGGAACTTTCAGATAATAGGAAGCTCAAAAAATTTGCCAAGGAGGACGTCTTCTTGGCGTCCTCCAAAAGGAGGATTCCGCATGGAACAGCAATTCATTCCTATGGAGTATTTGAGTAGTGACGGAAGAATGAGATACGAATTCCTGTTCTGCTATTACCCAGATCTCCGAACATGGCGAATATATATTATCAATCATATTCGCTATGGCTTTCGCCTCAGAAGAGATTTTCATGCTACCCATCGTCTCCATGATGCTGGCGAGGACTACGACTATATCTGTTGGGGCGGATTAATCAACACATTCGAACAAGCCAAAGCTGTAGCTTCGTTGTGGGCAGATACCACTTCAATAATGTTAAATACGGGACGTCCCTTCGACGAAGTATGCAGAGAGCTGCGAGACAAGGAGGGGTTCTAATGTTTAACCTTAGAGCTAAGGCAAAGACCAAAATACGAATAAAAAAGGAAGTCTTCGAGAAGATTATTGCGACGCTCGGTTCCCAGATTCCAGAACAAGGCGGATACACGATATCTAATATCGAAGGCGACAAAGTAACCATCAACGACTTCATATACGACTTCAGCGCAAACACTTCAGCTGCTGCTTACTCACCCGATACGGCAATAATGAGCCCTAAAATAGGCAAAGCCATTGCAAGCGATAAGTATGTGACGGGAATCGTACACTCGCATCCGGATGGTTGCCCTTATTATTCGGACGCAGACGAGGAATACGCGAAAAGGATCATCGACGCATACTATATTCCGTTTTTCGATGTTGGCGTAGGCCAAAGAAGAAAAGGCGACTCTCTGGATATACGCTTTTTCAGAGTATATCCAAGGAAATCGCACAAGAAAACCGAAGAAGTCCTGTATGAGGTAGCGGAAGACTACGAGACAGAACTGAAGCCTAAAGTAAAGTCAGACCATGAACGAGTCACTAGCCATAAATACGACAGAATCGAACAAGCTATCGATATGGACGTAATGAAGAATAAGACTATTGTTGCGTTTGGTAGTGGCGGAGCTCAGCTATATTACGTAGACATGGCGCGATGTGGCGTATCGAAATATGTAGTGTTCGACCACGACTACTATCAGGATACCAATATTGCTAACCAGTACGCAGAGATATCTAATTTAGGCAAAGGCAAAGTAGAAGTAGCCAAGGAGAAGATCCTTGATGTTAATCCATCGGCGAGCATTAAGGCTATTCAACGTCGACTCGACGATAGTATTTCCGATGAGGAGTTTGTTTCTTTGGTCGGCAAGGGTATATTAAAGCATCCAGAAGACTACTTAATCGCTGCTTTTACCGATGACTTCTATGCTCAGGCAAGAGCCGCAGCGCTTGCAGTAAAGTTTGGCACTCCCTTCATATCGGCACAGATGTATAAAAATGGCGATGCCGCCGAAGTTTTCTTTTCATACCCAGGCGTAACAGCAAGCTGTCATAGATGTGCGACAGAATCTCGATATCAGGCCTACGGGCATGGCTTTAATAATAATGTAACCAGCTCATGCTCAACCATCTTCTCTACCGGTCGCGTAAATGCTATATGCGGACAGATAAGTTTAATGCTTCTCCAGTATGGCTGCGAAAGAGGTCGATACGGCAAGATACTTGATCGCATAGCAGATCGCAACTTCATTCAGATCAATATAACGCCATTCGATAACGTAATTAAGAACGACATTTTTGATGACGCTTTCGATAAGGAGTTTGCGTTCTGCGACAGCACGGTATGGATACCACAGGAACCCAACGATAACTGCCCGTTATGTGGTGGCGAAGGCAATCTCCTTAAAAGCAAGGATAGAATCAAAGATACCAGGAGGGATCTGATATGAGAATTACGGATTTTTCCATAGCCCCTAATGAAGACTTTGATGATCTCAAAGAAGCTGTCGATTCTGCTAGTCCTGGCGTTTATACTTTTGATGACTGTGAGTTACCGGAAGTATGTACACCCAATACGGCAACAATAAGCATCGGAACAGACGGCGATAGCTATAATATCTACTGCCATGAAGAAATAAGATATCGCGGACATAACCCATCATTCTATAAGCTATTCAAGTACAACCAGATCACAAGTAAAGATTGGGCTTCATTCGTGATGCTCTGTCGAAAATTCAAGGAGGATTCTCCGGAGCCGGAAGGTTCTGGGGAATCTAACGAAGAATCAGAAGTCACGGATTGGTCCAACATAACAATTTCATCTGAGCAGGCTATCGAGCAAACAATGTCCTTCGATAGTCTACGCAAGGAAATGAAGAAGTCCATTATAGGCCAAGACGACGCCGTAGATACGGTCTGCTTCCAAACAGCCGCATTTACTAAGAAGAAAAGACCTAAGAAACCATTGTCACTGCTAGCATATGGTCCGCCCGGAATAGGTAAATCTGAAACTGCTAAGTGTTTAGCGAGCATATTATCGAAGCAAAGCGGCCATACATATGCAACGGTATGGACAGACCTGAATACTTTCACGGAAGCCCATACAGTATATAGACTGATTGGTTCTCCGCCCGGATATGTCGGCTACGAAGATAAGCCCGTATTCGAGGCCGTCCTCGATAATCCCTACACTGTATTTATTTTTGATGAGCTAGATAAGGCTCACCCACAAGTCCTAAAGACTTTCATGGCTATACTCGATGAAGGCAGATGCGCGTCACGCTCAAGACTTCTTGACGGAAGCCGCGAGTTCGACTTTAAGCACTGCATATTCTTCTTCACTAGCAACTATATATTATCCGGCGATAATCAGGATACCCCAAAGAACCCCATCGGTTTCTCAATTTCTAATGACGTAGAGGATATTTCCTTTGATGACGGAGCTGTTAAGGTTGCTTATACGAAAGAAGAAGCGCCGGTCGATATAGAAGAAAGTATTACTCAGCGCATCTATAAACAAACCGAACAAGCTCGCCGAGAGTTTATTAAATGCGGCACCCTCGCAGAAATTGCCAGTAGATTTCATGGTTTTGTTGAGTATAAACCACTGAGCAATGAGGCTAAGGCAAAAATACTTGCAAAGCAAATAATTGAAACTGGGTTCGAATACGGTGTTCGTATTGGCTATATATCCAAGGGCGTGATGCAAGGTATCATAGACGAAGTATCTTCAGAGAACAGCCTTACCGTCAGATCGTTCAAGGCAGTAATTGAAGGTCGACTTATTGACGCCTTTGCAAGCATCAATGCTAACGACGAAGACATCTATAAAATCGAAGGTTCTATCGAAGAGCCTACACTGGTGAAAATGTAAAATCAATATCTTTGCGGCAGAAAAACAACACCGTTTTTCGATAGCCATTAAACAGCGGTTTATATCTGTTAACCCCTGTTGTATCGCTCAAAATTCCGCAATAAAAAGTCCTTTATGTCAAGCAAAAAGTGTGGTTTACTCTGCCGCAAAGCAACCTAAACGAAAGGAAGATGGATATTGAATAAAGAAAAGCCCAAATACTCAACCATCATGGCAGATCCGCCGTGGAATATAAATCAGCAAGGCAAACGCGGCGCTGCCAGTCATTACGACCTAATGACACTTGATGACATTAAAAATATGCCGGTAGCTGACTTCTGCACAGAAGACGCACATTTATGGCTCTGGGTTACCAATGGCCTCCTCAAGGAAGGTATCGAGGTAATGGAAGCATGGGGATTTACATATAGGTCGCCGTTCTTCTGGATCAAGCCTCGTCTTGGACTCGGAAACTACCTAAGAAATGCAAGCGAAACCGTATTATTCGGCACTCGCGGCAAAGCGCCTATAAAATTCAAGGCTCAGCCAAACTGGCTGTTCGCACCGTTACAAGATCACTCTCATAAACCCGAGGAACAGTATGCCATTATTGAGCGCTGTTCGCCTGGCCCATATCTTGAACTGTTCGCAAGACGTCATCAACCCGGATGGGATGCCTGGGGTAATCAAATTGATTCCGATATCGAGATCCCAGGCTATCCTGTTCCAAAGTATAGCGAAAAGGCTGGTGTTGACAATGAGGAGGTTTGATATGCATGGACAAGCAGCCGAAGAGTTTAATAACGAGATTCCTGGAAATTGCGATAATATTCGCGATAGCATCGTATCTCATAAGATTAGGCGTTTGCTACATCGTACAGGTTTGGCCTGTGCTCGTCATAATTGCTACGCTTATACTGACAGGTATCTTAATTTACCGAATTTGGAAGAAGCACAACGAAACCAAATGGTAGGAGGCGAAGTAGATGGCGAAGCATAGCATAGACAATATTGAATGGCGTGAAGTAGCATGGCAAAGGCCGTTCAATGAAGATAATGTTTACGAAATGCTCACCCATCTTGCGACTATCGAAGGTCGCGGCCCCATCATATGGGAATCTCGCAGCCACAAAGGATACGTTAAAAATATCATTGGCGCTGACAGAAAGTATATGAATAAAATCGCCGAGGCAATCAAGATTCATGGGGATATAGCAATATATCCCCTCCCGGCGCATACGCGCGTCCCAATGCGAGTAGCTCGTAAAGTGAGCATAACTAAACCATCTCTGGCGCTAAACACGAATGTTATGACATCTACTGTTCGCGCAGGACTAGCAGCGCTTGCTAATGTGCGAGGCGAAGATAGCGCCGTACTCCAAATCGTGCTCGGAGGTTCTTATGCTCCGACAATCGTACCTAAGACTTTTCCTGATCCTCACGCTTCATGGCTTCAGACTATTTTCGGCAGCACCGAGCAAATAACCAATGAAGCCAGAAAGTCCATCAAGGAGAAATCTGAACAACATTGCTTTCAGGCATTGATTCGAATTGGCGCAAGCGGTGAATATGCCAGGGGCAATATTAACGGCGTATTGAGCGCCTTAAGAACTCTAGAGTCTGCCGGTGTAAGAATCTATACCGACAGCGAAAAGAATCAAAACCTTAACATGGCTCATGTTCCGTGGCATTTCCCTTTACGACTATCAGTCAAAGAAGTCGCAAGTTTTCTCATGCTGCCAGTCGGAGACGAAGAACTGCCGGGAACAAATGGGCTTCATCCGAAAACCACATTACCGCCGTCATGGTATCGCGAGCCTACAAATCGCATGAATAATAGAACATTCGCTATGAGCAAAGACGGCATTAATAGTAAGAAACTAAGCATATCACCAAAAGACGGACTCGAGCACACGATTCTGCTCGGACCGACAGGCTCCGGTAAATCTACAGCAATGCAAAATCTGATCCTTTCAGATATTTATGCCGGACGAAGTGTATTAGTTATTGATCCGAAAGCAGATCTTGTTAATAGCATTCTGGAACGCATACCCGAGAGCAGGTATAACGACGTAGTGGTTATTGATCCGTCGGATCCGTGTCCGGTTGGCTTTAATCCATTATCGCTGCCGGGTAATCCTGTTCTTATTGCAGACGCAATACTTGCAGTATTTAAGGAGATATTTGCGGAAAACTGGGGTATTCGTAGTCAAGACGTACTGAGCGCAGCTCTATTGACGCTGGCGGAGGTAAAAGGATCCTCGCTGCTCTGGCTGCCGCAGCTACTCACCGACGAAAACTTCAGGCATAGCCTTACGGATAAAATCAAAGACCAGATTGCTTTAAAGCCATTCTGGAACTCCTATGACAATATGCGCGATAGTGAGAGAAAGCAAGAAATAGCACCCGTACTTAACAAGATCAGGCAATTCCTATATCGTCCAGGCTTAAGAGCTATTCTCGGACAGAGCGAACCTAAGTTTCAGCTCACAGATTTATTCTACAAACGAAAAATAGTCCTAGTACCGCTCAACAAGGGCACAGTCGGCGCAGAAAGCGCCAAGCTACTCGGTTCCCTTATAGTTGGCCTAACCTGGACACTAACCCTTTCTCGCGCGAATATACCAGCTGAGAAGCGGCATATCATTTCGCTATATATTGACGAGCTTCAAGATTACTTAAGTCTACCGACAGATCTAGCAGATGCATTAGCTCAAGCTCGTGGACTTGGCGTAAGTATTACGATGGCACATCAGTATAGAGCGCAGCTGCCACCGGAGCTTAAAGCCGGTATCGATGCGAACGCAAGAAACAAAATCATATTCGGACTGAATTCATCGGACGCAAAAGAAGTTGCAGCTATGGCTCCTAATCTTGAAGCGCTGGACTTCATGACACTGCCAAGATATGAAGTATATGCAAATGTCATGTCCGACGGTAAGAGTACTGGATGGATTCATGGTAAAACTTTACCGCCTCCGGCTAGCCTCAAAAATCCGGCTGAGCTGAGAGCGTTAAGTCAGACCACCTACGGTCGACCTATTGAAGAGGTCGAGGAGGAATTCCTCGAATTGCTCAGGCGCAGCGATGAGACTCCTGCCCCAGAGGCCACTCAAGCACCAATAGGACGCCGTAAAATATGATGAAGCTTCGACCGAATATTCGAGACCAATCAAATATTCCCGCAATGGCCGCAAAAACGGCAAATTCAGACAACAACGGAAGCGACTACTACCGTATTCCAACGGTAATTAAAACTAGTGAGGCGAGGCATATGACCATCAGGCTCAGTCAATCCAGACTGGAGATGCTCAGGGACTCACTTACCTCAAAAGACAAGGAAATACTTGCCAGCCTAT
Source organism: uncultured Eubacteriales bacterium (assembly GCA_900319075.1). GTDB lineage: Bacteria > Bacillota > Clostridia > Oscillospirales > Ruminococcaceae > Hominimerdicola. Next base: position 23,557 of record ONMZ01000010.1, read on the forward strand.
CAAGCTGCCGGTATCTAATGACCAATCAGATTCAGCGACTTCATTTCTATAAATCCGCATCTCAGAAGGCTGCCATGTCTGCAACTACCAGAGCTATGAAGAAGCTCAGATTAAACGGCTTAGTATCTTCGTTTGAACGTAGGATTGGTGGAGTACGAGCAGGATCCGCATCATACGTCTGGCACCTTACCGAGGGTGGAATGAGATTCGTAAATATGAACGGTCCGGGAGACACTTCCAGGAAACGCTTCGTGGAGCCATCATATTCATTTATGCGACATACATTATCCGTAGCCGAATGCTATATCAGGATAGTTGAGCTATGCAGAACCACGGATAAGTTATTCCTGAAGGAGGTTGAATTCGAACCTGAATGCTGGCGGCAGTATATATGCGCTGGTAAGCGAATATCCTTGAACCCGGATCTGTTCATAGTTACTCATTCCGACGGATTCGAAGACAGATGGTTTATTGAGGTGGATTTAAGCACGGAATCTCCGGCAACTATCATATTCAAATGCGAGCGCTACCATAGCTACTATAATACTTCGCTCGAACAGCGCAATAATGCAGTATTCCCTATAACGCTATGGATAGTGCCGGACATTAGCCGGAAAGTTAAGCTTGAAGAAAAAATAAAAAGTGAGTTTTCAAATAAACCCAAACTATTTCGCGTAATAACAATGGACGAGCTCGGCGAAATTATCATCAACGGCTGCAATCCAAGTACGCTTTATTAAGTAAAATCCCGAAGACTTGGCGCATACAAGCCATAGCATTCCGCAGGCGCGGGTAAGGTTTTTGCGCCCAATACAAACTTTAATCCGAAAGGATCTTATGAATAAAAAGAAAGCTGATAGTACAAAGCCTATCACAGATAAAATCAAAGAACAAATCATAGCTATCCGCGATTCGGGTGAAACTAACATGTTTGATACCCGCACCGTTCAGGAAATTGCTAACCGAGAGGAGTATTACGAACTCGTGATACTAATCGAGGAAGACAGACTTGCATATCTAAACTTCATCCTAAACGGCGACAATAATAATGACAAATGAAGAAATCTTCATTCTTGAGCTATATGACGAATATAACTCTACATTAGAAATGTTACGTGAAGATTGCGAAAATGCGAGACGCGTCTTAGCAGTACTTGATGAATATGGAGAAGATGTTAGCGAATTGCTTGCACCTGTCATGGTCGAAACAAATGACTTACTTAGGTTCTGTAATCGAATGAGATGCTTTATGAATATAAAGCCTAGTAATAGTGCGGAAAGGCCTGATTGAGCCTAGGTAGTGTTATAGGCTTGTATGCCCCAGGTCTTCGGGTAGAAAGGAATGGTATGCACAATACAAAAGTCGATCAGCTCATTCTAGACGGATGGTCTAACAGTGAAATATCTAAAGAGTTGAACGTTTCAGTAAACACTATAAAATCACGCCGCTCAAAGCTTAAAGCTAAGAGCAGTAATACGCGTATATGCCTTCAGTGCGGTCTTCTCTTCCCTGAGTCTAAGAAAGGTCGCCACAAGAATTTCTGCTCGAATCAATGCAGATTTGCTTACTGGAACGAGCGAAAGAAGGACATAAAAACTATACACATATGCGCGAACTGCGGAAAAACATTTATAAGCAAAGGTAACCCTAATAAAAGATATTGCAGTAGGAAGTGCTACTGCGAAAAGGTAAAGGAACATGAAGGATAACAAATACGATCACGAACTTGGATATGTAATCGAAAAGGCTCTCGCCAAGCAGCTTCTCGCTATGGAGCTGATTACTCCGGAACAATATGCCGAGGTCAACAAAATGCTGATTGAGGAATATAAGCCACTAATCGGCTCCTTGTGCGAAGCTGATGATTCGGCAACGCACGATAACAATCCAACGGAAAGCCCACGAAAGGAGGAATAGGGGCTTTCGAATAGGTATCGGACAAGATCCGAAGCACATTAAAATCAATAGTCACACGACGTGCGTAGCGAGAAATCTGCGCACGTCGCAGGTCTCTTTTTCGGGTATAAACGCACGATCAAGGTTCTCGAATGGAGGCGAGAGAAATGTTGTCAAACAAGTTTGGCGTAGAAATCGAGTTCACCGGTATAACCAGGAACAGAGCTGCGACGGTTGTCGCAAAGGTCGTCAATGGCACAACAGAGCACGTAAGTGACGGCTACGATTCTTATGTAATCAAGGCCGCCGATGGACGTAAATGGAAGATCATGAATGACTCTAGCATCGAATGTATGCATACGGTAAACGGGCATAGAACTTCCGCCTCGTCATTGCACGCTGTTGAGCTTGTGACACCAATACTTACTTATCGCGAAGATATTGATACTTTGCAGAATATGGTAAGGCTTCTCAGGAAAGCTGGCGGTTTTACAAATGGCACTTGCGGTATACATATCCATCTTGATGGCGAGCCGCACACTCCGCGCAGTATCGTAAACTTTATCAATTTAGTTGCAAGTCGTAACGATTTATTCTATAAGGCTCTGCAAATAAAGCCTGCTAGAGCGAGATACTGCAAGAAAATGGACGAGTATCTGGTTGAACAGATCAATCAAAAGAAGCCTAAGACTATGACTGAAATTGAGGATATTTGGTATTCCGGATATTCCGAGAGCAGATGGCATCACTATCACGATAGCAGATACCATTTCCTCAATCTTCATAGCTTCTTCAATGGTAACCACACCGTTGAACTCAGGGGCTTTAACAGCGATCTTCATGCCGGAAAGGTCCGCGCATACATAGTATTCGCTCTTGCTCTCGACCATCAGGCTCTCTCACAAAAGAGTGCCAGGTACAAGAAGGTGCAGGAGGAAAACGAAAAGTTTGCCATGCGAGTATATCTCAACAGGATTGGCTTCATAGGCGAAGAATTCAAAAGCTGCCGTGCTCATCTCTATGAGCATCTCAGCGGTAATGCCGCATGGCGTTATGGCTCAAAGGAAAACTGTAGAAGTCACAGACCACCAAAGAACGAAAGCAGCGAGGAGGAGTAAATATGCCTAATCATGTAACAAATATTCTGACTTTTGTCGGAGACGAAGACGAAATAACGGCTATGCATGAAGCCGTCAAGAACAAGAAATATGGCTTAGGGACTATAGACTTTAATAAGATTATTCCTATGCCCCGCAATATTTATCGCGGCAATCTTGGAGTTAAGGAGCGCCGCAAATTCGGCAAAAACAATTGGTACGACTGGAGCGTCGACAACTGGGGGACTAAATGGAACGCCTATGGATATGACGGAACCGAATACGGCTCATATACGCCGGGCACCATAAGTTTTCTTACGGCTTGGGCAGCTCCGCATCCAGTTATCCGTAAATTATCCGCTCTGTATCCCGAACTCGAGATAACTCACGAGTGGGCAAATGAAGACTATGGTTCAGATTGCGGAAGAATAGTATATCGCGGTGGCGAACAGTACGAAGAATATTATCCTGAATACGCCGAAGATATATTGGATTTCGTTAGTTATGTTTTCGGCATCGAAAAGGAGGAATTACAAAATGAAAATTAAGGAAGTTACGACTGCCGATATTGCTAATATGCGTAGCTCGGAAGGCTTAGTTCTTCAGGGATGCGGCGGCGATCTTCGTGAATGGGTTGATGGAATTAATAAGCTTCTTCTTGATGCGGATATTATCAAATCAGGCCAGAAGCTCGATAATGTCGTTTCTTTCAAGTATAACGACTTAACTTGTCTGGTGTTTCCGTTCGATGGAATCGAGCTTGATATGTCCAAGATGGCTATCTGGAGGCTCGCTACAAGAGAGACGTTTGGCAGTATGTGGTTATCCGATTTCATAGATAACTACTTGGGTAAAATAACAGAAAAACCAGATTGCCCTTTGATTGGAGCCGATGGCAATATCTTTAATCTCATAGGTATAGCATCCAAAACCCTCAAGAAACATGGCCAGAATAGCCAAGCTACGGCCATGCGAAAACGCGTGCTTTCTTCCAATAGCTACGACGAAGCACTCTGCATTATCGGCGAATACGTGAATTTCGTATCCATCGATGACGTGGATGACGAATAAACGGAGGTGTTGATATGAAAAACGAGAAGCTTTATGTGGCCTACGGTTCGAACATGAACATAACTCAGATGCGACATCGCTGCAGGACAGCAGTTGCTGTTGCGGTTGGCGAGGTAAAGGATTATCGTCTGCGCTTTTATGGCAGATATGGCTCCGCCGTCGCAACGATAGAAAAAGCTAAAGGAAGCAGCGTTCCGGTTCTTGTATGGAAAATACGTCCCAGAGATGAGAAATCCCTGGATATCTATGAGGGCTACCCACATCTTTATCGCAAAGAAACCATCGATATAAATATAAACGGCGAACAGTATAGCGGCATGGTTTATATCATGAACGAGAATTCTGCATTTTCATACAGTCATCCTTCGCCATTCTATGTGCGTATTATCGAGGAAGGCTATAAGGACTGTGGATTGGAACCACAGATACTATACGATGCAATTTCTAAGAACTGTAAGTAATTTCAAGAAAAGTCTTGCTTTCCTCTCTGAAGAGAGTGATAGATGTAATGACCAAAGGAGGTGAAATAGCATGAGAGAAATTAGCGAACGCGAACTTAAGCGCCTCAAAGAGACTTACCCTACAGGAACGAGAGTCGAGCTCGTACATATGGACGATCCATATACCAAGCTTACTCCCGGCCTTAAAGGAACAGTAAAAGTTATCGATGATATGGGTACAATATTTGTTGCCTGGGATAACGGCTCTGGCCTTGGTGTGGCTTATGGCGTAGACAGTATTCGCAAGATAAACGAATAAGTACATTAGTGGCGGTCTCTTCGGGGACCGCCATACTACAAGGAGGGACAATATGGCTACAGTAAAAAGAATTGAAGCGAAATTCACGCCAACGGTCGTCTCTAAGCGCGTTGCGGCCTATGCACGAGTTTCTTCAGATAAAGACGCCATGCTGCAGTCTTTATCCGCACAGGTCAGCTACTACAATAACTACATCACCAACCATCCTGGTTGGGAGCTTATTGAAATCTATTCCGACGAAGGTATATCAGGAACAAAAGAAGATAGACCAGGATTCCAAAAGATGTTGGAAGATTGCAGGAACAATAGGATTGATCTTATTATCGCAAAATCGATAACGAGGTTTGCTAGAAATACGGTCATCCTACTGCAAACCATAAGAGAGCTGAAAACACTAGGCATTGATGTATATTTCGAGAAAGAGAATATACATACATTAAGTTCCGAAGGCGAGTTCATGATAACGCTGTTGGCATCTTATGCGCAAGAGGAAGCAAGGTCGGCTAGCGAAAACCAGCTTTGGCGAATACATAAGCTATTCGAAAACGGAATGCCTAGCACTTGTTTGTATTATGGCTACAGATACGATAAAGGCATATTCATAATAGAGCCGGACGAGGCAGAAGTAGTAAGAGAAATCTTTGACTTATATCTGTCCGGTTATGGCATTATGAGAATCGCTAAACTACTTAACGACCGAAATACTCCTACTAGACTCGGCGGTAAATGGAAAGGCCATAGAATCTACAAAATGCTCAAAGACGAAGTGTATATCGGCAATCTGCTTCTTCAGAAAACATATACCAAAGACTATATCTCGAAACAGCGAATGGAAAACCACGGAGAGAAGCCGATGTACGAAGTTATAGGCAGTCATGAGGCGATTGTTGACGAGAACACATTTTATCAGGCGCAAGAAGAGATGATGCGCAGAAAAGCAGTAAACGATAGTCGCCAGAAAGCAGATACACCTGCATACAAATCGCAATTCACTTCTCTGCTTATATGCGGAATTTGCGGCAAAACTTATAGGCGAAAGAAGAACTGTGGAAGATATGTTTGGACTTGCAGCACTTATCATGACTTCGGTCAAAAGTATTGCAATTCTAAACGAATACGAGACGATATCCTTACCGAATCGGTAACCAAGGTTCTCGGAATTGAGCGAATTGATGACATAGACATCCGTTCAGTATTAAAAGAAATCATAATCTGCGAGAACAATATTTTAGAGTTCCACTTTAATAACGGCGAGGTAAAAACGCTCGAATGGAAGCAAAAATCCAGGAGTGAATCCTGGACTAAAGAAATGCGAGAAGCGGCAGGAAGAAAGACCGCTGAAAGATACAGGAGGAATAAAAATGGCAGTAATTAGAAAAATTGAAGCCAAAATTCCCGAAGCGGCTTTTACTAACGATGGCACAACTCGAAAGAAAAGAGTCGCCGCCTATGCTCGCGTATCTACCGAGCAGGACGAGCAGCAGTCAAGCTATGAAACGCAAGTAAATTTCTATACCAATTATATCCAAAGCAACCCGGACTGGGAGTTTGCAGGAATCTATTCCGATGAGGGTATTTCAGGAACAAATATCAAACACCGCGATGGCTTTAACCGCATGATCAAAGATGCTCTGTCCGGAAAGATTGACTTAATCCTTACTAAGTCAATTTCCCGTTTTGCTAGAAATACCGTAGATTCACTCGTTACTATCAGAAAGCTAAAGGAGAAAGGCATAGAGGTTTATTTTGAAAAGGAAAACATCTACACTTTAGACTCCAAAGGCGAGCTAATGCTTACGATTATGTCGTCTATTGCTCAGGAAGAAAGCCGCTCTATCAGTGAGAATGTTACCTGGGGCAAGCGTAAAAGCATGGCTGACGGAAAAGTATATGTAGCAAGGAAAGGTTTCCTGGGATACAAGCTCGACGAGAATGGAAATACCGTAATTGATGAAGCTGAAGCGAAAATAGTCCGCGAAATATATGATCTTTTTCTCAAAGGGAATACTATTCGCAATATTTGTTCCATATTGGATTCCAAAGGAATTCCGACGCCGCGAAAAAGTAAGCATTGGCCAGTAAGTACGGTAAAGAGCATTCTTAGTAATGAAAAGTATAAGGGTGATGCTCTTCTGCAGAAATCTTATGCGATAGATTTTCTTAATAAGAAAAGAAAAAAGAATACCGGCGAACTTCCACAGTACTATGTCGAGGGATCACATCCGCCGATTATTAGCCCAGAACTCTTCAATTTAGCACAAACCGAACTTCGAATCAGAGAACACAATAAAGCAAGAAGCACTAGTATCTTTTCATCGAAGATCATCTGCGGAGATTGTGGTTGCTGCTACGGCAGAAAAGTAAAGAATTCTACCGGCAAGAATAAGGCTCACTATTGGTACTGTAACAAGAAATACTCCGGAAGCCAGACTTGCGAAACACCTAGCATTACAGAAGAAGCAATTAAAGATGCTTTTGTCCGAGGATTCAATTCGCTGATTGCAAATAAGAAGTATTACTTCTCTAAAATAACCTCTAGGCTCGAAAGCCTGGACAATACGCAAAATATCCAAGCGGAACTCGAAGATATAACCAAACAATACAACGAGTTAACGCAGCAGTTGCGCCAGCTTATTGAGCAAAACTCCGTTATATCTCAGAACCAAGAGGAGTATAGGGCCAATTTTGAAAGCCTTAACTCTAGGAGACTTCAGCTAGAAGACGAGATTGGCATTCTCGAAAAACAGCTTCAAAGTATACGCTCCCAAAAGGAGCAGATAGCGTTATTCCTAAAGACGCTCGAAAAAGAAGATAGGATAATTCAGAGCTTTGACGAGGAGTTATGGAATATTCTCGTAAAGAATATGACCATAATGCCGAATCAGACAGTAGTTCTACTTTTTAAAGATGGAACGAAGATGACTGTTGAATTATAGTTCTTTTATCGCAAAAGCTCCGCTTATTATATGCGGAGCTTTTCAATGCCTAATCTTTATAGCTTTTCAGCTTTCTCATTAGTTTAATTCTTCCCCAAATAGCGTCGATCCAGTAGAAAATATCTTTATCCATTTTTTCTCCTCGTTAATTATTGAATTAGAATAAATAATTGAATTCTAAAAAGAAAGCATAAGTATCAAATACTTGCATTTATATAATAATATGTTCTTGGATCAGGAGTGCGCTACGCGCCGTTAGGCTCTCTATATTCAACTATACGCTCTTTGAGATATATTACATGTTGGCCAGATTTGTATTTCTTTTCTATATACAGATATTTATCATCATGCATCCAGACGGTTTCACGCCTCCACCTTTTTTCACTATAAGAACGGTTCGATTTATATCTGAACTCTATCTCTTTTCCGATATGGCTTCGTATGAAGCTATCAAGATCCACTTTGTTATTTATATTTATCGTAGCGCCATCTGGGTTAGAGCAATAAATATAATCGCCAGTCTCAATACGCTTAATTCTTCCTTCAGATAATAATTCGCTAAATTTGGTTTTTATAGAGCTCTTATTTGTAGAAACCCTATTACCATATTTCTTTCTAAGTGCTTCTCTTACAGTCTTGTGATTAAATGGGCCTTTCATGGCTTTAATAACTTTCGGAATCGCTTCTCTTAGCGGAATCTGATAGGGGCACCCCGGGCTGCGCTTTGTCTTTTTTGTTGCATTGCAAGAAAAATTACTATTTGGGTTATAGAAGTACTTCCCAGATTCAGCTCTCTCAATTTTTCCTTCATAGGCCATCATGAGAGTTATCTGTTTAATTGAACCGATATTACTAGACACCCTATCGCCGTATTCTTTAATTAATCCTCTTCTTATTTCTTCGCAATCAAGAATAGTATTAGGGTGCTCTTTAAGAGTATGAAGGATCGCATCTTTCATACTTACTTTATCGCCATCTTTACATACCGTACTTTCTTGAGACTGCAAACTATCAGATACTAGCTTGGAATTGATTAGGAGCATCAAATCCTGGACGGTAGCAATATTGCACTTCTTTAATGCTTCGCATGCTTCAGTAGATAGACCTAAAACTTCTATTTCTTTTCCAAGCTTATCGCTCATCATTGCTCTCGATTATTGTAATTATTTCACGATTGAATTTTCCTATATTATCTCCTTAAAGAGCGTTATGGTCAATTAGTAGCATTATGTAAGTATGTTTTTGAGTAAACTGAGTAATAATGAGTATATTGAGTTAAAATGAGTAAAACGAGTAGAGTGAGAAGCATATCTCCATTCTGACGTCTCATTACAGCGTAAATACGCCGTTTGAGACAACTCAGACGGCGTATTTTTCAATATGAAAGGGATAGTAACTTCTTACTTTTCAAGTCTGTCTACGCCTTTAAGGTATACCTTTGTGCTGATATAATAAGAAATGGCATACAGCGGCACAGCCCCTAAAAGCAGCTTTCCGATAAATCCCCCTGTGACAAGGTTTTTAATGTCCAGCCCTGACAGCCATTTCAAAAAGTTCTCCATAAAATCGTCCCTGCTGCCAAGCCAAGAAATATCGGCAAACATAAAATATATAAGTGCGATAAGTATTACCACCACAAAAAGCAAGCCCTTGACAAGGGAGCCTATCTTTGAACCGAAGGCATAGAAAAAGGGAAGCTCTATCCCACGCATTAGCAGGCAGATCAGTGCAAACACCGTCATCATTCCCCCTGCGCTGGGGATGTCGATGCTTGAAAAAGTCCTTATAAGATAATTTGCCCCCCAGGTCGCCCCAAGGGCAATAGCGATTGAACAAAACACTATGATATAGCTGCTGCCCACCTGAAATCTTATACCGTTTGGTACTGCGGCGTTGTAGTATCCCCACTTTTTGCGCTCATCGGTCTGTACAAAGACAGAAGCCATCATTCCTACAATAAAGAAAACCGTTCCGTTTATCAGAAAGTAGATACCGTAGAATACTATTCCCTCGGTGACAGCCCCCACTTCTTCATCACCGTATGCCGCCATTATCGGAAAGAAACTGAAAAAAGCAATAAGACCGAGCATGATGCAAAGTATATTCCTGTTTATTCTGATATCCTTGTACAAATAACCCAGCATCAGTCATCATCTCCTTCCGAGGCGGCTTTTTGCCTGCCAAGCGAGCCGAACAGGCTATGCTTTGTTTTTCCTTTTTCCTTTGAAGGCTTCACCGCATCAGCAGGCCTTGCAAGTGCCTTTACGCTTGCAAAGAACAACACCGCAATTACCGCCGCAATTATCACAGTGATGAGCCACCAATAGTCCTGAATGAACCTTGCCAGCGATTGAAAATCCTCTATGACATACTGCGCCTGGAAAGAATCCGACGAATAAGTAGCAGCAGGCAGACCTTGCAGCGCCGCAAGCTGTTCAGCCTCTTGCTTACCTCTTGTTTCATAATAGGATATCCTGCTTATAAAAGTAAATTCAAAAGCAAGATACACGATCACGAAAAAAGCACTGTAAAACAACGTTGCTTTCCTTTTATCTCTGAATCTGTAAAATGCAAACATTATCAAAGCATTGGCTAAAAAGAAAAGCAGCGAGGCAATAAGAAAGATCCATATAAAATATGCGTGGAACTTCATATTAAAGACCATGCACATTATAGCTGTCATAAGTGTATGGAACACAAACAGCACCAGCAGCACCACAGCATTTGTGATGTACCCGGCACCCACCAGCTGCCTTTCGGTAAAGGGCAGCGTCCGCTGATAAATGCTCCAGCGGCTTTTAAGGTCAGCCGAAACGTTGTTCACAAGAAAGCCGGTAAATACCACCAAAAGCCCGAAAACAAAGAAATAAAAGGTTATATTCAAGGTGTTTTCCACCGCTTCCTTATCAAGAAGCCGTATGTTGCCAAACTCGGCGGACATCTTTACCAAAACGCACAAAAGCATCAGGAAAAAATATGTAGCAATGCTTATGTATATTTTCTTTCGTGAAATGTAAAGCTCTTTGAAAATGATACCTCTCATGTCAGCACCACTCCTTTTTGTCACGGTTGACGTAGAAAAGCATTATCTCTTCAAGGGTCGTGGGGTCGATAACAAGCCCCGAATACTTGCGTGACACCGCTTTTTTGTCGCTGACCATAGCTTCAACGCCAAAGTCGCTTATCCTTGCGGAAATTATATCCCCTTCCCCGATATTTTCGTAATCCTCCTTTGAGCATTTTATGACGCCGTGGCTTTCAAGAATATCGTCCTTATAACCGGTGAGAAGCAGCCTGCCTTTGTCGATAAAAGTTACGCTGTCGGCTATCTTTTCAAGGTCTGAGGTTATATGGGAGGACATAAGTATCGAATGCTCCTCGTTTTGCAAAAATTCAAGGAAAATATCCAGTATCTCGTTTCTTACCACAGGGTCAAGCCCCGTAGTGGCCTCGTCCATAATAAGCAGCTTTGCATCGTGGGAAAGCGCCGCAGCAATTTGCAGCTTCATTTTCATACCCTTTGAGAACTGCCCGAATTTCTTTTTTACAGGCAGCTGAAAGCGCTCAAGGTACCCGAAAAAGACATCGCTGTTCCACCTTTTGAAGACCCGCCTGAGTATTTTGTCAAGCGCCTTTGCGTTAAGCTGCTCGTGGAACGGCAGCTCGTCAAACACCGCAGCTATATCCTGCTTGATCTGCACATCGGCGGTACGGGTATCCTTCCCGAAAACTCTTATCTCGCCGCTGTCCGCCTTTATTATGTTAAGTATGGTGTTTATGGTCGTTGACTTTCCTGCACCGTTTTGCCCGATAAAGCCCATAATGCTTCCCTTTGGAACGCTGAAACTGATATTGTCAAGAGTAAACCCGTCGTATCGCTTTGTGAGGTTTTTTATCTCAATAGCGTTTTCATAGTCAGCCATATTACTCGCCTCCATAGATAATGTCAAGCATATCATGAAGCTCCTGTGCACCTGCGCCTGCCCTGCGTGCCCTGTCGCAGGCCTGCTGCAAAAGCTCCTCAGCCTGTTTGAGGTATTCCTCACGCATAAGCTCGGTATTTTGCCCCTTAACAAAGCTGCCCTTGCCGGTAAAGGACTCGATGAACCCGTCCTTTTCAAGCTCCTCATAGGCACGCTTTGTGGTAATTACGCTTATGCGGATAGACTGTGCCAGCGCACGCATGGAAGGAAGGGCGTCCCCCTCCTTCAGCTCGCCGCTCATGATCTGCTCTTTGATCTGGGCAACTATCTGTTCGTAGATAGGCACCCCCGATGAATTTGAAATAATAATGTTCATGTGATCACCAACATTGTGTATATTTGATATATACATTATACACAATGTATATACATTTGTCAATACCCTTTTTAAAAAAATTACAATAAATCTTTTTGCACCATTTCATCTTTTATATCCCCCGGTTTATCCCATGATTTCCGGGCAAAAAGAATCTCCCGCATTTACGAGAAATACGGGAGTAATTCCTATTCGTCATCTTCCTTTTTACGCAGCTTGATATAACTTATACCGACTACCGATGCAAGAGCCGCCGCAGCTGCTGCGGTAGTTCCCGGGTCGACCCCCGTAGAAAGTGTCCCTGTGCGGTCGTTGGTGTAGGAAACAATATGGTCCTTATCAAGTGTACCGGTAATCTTTTTTCCTTCGATAGGATGTTCATCGCTGCCCTCCACAGTCCTTACTATGGTCGTTGAGTAGTCCTGTGCCTGTTCTTCGGTAAGAGTATAACTTGTGTTTTCAGGCAGTCCTTCAAATATGATCTTTTCACCGTGTGCAAGTGTAAAGGAAAACGAGCCGTCATTTTCCAGCGTTATGGTTCGGTTTCGTTCTCCGTTGAAGGTCGCACGCAGTCCTGTTCCGGTTATTGGTGTGCCTTGCGGAACAGTAAATCTGATAACAAAGCTGAAGTCCTCTCCTTTGCTGCCGTAATTTCCCGTAACGGTCTTGTCTATCACAAGGGAGTGTGTAGGAACCTTTTTGTTCTGAAGAGAATAGGTATACGCTACCCCTGCCACAGTTTCCTCACGGTAGAATTTATACTCATTTGAGTTGATATTTTCCGTTACGTTATTTACAGCGGTTTCAAACGGCTTATACGCTGTTGGGCCGTCCTCCCAGAGGAAGTACACATACTCATATGTTTCCGTACTGCTTACGCCGGTGCTGACAGTCTTTGTCTTTTCAAGCCCGGAGATCTCCTGTTGCCAGTTATTTGCCTTATTCAGCTTGACTGTCATAAACTTGCTCTCAACACTCATGTAGTATGTCTTTCCGTCAGCAGTATACCTTAAAGCTCTGCCAAGATAGGTGTTAAGGAATGACGGTATGGTAGACTCCGCTTCCGAGTTGTCAGCTTTCATGATCGTTCCGTCAGCTGCCGGCTTCATCTCGTTTCCGTTTTCATCCAGCCATATCTTTTTAACTGTGATAACATACTTATCGTGTATCAGCGTCTTGGTGTTTGTGAAAGTTACATCCGGTTTGTCCATTACCACCTGCTGAGCTGTTGTTACACCGCCGTCTGGGTTAGCATCGTTTGCCTGGGTGTACTCCTCAAGACTTGTGTCTGTCAGAGTTTCTTCGGTCATGGTGTAGCTTGCCGTTGCAGGCAGATCTGAAAAGGTGATGTTCTCAGCCTGTTTGAGTTTTACCTTGATGCTTGCAGCGCCGTTTTTGTCGCTGGTGAATTTTGCAGATCCGTATGAATATTCCATTTCCGGAACGAGCCCTGCAAAAACAACATCAAAAGAAAACTCGGAATCTTTCCATTGTGTGTCCGCATCCAGCTCAAGGGGTATGACCGTCCCCGAGCCGTTGTTTTCACAAAGCAGTGATCTCTTGCTCAGCTTCAGATCCTTTGTCCTGATCCGGTTTTGGATAACTGCGCTTATGGCAGTATCCTTCGTGATGGTTCCCGACAGCGGTACTGGGGTAACTGTTTCGTAAAGATCGGAAACAGAGCTGTCGATAGTTTCGCTGACTGTGTATATTGCACCAACAGGCAGACCTGACAAGGTCACCTCCTCGTTGGCTTTAAGCTGGAATTCAGCCTTGCCCTGAGCGTCAAAGGGAGCCTTGGTGTAAGGGGAGTTATCTGATTTTTTCATGGTGACAACGAATGTGAATTTCTGCTGTGGATCAAGAACGATGTTACCCTCCATAGTCTTTCTCAGATTAAGAGAGCCTGTGTCCTGATCTGTTGCGGTGTTTACCAAAATTGCCTTGCCGTCATCGCCCATTGTGACCTTTGCATTGTTTTCGGAGGTATCCGCCTTGTAGCTTTCAAACTTATCCTCCCAAAGGTAGAACTCCTCGTCTGCGTTATTGACGTTCATTTCCAGCTTCCAGTCGGGTGAATCTCCGCTGCTGACTTTTTTCCATGTTGCAGTGGTTTCCTTTGTGTAGTAGTATTCCGTCACATGAGTCTCGTCAAGGGGAACACGGATCGTAAGGTTTACTTTCTGGGGCACAGAGTAAACACCTATGCTTACAAATGTACCTTCCTCACCGGTGATATACTCATAAACAAACTCCGTCTTGCGCTTGGGGTCTGCATCAACGTCCTTTACCTCGCTTGCAGGCGACATTGCCGTGAAGCCTTCGGGGGCTTCGGAATAGTCCTGTGCAGCAGCCCTCAGCGCGCCCCCTGCAAACAGCAGGCGGGAAGCGGAATGCAGTGCGTTGGAAAGCGTATAATTTGTGTTGTAAGTGCTGTTGCAGAAACCTTTGTAGTATTCCGAATAATTGTCGCTTGTGTAAACGGTCGTACCTTCTGTGTATGCGGGATTGAAATATCCGCCGGTCGTTCTCAATTGGTCTCCTGTTCGACCATTATTTGGAGGCGGATTATGATATTCCGTAGTAAAATGCAGTCTCGCATGAACAAGTGAAAAAACGGGGTTGCCGTTCTTACCGTCTTCAGAAGCGTTTTTATACATTTTATCATAAAGATTTATTCTGAAGTAATCAACAGCATCATAGTTGAACTGTGAGCTGTCTGAAAAAGTCCAGGCTCCTTTTGCAAATACTTTCGTACCTGAATTATTGCCGGGAGTTTTAGGGTTTATTTCTGTTCCGCATTTATAGAAAATACCTTTTATATTTGCAAGTGTTGATGATGTTGAAAAATTACTTAAATCAATATATTCCATCCGGAAACAATTATAAAACCACTTATTTATAGTTGTCAGATTAGGACAATCTGAAAAACCTCTCAGGTCGATCTTCTGGAGAGCTCTACACTCACTGAACATACTGTCCACAGATGTCAGCTTGTCAGCTGCTGTGAACTTGGTGTAGTCGAGCTTTATCTCGGTGACAGCTTTCATATTTTCAAACATACTTGCAAAAGTAGTGACGTTTGAGGTCGTGAAGCCGCTGAGATCAAGCGATGTGACCTTTTCACAGCCCTTGAACATATAGCTCAGATTTGTCAGCTTATCTGTAGTGACGAGCGAACTCAGATCAATTGAAGTCAGTTTTGAACAGCCCTCAAACATACTCTGCATGGTAGTCACTTTTTCGCCGTTGAAATCATTCAGGTCAATTGAAGTAAATCCGCTGTTGTTACAGTTAATAAACATTCCCTGACAGCTTTCAGGCAGATAAATGACCTTTGCATCGCTCCACCATTTTACTTTATTGTCGGTGGAATCCCACCATGCGTAGAACTCTCCGTCCTCGCCGTCAATATCTGCTTTGTACGCAGTGGCATTGTCAGGCTTTGTTGAGGAACGCTCTAATCCTGTAAAGTTTGTTCTTTTATTTTGTATCAGTGTTTTTAGTCCGTCACCGATCGTAACGACCTTGACACTCTCCGCAGGCTTTTCGTTTTTCAAATGCACCGTTGGGAATTTCGGGTCATTTGTGTCAAGTGTTATATTACCGACCCATGACTTGTCGATCTTCTTTTTGTCATCAAAAGTCGGATCATTGCTGACACGGATATATTCAGCATATTCGGGAGAAGATGCATCATACTCATGAGTATCTCTATTCAGTACAAGATACTCCAGTCCGCTGTTGTTGTCAAACACGATACTGCCGTCAGACACGGTGAAAGTTTTGTCTGCTATGGGTGCATACCCCTTTGGCGCAGTGGTCTCTGAAAGCTTGTAACCGCTGCCGGGTATAAGCTGCACCAGTGGGATCTCGCCCTTGATGCTGCCTCCTGTGGCAGTCTGCGTCCAGTTCGTGCCGTCAAAAGTCCACTTAAAGTCAACACTTTCCTCTCTGTTTGCATAGGACTGTTTCAGCATTTCATATCTGCTGTTCAGCTCCACCGGCGCAGTGATCTTGAACACAGCGCCTTCAAGGGCATTTTTGCTTATGCTGTCAGCCTTAATAAGCTTTGTGCTTGCCAAAGGATCGTTGCTGATAGTATCATCTGTTACGCCGGAGATCTGGAACGAAGCGGAATAATTGCCCGTTTTGGTAACTGTCACCGTGTATGAATTAGTCACAGGTGCAGCATACCCCGAGGCAGGATATTCCTCTGTAAGGGTGTAGCTTCCCGGCTCGACTGAACGGAAAGTCACCGTGCCGCCCTCGCTGTACGCTGTCATATCAACAGCAGAGTTAAGCTCAGATGTTCCTTTAAGTGTAAACTTTGCACCGTTTATGCCTGTCTTTGAAATAGAATCCACCTTGGAAAATACTATATCCGTGTGGGGTCTTGGGTCGTTATCGAGCTTATAAACGCCATTTTCCTTTTTAAGCTCTGTGCCGTCTATCTTAACGATAGTGACCATTCCGTCCGGCTCGACGGTTACCTTTTTCTGCTCCTTATCCAGAACATGGTCGTCGTCTGAAACAGTTTCCGTTAAAGTATATGTTCCCTTTTCAAGATCCTCAAAAAGAACTTTGCCCTGTCTGTCTGAGGTAAGTGTTTCGTCGTAGGTGTTTCCGTAATCGGAAATTCCCGTAAGGCTGAACTGGACTCCCCCCACCTTGCTGCCTGTCTTGCTGTCGGTCTTGACAAATTCAAGATCGCCTGTGACTTTGTAAGACACCTCTGTGTAGTCAAAGTGTGTATAGTAGTACTGTTTAAGAGTTTTGCTCTCGTCTGTGGGGTCGATCGGCATATTTGTAAATGAACGGTACACGTTATTATAGGTTTTAAGTGGTGTAAGGAACTGTCCATTTGCAGCATCTACCGTTCTGCTGTCCTGAAGGAACTTCGGTGCAGTCATCGTTACCTTAAAGCTCATACTTGCGCCCTTTGGCAGAGTGAAGTTTCTGCCGGTGTAGACGATGAACGCCTTTACGCTGCTAAGGTCGCCGGGATTTTTCCAGTCTGCTGTTTTCCAGTTGCTGTGCTCAACATATCCTGCATCTGTGGGTGTAAGCTCACCTAATATAGATTTCAGCAGATTCTGACGTTTAACCGAATCCGAGTAAGCATTATCGTTAAAATCTACGATCTGGTCACCTGTATAGACAAAAAGCCTGAGCTCATCTGCCTGAGCTCCCATACGTGCCTCAACAGCCGACAGATCAAAGGCCTTTATCGTTCCGTTCCAGTCTCTGTCCTTGTTCAGGCCGTAGTTATATCGTGTTCCGCCCACCGTTCTGTAATTTTCCACCGAGTCAAGTATGGCAATGTCACGAGCCTTTGTGCTCGAAGAATTTTTCATACGGTAGTGATAGGTGTAATCCTCACCCGGGTGTACCTCAGCGCTCTGCCTTTGTGACGGGTCGGATTTTGACGAAACATATTTGAAGATACCCGATGATGTCTGTATAAGTGCAACGATATTCTCTGTTGCCTCTGCATAGATAAACCTTTTGGCTTTACCGTTTTCCGGGTCAAGACCTATCATGTATGCAGACTTGGAAACAGCGTGATTGCCTCCGTTATCAGGATACCCTCCGCCGATATTTTCATTTCCCGTCTGGTATGCCACAGTGTTGTTTGCCATAGAACCGTAGTCCTGTATATCCGCATGAGCATGAACGGTGGCATAGGTCATACGATAGTTTTTCTGGCAGGGAGCGTATATCTCCACCTTCATCAGCTTCTGTCCCGAGCCTGCGTGATTTTCCTCTCTTGGCAGCACCTTGAATGAAGATGCCGGAAGAGGTGCGGAAGAATCGTCGATGTAAACGTTGACGCTTCCCTCGATAATATCGCTGTGAAGCGGCAAAAGATCGTAAAATACGCCTGATTGCTGCTCCACAGGCACATTGTTCACCGCAACACCGTCAATAGAACCTGAATAAAGCTCTCCGACCTTTGTTTCCCAAGTTACGATATACTGACGATTGAGGGTGTCGTTGATGGTCCTGTATGACTCCCCGTCCTTGCCTGTAATTGCAGCAGCATTCTCGTTTCTTGCTGTTTTGGTGATAGACGATGTTCTTTTATCCTGTGAAACAAGGTCAACGTTTGATACATCCTTATGGAACAAAAGCGAATCATCATGTGCCTTAACATCATAGCTTCCGGTGTTGTGCACATTCACCTGTTTCAGATCCCCTGCTTTTCCGTATCCGTTTAAAAAGTTCTTGACTGCGTCTGTGGGATTTACCGCAACAGTAGGCTTGGTATTCAGCTGAACGCAAAAATACTTGTTGCTTGAAGTTATACGGTACCCTGTGACCTTTGAATTATCTGCGAATCTGACATTTCCGGGAGATGCCGCAGAAATCACGCTTGTATTTATATCGCTGAAAGTGTTGGTGTCCGGGTGGAATTTTGCTGCCAAAACGGGAGTTTCACTGCCGTTGATAAATGCGTACAGATCAACCGTTCCCCCTGCTTCGTATTCCGACCTGTCCACGATGGGCTCACCGCTGAACTCCATAGTGTTAGCGTTAAAGCTTACCTTATCTGCCTGGAAAGTAAATTCCACGCCGCTGAAATAATAGTCCTGGGGGGTAAGCTCCAGAGTATTTGATGAGTTGCCCGGCTGGACAAGGGATATTTTTTTATCCGTAACCGAATATGTTACATCTTCCTTTCCGTAGAAAGATGATGCCAGCTCGCTTGAAACGATCTTCAAAAGAGCCTCTGCGGTCATTTCATAGCCGGTGGAGATCGCCTGATCGTCTTTTTTATAGCCTGATGAACCTATCCGGGCTGTATATACTCCCAGTGGAGATCTGACGTATACGTCATCTCCGTTCACAACTGCTGTGATGCTTTCCGTCAGCTTTTTATTGAGGTCACGGATCGTGTTTCCATAAGAGTGCATTTTTGCTTCGGTGCTGTATTTCAGCCCTGTAACCGCCGTGTCGTCCTCAAGGATATTATTCAGCTCATAGCTTGTTGTAAGCCCCTTTTTGAAGGCAGTATACCCCTCTATCACCGGTGGTATGCTGGGCTTTTTTCTTTCATAGATAAATTCTGCCTGAGCCGTTTTTGCCGTATCTATATCCATTTTGTCAGCCGGTGTGACCGTTCCCTTGGCGTCATTTACCGCCTTATACGAGCCGTTTCTCGGGGCGTTGTTTATCTCGTCCGTCCCGGTCTTTGCATACCTTGTTATCACCAATGCCACCGGAGGATTACCGCTCAGACCGCTTACGGTAACAGAATAATTGCCGCTGCCGTCTGCCTTGGGCTTTTGGAAGCTGCCGTTATCGATATTCATCGCTACAAATTCGCCCTGAACAGAATGTGTATGTTCCTCAGCATCCGTTCCGCTGAGCACACCCGGCTTGTCAGATACAGTGTAGCTGTATTTCTGGGTGACGGTCGATACCTTGGAATCCACCTGCCACACCATATAAAGATAGTTGTCCTTATCCGCACCCAGATCAAGGTCCTTGCCGCTGATATAGCTCAGAGCCTGGAGCTTTTCCGCAGTCAGCAGTTCTGTCTGATCCTTCTGCCTTACCGACTTGGAGGTGGACTGTATCTGTACGCCGGTATTGATATATACGGGTATCTCCTTTGTCTGCGCTCTGATCTCGTCCTTGTTGTCGGATGAATCCTGCGTCTGAGAGTCCTTCTTCCAGCTGTCCACAACAACAGATGCCTTAGCTGCGTCGGATGCACCAAGATCCTGGTATTCCCATGTATTATAAAGCATTTTGTACGCCATAGGGAACTCATAGACCTGTCCTGCGGAGATAGGTTTGATATTATAAATTACGATCTCCGGCTCGCCGTTTTCGTCGGTCCCTTCCTCGTAAAGAAAGTCATAATCCGTGTCATACACATACACAGTCTGTCCCTGTTCATCCGTTACGGGGTTTCCCGAAGCATCATACTGCGGCACCTTTGAAACGTCCGATGCCTTAGGCACCGACAGCTCGATAACGTCACCGTATTTTTTTGTCTCGCCGCTTCCCCCTGCCTTGTCCTGACCCTTAAGCCTTAAAATGTGTGCAGGTATATGTATCTCCACAAAGCGTTCTTTTATCAGATCGTTATCATTATTTCCTATGCCCTGACCCGAAAGGGAAAAATCCACCGTATAAATGAACTTATGACCCGAATTGGAATTGGAGGCTGTCCATACATATCCGTCTATTGCTTGGGTATCATCTTTTGCATTGTCATCTTTAAATGCCGCAGAATAATCTGCACCGCCTGTGAGCTGTATATCAAAAAGATTTATTTTGTGGGCATACTCCTTTGTATCCTGTGCGTATGCAATGGCGGGTGCAAGGCTGCCCAGCATCATTACCGCAGCCGACAGACCGCTTACGACACGCTTTATCAGGCTGCTGAATCTTCTTTTCATTTCTTCTCCCCCTTTCTGTCCTTATCCCGTCTGAAAAGGAGTGTAGAAACTGCGATCAGCGCCAGACAGATCATAGTTATTCTGAGCGCACGTGCACGGAAACTATCCCCGGACAAAAGCCCCTGGATATATCCTGTGAAAGGTACTTTTTCCTTATCCTCCGAAGAGGGTTTGTTATCCGGTTTTGACGCTGTATCCGAATCGCCGTCTGTGGACGAACCGTTTTTAAAAACGATCTGCTCCGGCTTCACATCGCTGCCGGATATCCTTGCGGAAACAGCGTACTTCAGACCGTCCTCCCCGGCGTTTTCAACAAACACCGTGACGATGTAAATATTCTTATCGTACTTTATATCTTTTTCATTGCCGGGTATTTCATATATCCTGTATTCGTAGGTGCCCGGCTCGTTTATATCTATCTCAAATTTTCCCGTGCCCTTTTGCTCGACACTGATACTATCATTTTTGGGCGCAGGAGAAACCTCATTTTCAGCTTCTATCATTACTTTGTAAATATGGGTCCTGCTGTCCGATATTTCAAGACAGCTGACCGGTATCTCAACCGATGCCGTTACATAGGCATGGACTGTTAAAGAATTGAAAGGAACAACAAAAACGGAGAGCAAGCATAGTGACACAATGCAAATAAATCTTGTGCATTTTTTCATAAGCTCACTCTCCTCTCAATGTTTTCGTTATGTGATATAGCAAAACACTATCGTCCTTGAAACAAAGTCGCCCTCTGCACAGGTCGATAATGCAAGTATACGTCCCTTGGGATCTTGTGTGTATACCTGATTATGCTGTTTGATAAAACCTCTGATGTCGCCTTTGCCCGGGTCAAAAACAACCTCTTCCCTGTTGCTTGCCCTCATGCTTGCAAACACCGTTAGTTTGTATTTTTTCGCCCCATCCTTTCCGATCATCAGCGTTCCTGTGCTGTGATCCTTCAGATAGGACCGGTCAAGATAATCATCCAGTGCTCCGAACATTTTTCCGTATTCCATATGATGTCCGTAAAGCAAGGAATAATCGTCGGAAAGATCCGGGGAGTTTCTGAAATCAAGAAAAATGCTCCCCGAAAGAGAATACTTCCCGAAAGGATCAGTGTTGAGGTACTTAACATTGTCCCTGCCCTGCATAACGGGGTAGTCAATATTAGTACCGTCAAGTGTGATCCATGCAACCATATCATCGCTCAAGGGTGGATCCTCAGGCGAGATGTCGCTCTGACCCGGCTTATACTTTAATATATCATCGTTCAGAGCGTGGCTGTATACATAATAACTGTCGTACATACACCACGTCATCACAAGCAGCACAAGCACCAGCAGGATCAGGATCAGCCGCTCGTAGAGGATATTCATCCTTTTCCAGAATTTAAGCACAGCCTTTTATTCTTCCTCGGACTTTCTGCGCTTGTTTCTGATAAGAATAAATGCTATACCGCCGATAGCCGCAGCTCCCACTGCCGCAGGTGCAGCTATTGAAAGAATAACTCCTGTGGGGATAGTGCCCTCACGGGTGTTGGTAAACTTGGCGTTTGTATCCTTTTGAAGTGCTGTATCTGTATATCCCGCAGTCCAGTTTGCATCATCTGTACCGGTGTTATCAACAGTAAGAGTATTGTCGATATCTGTTCCGGTCGTTGCATCAACGCCGTTCGTTGTATCGCCAGTAAGCACAAGGGCAGCTGTATAATCTTCCTGGCTCTCGGTAACGGCATAACTGGTCTTGTCAGGCAGACCCTTTACAACGATCTTGTCACCGTGCTGGAGATAATAATATGCGGTAATTGTACCATTTGTCTCCGACCCTTCGTCCAGCTTGAATTTATAGCCGTCAGCATCAACAGTCTTTGTTGTATCAGCAGCAAGCTTTGCAGCATTTATCTGACGTGCATACGAATTCTGTGTTGCTGAATTTACATCAGCGGGAACGGAGCTTTCAGCATTGGTAATGTCAACATCAAAAACATTGCCTATTGTAGCATTTTTGATCTCAAGCTTGAACTTGAAGAACTTGTCTTTTGAAGCCTGATTGCCTGTAACTTCCTTGCTGAATGTAAGCTCGTGTGTAACATAGGTGTTCTTAAAGCCCTCGGACTTTGTGGTGCCGCTTACTTCATAGCCGTTGGGAGTGCCGTAATATGCTCCGTTATCACCCTTGGCAGTATTGTCAAGTCCGTCCTCCAGCTTGCTTGCTGTGCCTGCGCTTGCTGTACCCGGCTTAGCAGGGGCATCGGCAACAGTTCCCTTGTACATTACATAGCCTGCTATCCTGAGCTTGTTCTGTGTTTCCCCGGCAGTTCCAGAAGTATATGGTGTATATGTTGCATCTTCAACATATACGTCGATAGTACGGGTAAGGGTAGGATCGTAAGTGACACCGTTCTGAGCGGAATTGTCCTCGGTGATAACATATCTGTAAATACCGGGCTCGGTAAATCCGCATTCTGTAAAATCAAGACGCATTGTCTTGATGGCATAGTAAACTCCTGTTGAATTGCCGTCAACAGCTGTACTTGTGTTGTTGAGCAAAACATTATCACTGCCGGCAGCCATGGTATATGTATCCACAGCGCCTGTTATCTTTCCTCCGTTATCGTCGTGTACATCCTGTGCAGCGTAATTAAGCTTAAAAGAAGCTCCGGCTGTTCCAGCTGAATGTTCACCCACATTATCAACGTCAAATGTATCGTTGGCATTAGTAACGGTCTTTGTTTGCTCCTCAACCCACTTGATCTTTGCAGGGCTTACACCTGCAAGAACTGCATGAGTTGTTGTAGTTGCCGCAACAGCATCACCTGCCGAAGCGGTATAATCAAAGCTTACCTTGGGGATATTGGCATCGTCCTTGATCACAAGGATCTTTTTCAGCTCGGCTGCGTTATAGCTTGTAAGGGTCTGATCTGTGCCACTTTTATCTTCATAGGTGACAGATCCGGTAAGTGCCGAATCCTTAGCAGATGATCCTGTTATGATCCCGCTATACTTTGTAGCCTCTGCACTTGCCGTCATAGGCATTGCCAAAGCCATAGAAGCGATCATTGCCAGCGTTGCTGCTCCCGCTGCGATTCGTTTCATTTTTTTCATCGTTAGTCCTCCTGATAATTCTGTTGTTTATTCTCTGCGCCCTGGCTGTGATTGACCCCTACTGTAAAACTCAGACGGTCAGGCAGGCTCTGTTCGCCTGTCCGGTATGCCCCTGGGTCGTCGTTATATAAAAAGCGCAGTTTTCCGAAATTGTGTAAGGGAACCTAACACCCGTTCCCTGTGATGCGGCAGTCTGAACAGCATTTTGCGTAAACCTCCTGACCGTTCACGCCTTTTGCTCTTTGCAGACTTTTTATAGCTTTTCTGCACCGCCTTGTCTGCATCACCCCTCCTATAATGTATATTGCTTTTTCCCTGTGATATTTCATTGGGATCCATGCGGTTTGCCCTCTGTGAAAAAATCAATGCCCCCACGGGGGAGTTTTTGCTGTTATACAGCGTATTATCCGTTTTTTGCGGCATCCTTTCGCAAGGAACCGTAAATAGTTCCGGACAAAAGTCTTTAATTATTTACTATTGTACCACTTTTTACTCTTTTTGTCAATAAAAACTGATATTTTTTTGTATTTGTTTTTTGTTTAACCTATTTCTTCCCGACCGGCGCCGATCCACACCATCTGAACATAAAAAACCCGCCCCCAGGCTTAAGGTATGTACCTATATAGAAGATTTATAAAACGTTTTGCGGAACATCTTTTATTGCGAAGGACTGTTTCCTAACTGCATTTCTTGACCATAACTATTTTTACCCCCGTAGCCGGCGCACGAGAATATCCATAGGATATTCTCGGTTTGGGCAGAGAATTGACCAAAAGGTCAATTCTCCGTAGCTAACGGCAAAGCCGTTAGCGAAACCCATTTTGCAAAAGGGTTTTCCCCAAAAAGCGTTTATAATACTTCTGTATGAGTACCATACTCATGAGGGCGGTTGTTACGGCTGTGTGCCGGTGATTTTTTTACTTTGCAGTGTTTGTAACTATCGTGCGTGTAACATATATACAGCTTGCAACGAAGATCAATCCTGCTGTGATAGAAATAAGTGCTGAGATCATTGTGGTGTCCTCCTTGATTCGTTTTTCGTTCTGTATATATAATACACCACTGCCCCGGACTTTTCAACAGATAATTTCCCCCGTAATTGTTGCTTATACAACACCCTGCGTGAAAAATGTAGCTTTCACTACTGCCAAAGGTTAAACTGTAAAAAAAGAAATGCCCGGTGGGTTTGAAACGCCCCCTCTTTTTTATAAGATCTCTGATCGGTACACCTATCATACCTCATTGTCCGACAAAAGGGGGAGCAGTTTATTTTCCGCTTCCGGGCATCTGATATTTCCTAATATATTATTTCTTTCTTGTTACCTCGTCACCGTAAATGGTCGTCCAGTCGTCCTTCATGGAAATTGCTGTCCAGCCGTTTTCTTCGCAGCTTTTTCTCATTGCGTCAGCCTTTTTCTGATTTCCGTTCTCACGCTCAAGGTCATCACAGCAAAGCATATACGCCGCGCTTGGGTACGGATTGTCGTCAATAACAAAGTTGGCCATGCTGTTATCGCCCGATGAATTTCCGAAGGAAAGCACCGGCTGCAAACCTATCTCCTGCTGGATAACGCTTACCTTATTCATTTTCAGATTCTTGATAATAAATTCTCCGCCGGTAATGACCTTATCCTCAAGCTTGTACTGGTATACCATTCCGTCCTCACCTTTCTGGTGGTCGGCAACGATAGTTTCATCTGAACCGATTATCTGCCTGGGTGGGATATCAAGAGCCGAGTCCTCAATAATTCCCCTTACGATAAACCTGTCCGTACCGCTTATAACATATACGGTAAAATCATTCTCCTTCAGATAGTTTACCACCTGAAGCATGGGCTTGTAATAAGCCTCGCCGTTTTTCATGTTGTTGTAGCTTGGAGCCTGTTTTTCTCTGAACATCTTGACATACGAATTGAACTGTCCTATGGTCATTCCTGCAAATGCGGAAGCTACGCCTTTTCCGTGGGCAACCTCCAGCCCTTTTGCGGACGTTCCGGTGTCCATCATGGTCTTGATCTTTGCCGCAGTTTCCTTTTCCTCGGCACTTGCCTTGTCCTTGTACTCCGGATCCTCCGTCACACGGTAATAAAACATTCTGTAATCAAAGTAGACCGGGTCTGTTTCACAAAAAAGCGTGCCGTCAAAATCAAATACTGCAATACGCTTTTCCACAGGGATAAAGTCTTTTGAATCCTTATCTGTTATCTTGCCTATGTACTCTGTAAGCTGCTTTTTAAGCGGGGCATTTTCTGTCCACAAGGACAAAGGGTCTTTTCCCTTTTGCTCCGATTCCGAAGCCGTGCTGCCGGTGCTGTCGGAACTGCCGCTGCCGGACTTGAAAATATACAGACAAGATACCGTAAGCAGCGCCGCAGCCAAAGCTATACAAACGCACTTCCAGACAAAAGATCGGTCTTTGTTTTTCTCTGACATTTTAATACTCTCCTTTTTTATTGTTATATCCCCATTTTATCACATCCATCTTCAAAAAGCAAGTGCACACCACCCCTGCGTGGCAGCTGGGGGAAACCCTTTTGGAGACCGAGAATATCCTATGGATATTCTCGGTTTGGGCAGAGAATTGACCAAAAGGTCAATTCTCCGTAGCTAACGGCTTTGCCGTTAGCGGAACCCATTTTGCAAAAGGGTTTTCCCTTTATAATGCTTCTGTATAAGTGCAGTCCATGACATCCGTGCCTTTTTCTTTTTTATGCGTTGCTTTTAAGGAACTCTATATACTGATTTTCCGGCATGGGCTTTGCGTAAAAGAACCCTTGTATATAATCGCAGCCCTGCTCGATGAGCCAGTGTGCGGTTTGTTCATCCTCCACACCCTCTGCCACTATCTCCATTCCAATGGACTTTATCATTCTTATGGTGTCCGCCAGTAAAGTCCTTGACTTGTGATCGTTGATCTCGCAGATAAGACTTCGGTCGATCTTGATTATCTTGATAGGCTCGCTCATTATCCTTCGCAGATTTGAATATCCCGTGCCGTAATCGTCAATGGAGAACTCTATCCCCTGGTCGTGAAGATCTGACACAGTCTCGCTTAGCACATCATCGAAAATGTCAGATGCCGACTCGGTTATCTCAAAGTTCACCCACTTGTTTGACAGTTTATGACGTGACAGCTTTTCCATTACCTCCTTGACAAAGCTGCTGCTCATGCACTGCATGGCGGATATATTTATCTCGATATACTTGACCCCATAGGGCCTTACCTTGCCGATAAAACCAAAAACGCTCTCGATAACAAAATCGCCGATCTCGTAAATGGCGCCGCTTTTTTCCGCAGCAGGTATAAACAGTGCGGGAGAAATAAAACCTACCTCGTCGTCGTCAAGCCTTATAAGAGCCTCAGCAGTGGCAAACTTTTTCTCATTTACAGAGTAGATTGGCTGGTAATACATCTGAAAGCTCTTGTTGGCAATGGCTTTGTGAATATATCTGTCAATGTCAAAATTCATTTTCAGCCTTTCCTGCCTTGTGAGCTTTGAGTAAATAAACGCACCCGGCTGGATATCACTCTTTTCAAATGTGTCCGTAAACCTCAGAAGTTCGTCTGCCGTTGCAAAATCCTTGGGCACATCCAAGGCACACACAACACATTCCGGAACAATATCGAAATTGTCGCTGCACAGCCTTTCAGACAAGGTCTCGT
This sequence comes from uncultured Eubacteriales bacterium, assembly GCA_900319075.1. Lineage (GTDB taxonomy): Bacteria > Bacillota > Clostridia > Oscillospirales > Ruminococcaceae > Hominimerdicola. The sequence continues at coordinate 50,789 of ONMZ01000010.1, forward strand.
AAAGCCGCTGAGCCATCTGCTCGTCGCTGTATTTGCTTTCCATCTTCAATGCGATAAGACCGTAATTAAGATAGAACACATCATAATCGCTGAGCCGGTTCATGGTCTTTTTCATACAGCTGTGTATCCTGCCAACAAGGTTTTTTATGAACAGCTCGTGCTTGGTTATGCCGTAAAGCTTGATAAGCGAGCTGTCGCTGTTTATCTTTATGATGATGACCGCATACTCTCTGGAAGAAAGGTAGTCACGGCTCATCTCCGTCTTAAAGGCGCTGCTTGTCTTTGCACCCACCGCAGGGTTTATGACCTCCTCGGGTCTGATAACGAACATCAGCACCGTCAGCGCCGCCACGGTGTATGCAAACATTTCCACCAGCTGGTCGGGATACAGATACTGTATGGTTATGGCAAGCATAGAGTAGGGGTAAAGACTGAAAAACGCTATCCTCTGTCCCCTGTCCAGAGTTCCCTTGTAATTGATAAGATAAAAAATGGTGAACGCAACATAGAAAGCCGCAATAGCGTAGGTAAGAAGAACCAGCTTTCCTCTGACGTAAACCCCGTCCTCAAAATAGAACACCCAGTCCGTCCAGGGATTTGTGACCACCGCCGCCAGATTTAAAAGGTAAGGGGCGGTAAAGATAAACTTTTTAAGCTTGCTCTTGCCAAGGAAAGCCACCCAGGTACCTGCCACCGAGCCCATAAAAATAATATACAGCGGCATAAGGCTGGCGTGGAGCAGGAAATATACATATGTGCTCACCTGCCGTATGACCAGATCGGTGCTCTCGTCCAGGGTGTATGGAGCGGCACATAAGATATCCGCAAGAGTATTTACATAGATAAGCACGGTAAACGCCACAAAAAGCCTTTGTGCATGACCGTTGTTGAGCTTTCTGATAAAAATTGAAATGAGCATCAAAGTAAGTATCAGAAAAGAACATACATCATAGTGGATCAATCTCATTGCCCGCCTCCTTTCATCCTCCGGTGTGCCTTATGTGCATAAGAGCACATCTCACCGAGTATATGTACATTATGTGTTTCGTATTATTATACCATTTTAGAGCCATATTTTCAATAGATTTTTTCAACTTTTCTAAATCTGACCATAAAGCCACCGGTCTTTTGTATATCATGCACAACTAATTTGCCATAGCCTGCCAAAGCGATGTAAAAATATACCGGATACCTCTGCCCAAAGCCTGACCATAGAAGAATGTTGACAAGCTATTGGGGTGATGTTATAATGGAAAAAAAGGAGAGAAAAGCGAATGTGGAAACTGAAAAATATGCATCTTGGCAGTCATGGTTCCTATATGTACTCGGGGTTTGATTATAGCTACGAAAACCACGGCGAAAAAGCCGAAATAACCGTGCGCCTTGACGGAGTAAGTGACGAAGACGCCCTGACAATAGAGGTGGATGAGGATTTCACTCGGCGCATCCAGGAGCTGTTTGAGCGCTTCAAGCTGAAAAAGTGGGACGGCTTTAACGGCAGTAACCAAAACGTTCTCGACGGGGACTCCTTCAGTTTCAGCGCCGCTTTTGAACAAGGCGAAACCATAAGCGCAGGGGGATATATGAAGTATCCCGGAAATTACCGTGAAGCCCTTGCAGCCTTTAACGATCTTTTTATCCCTCCCTATGAACAGATCCGCCCCAACCGGCTTAAAGTAATGGAAAAATACTACCGCCAGGTCATACTCAAAGACACCCCCGCCCTTGAAAAACAGCAGGTGAGCTACCCCTACATTTCAAAAGGCGGCAATAGGTTCTGCCTTGGCAAGTGCCGCTGTACCGGGGGCGCAGCATATTACCCTGTCTACGCACAAAGCGGCGAAGCGGAATATATGCTGGTTATATGCCTTAACGATAACGAGGATAACTGGGTGCTTTCCTGCAAGAACTTCAAGATAACCGATAAAGGTCAGGTGCTCCCCTGGGGCGAGGCAGAGATAGATCCGAGCCTTTTCAGCTGCGACAAGCTTTACGGTCATATCTTCACCCGGCTCCACGAAGGCAGGCTCATGCTTGGCTGCTTCACCCAAAAGAGCTTTTACGCCAGCGGAAGAGATACCTTATACTATATCGACCTGTATGATATTGACAATAAGCTCCATGCTCTTGCCAATGAAAAGGTCGAAGGGCCCTCAAACGATAAACAGTGGTGGACCCCGGACAAGATAGCAAATTTTATAGAAGTAGCCGATAAGTTCGGCTTCACCCAGTCAAAACAGTACTGGAGCCAGATGCCAAACGACCCTGTGTTTGCAGGCGGCATGAAAGACAGCTGTAACCACCGCTTTTCCTTTTTCCTGACCAACAACCACAACAGGGATTTTTACAATACCCTTATAAACACTCCCGAAGGGGAAACCGTGGGGGAATATCTTGTAAAGGGAAATCTTTACGTTTAAAAAAATTTGAAAGGACTGTTTTTTATGGACTATATTGAAATCACAAAGGATAATATTGAAAACGAACATATCTGCTGCGCTATTTCCAATAATAAAGACGTACAGGTAGCGTCAAAAAAAGCCTGGCTTGTACAGCAGTTTGACGAGGGTCTGGTCTTTTTGAAAAGCACCGAAAGGGGAAAATGCTTTATCGAGTATATACCTGCCGAAAACGCATGGAACCCCATAAACGCCCCCGGATATATGTATATCGACTGTCTTTGGGTATCCGGCTCATTCAAGGGTCACGGCTATTCAAACGACCTTTTGCACAGGTGTATCAAAGACAGTAAGGCAAAGGGCAAAAACGGGCTTTGTATATTATCCGCAGAAAAGAAAAAGCCTTTTCTTGCAGACCCGAAATATCTGAAATATAAAGGCTTTGAGGTCTGCGATAAGGCTGACAACGGTATACTTCTGTGGCATCTGCCCTTTGATGAAAGCGCCGTAAAACCCACCTTCAAAGAGTGTGCAAAGCACCCTCATACCGACCTGGATGGGTTTGTGCTGTACTATACAAGCCAGTGCCCCTTCAACGCAAAGTATGTTCCTATCCTTGAGCAGACCGCAAAAGAAAACGGTGTAAAATTCACCTCTATACACATTCAGACCAAAGAGCAGGCGCAAAACGCCCCCAGCCCCGTAACAACATACGCCCTGTTCCGTGACGGCAAATACCTCACCAACGAACAGATGAACGACAAGAAATTTTTGAAGTTATTGTGAGGCATAACAAAAGCAGGTCTTTCGATAAGACGAAAGCCTGCTTTTTTGTTGTTATGATGCTAAGTTGAACACCTGTATCAGCAGCAGCCAGCTCAGCGAATAGTAGGTCACCACAGCAACAAGGTCGTTTATAGTGGTGATAAGGGGACCCGATGCCACCGCCGGGTCTATCTTTATCTTGTTGAAGAAAAGAGGTATAAGCGTGCCCACTGCGCTTGAAATAAGCATCGCCACCAAAAGTGAAATGCCTATACAACCCGACACAAGGTATGAAAACGCCAGTGTCCTGTGCTTGAAAAAGAAAATATATAGTCCTACGAAAATAAAGGATAAAACACCCAGCAAAAGTCCGTTGCAAAAGCCCACTCTCATCTCTTTGCCCACAAGGTGGACCTTTTGTTTTCCTGTAAGGTTTTCGTCCATAAGCACACGGATAGTCACAGCCAGCGACTGGGTGCCCACGTTACCTGCCATGTCAAGTATAAGCGACTGGAACGCCATGATAATGGTGAGCTGTGAAATGACCTTTTCGTATGTCCCCACAACGCCCGACACCAGCATACCCAGACACAAAAGAATGAGCAGCCACGGCACACGCTTTTTCATGCTCTGGATAAGCGGCTCCTTCAGATCTTCCTCTGCGGTAAGACCGGCAAGCTTTGCGTAATCGTCACCCATCTCGTCATCCACCGCTTCAATGATGTTCTGAGATGTGATAACGCCCAGCAGCCTGTTTGAGTTATCAAGCACCGGTATGGAGTTTTCCGAGTAGTCTTTAAGTCTTTCGATACAGTCCTCAACGTTTTCGCTTCCGTAAACATACGGGAATGATGTAACGATAAGATCCTCAAGCCTTGTGTCCTTGCGGGCTATAATAAGCTCTTTAAGGTCGATCGCTCCGTAAAAAAGATCGTTTTCGTCCACCACGAATATGGTTGAGATGTTATCGTTGTCCGCCGCCTGCTTAACAAGCTCCTGCATAGCCTGAGGCACGGTGATATTTTCTCTTATACAGATATAATTTGCCGTCATACGGCTTCCTATCTCGTCCTCATCAAATGACGAAATAAGCCTTATCTCCTTTTGTACGTCCGGCGCAGTCATATCCACCAGAAGCTCACGCTTTTCCTTGGACATAAGCCTTAATATGTTCGCCGCCGTATCCGTTTCCAGCTGTGAGATTATGTCCGCAGATTTTTTCACGTTTATCTCGTTCATAAACGTGCTGGCATCCTCCTCAGAGGTGTGCTCGAATATCTCTGCGATCATTTCCGCATCAAGGATCCTCCACAGCTTTACCCTCTCATCCTGGGTGAGCACAGGCAAAACTTCCGCAATATCGTTCTCGTGGTAATCCTCAAGCCTGTTTTTCATAGCCTTCGGGGAAATGCCGCTTCTGATTATGGAGATGATGTCTCCCTCGTAATCAGGCATTTCCGCAGGCTCGATCTTTTCAGTTATCTCTTCAGACTCGCCGTCCCTGTCGAGTCTTTCTTCTTCCAAAGCCATCTTATCCCTCCGTCTTTAGATTTTTGCTGCATTTTTTCGGAGTAACGGTCATTGGCAAAAGCACAAAAATATCCCGTCTGCTTTGTGGGCATAACGGGAAAAATGCATATTAAACCGTGGGTCACACGAAACGAACAACAGCTCCGCCGCAGGTGCAAACCCCTTTTAAATGCATATTCTGCCGCCATCGCCCGCAACTATCACTGTTGGTCACTTCGATCACCTCACTATTATTCTTGATTTGCAACAATTATATTATATCACCATTTTACTCACCTGTCAACATTTTTGTTCCGCAGCGGCGGTCCGCTTGTCCGTCGCAAACAACAATGCAATAAAGGCTGCTTTGGCACTGCTCCGGGTTTTCAGGAGTATGTAAGTCAAAAAAAATTCCGATTTCGCAGCGGCGGTCCGCAATTCCCCTCGCCCGAAACACCCGCCGGCAAACAACATTGACCCGTTAGGTTCATGGGGTGTACAGGCATTTATGTGCAAAGAGCAATAATTTTTATAAATTATAACAGCATTTTGAATAAAATAAATTTTAATCGTTTAATGCTCTTGCAATTTGTATCCGATTGGTGTATAATGGTAGTGATTAAATATATTGTACCACTTGATAAACCATCCACAGGCGGTGATATTATGCAGATGAATAACGATCAGGCCGTAAAAAACAGCGAGCTTGTTACATTTTCAAGGCTCGCCCTCGCTCTTGCCAATGACTATGAGAGCATATATTATGTCGACATAAGGAACGACCATTATGTAGAATACCGAGCTGCCGGAGAGAATAAGGATCTTTCTGTGGCTTCTTCAGGCGACGACTTTTTCCTTGATGTGACCTATAATGTACCAAGGGTGGTCTACGAGCCGGACAGAGAGCAGTTTCTGACATTCTTTAAGAAAAAGGATATCCTTGCCCACATTGAGGACGGCAAGGCATACACACATAGCTACCGCCTTATCAAGGACGACGGATTTTTATACTATCAGCTGAAGGTCATAAGAGGGACCGGTGCAGACAAAGACTTTATGATCGTAGGCGTCCGCAACGTTGACGAACAGGTAAGGCGTGAACAGATAGCTGCTGCGGAAAGCAGGATATACGGGGAGATCTCAATGGCTCTTTCCAGCAGATACGAGGTCATCTACTACATTGACGCCAACACCAACAAGTATACCGAATACAGCTCCAGCCACGAGTATTCTCTTTTGGGCGTAAGCAAAATGGGGCGTGACTTTTTCATTACCGCAAGAGAGGACATAGTGAAATACATCGACCCTGCGGATTGTGACAGGATGCTCAAGGTGATGGATAAAAACAATCTTCTTGACACCCTTGACCAGACCGGGTCCTTCACCTGCACATACAGACAGCTTCTTGACGGACGCTCACAGTATGTGACCATGCACATTGTGCGCCCCAGAAACGACAACAACTGTATCGTTATAGGGGTGTTGAACATTGATAAGCAGGTGCGGCGTGAACAGGCTGCCATAGCACAGAACGAAACCTACAGCCAGATCGTAAACGCCCTTGCCAAGCAATATGAGGTCATCTACTATATAGACCTGGAGACCGACCATTATAAAGAGTACAGCTCCAGCGAAAAATATGCCCAGCTGAGAATGGGCGAGTCCGGTTTGGATTTCTTCGGCGATACAAAGCGCAATATGAACAATCAGATCTACCCCGAGGACTTACCCATGATGGAAAAAGCCATGGACAGGCAGCAGTTCATAAACGATCTGAACGAAACGGGTACCACCTCCATCACCTACCGGCTCATGCTGGACAACAGACCCCAGTATGTGAACCTTATCGCCATTCGTCCCGAGGAAAATCCACGGCACGTTATTATAGCCGTGTCAAATATCGATGCTGCAAAACAAAGAGAGATGGATTTCCGTGCAGCTCTTGGCAACGCTATGGACATGGCAAATAAAGACGCCCTTACAAAGGTAAAGAATAAGCACGCATATTCCCATGCCGTAGCGGAAATGGACGAGGATATCGCCGGCCGCCGCAGCAAGGAATTTGCTATTGCCGTGCTTGATATAAACGGGCTGAAGAATATAAACGATACCCGTGGACACAGAGTTGGAGATGAATATATAAAAAGCTGCTGCCGTATAATCTGCACCACCTTCAAGCACAGTCCTGTGTTCCGTATAGGAGGGGACGAGTTTGCCGTAATCCTCACCGGTGAGGATTATGAAAACAGACAGATCCTTTCCGACAGCTTTAAAAGCATTATGCAAAGCAATGCCCAGCGTGAGCTTGCCACCCTTGCGATAGGAATAGCTGCATATGACCGGAATATGGATACCTCCGTCGCAACGGTCTTTGAACGTGCCGACAACGCAATGTACGAAAACAAAAAGATCTATAAAGACAGATAAGAAACAAAAACCCGCCTCTGCATGAAAATGCAGGGGCGGTCATTCTTTTTACTATTTATTATCCTCTTACTTCAGTGTAGAAGGCAGCTTTACACCAAGAGCCTTTGCAAGCTTATCCAGCTCTGTTTTATAATCGTACTGCTTTGTGTAAGGTCCAACAGGAGTCTGTCCCTGAAGACCCATATCGTACATGGCAAGCACGATAACATCGCTGCCCGAAAGATAATAACACATATACATCTCTCTGCCCGGTGTGGCTGCCATAACGTGGTCTGCCGTTTTTTCAACGAGCATACCCTCTTTTTTCGCTCCCTCAAGGTCCTTTTCAAGGTCCTCGTTCATCACACAGCCGTAAACCTTTTTCGCCTCGGCAGCGTCGGCACAGTTGAACACTATCGCCATAACAGCTCCGTCCATGTCGATGTCAGTCTCGTTTTTGTCATCGGGATCGTCGTCTTTGAACCTGACCGAGTTGCCGATCATAAAGATGCTTGCCGTGTCCTTTGCAATGGAAATATAGTCTATGTGGGAAAGCTGGTCGTCAAACGGGGAAAATATGTCTATGGTCTTTAACCTGCCCGATGCGGAATGTTTGCCCTCATTAGAGGTAAAATATTTCTCAAAAGCATCGTCCATATCCTTTGACTCAGCCACTATCTCCTCACTGCCGTAAAGCTCCTTTGTTATCTTCACCAGATCCTTTGCCGTTGCAGGCAGCGGCTGGGGAGCTGTTGTTGCAGCAGTGCTCTTGGTGGTCTGTGATGTTGCGGAAGTGGTGGTGGCAGTAGTTGTAGTGGTCGTGGTCTTTTCTTGGCTGCTGTCCCCTCCGGTTTTGGAGGAATCGCTCAGCGACGACGAGTTGTCCCCCTGAGATGATGTTTCTGCCACAGATGAGCTGTTCTCACAGCCTGCCATGGACAAAATAAGCGCCGACGCAATTATCATAGTTATTATTTTTTTCATTTTTTCTCACCCTTTTTTATTTTTTCCTCTGTTGAGCCTGAACTCAACCGAGCGTTTAAGGTATTCAAGATAATTTTCGTCACGGCACATTGACTTTCCGGGCACATCCGAAAGCTTTGCCACAGGTCTGCCGTTGACATACTGAAGCTTGATAACGATATTCAGCGCCTGTTCACAGGTATCGTTTGAAATAAATGTCCCTATGCCGAAAGAAACCTTTGTGCGGTCTTTGAAATAATCGTAAAGCTCCTGCGCCCTGTCAAAATCAAGACTGTCGCTGAAAAGCAGCAGCTTGGTCTTTGGATCGACCCCGTATTTTTTATAGTGCTGTATTATTTTTTCTCCCCAGGCGTATGGATCGCCGCTGTCGTGGCGTACACCTGTGTAGTTGTTCACCATGGAGCGGTTGAAATCCAGAAGGAAAAGATCTGTTGTCACCGTATCGGTAAGCGCCGTTCCGTTGTCTCCGTCGTACTCGTTGTACCAGTCCTTCATGGCGTAATAATTAGTGAATGCAAGGGGTATCGAGTCGATACCCTGGTACATCTGAACAAACTCGTGGGCATAGGTGCCTATGGGGGTCACGTTATACTTCATTGCAAGAAACACGTTTGATGTACCTATGCAGTTTTTTGTCTGAGTGACCAGCCTGCGGACAGCTTCGTCCTCCCACTCTCTTGAAAGCCTCCTGCGGCATCCGAACTCGGCAAATTTAAAAGTATATGTCCCGTCGTTCATCGCCTTTATCTTGCCGTCCAGCTTTTCCTCTGCGGACTTTCTCAGCTTTTGATAATCATAACGTGACCTGAAATACACCTCGTTGATTATTTCAAGCAGGTATATCTCAAACTGCATTGCCGAAAACAGCGGCCCGTCAACTATCACCGAAAGCTCCCCCTGATCGGAAAGACTTACGCTCACATAATCACGGATAGGGTGCCATAGCCGTAGAAATTCCACATAGTCGTCCTTTATAAAACGTATAGAGCGCAGGTAGTCAAGCTCCTGCCTGTTAAACCTCAGAGTGCATAAATGGTCTATCTGCTCGTTTATCTCCTTCACCATCTCTTGGGTGAAAACCACCCCCTCGTTGCGGCATTTAAAATAGTACTGACCGCAAAGATCCGTGTGCTTGTGAAAGATCACCTGATCCATATTGAATTTGTACAGATCCGTATCAAGCAAAGATACCACAATCGGTTCAAATCTCATCTCATCGCTCCCTCCGCCTTAGATCACATCTATCTGACAGCTTCGCATAGTTTCAAGAGCTGCCTGGTGCTTGTGTGGAGTCACCCCCGCACAGCAGGAACTGTCCACGGATATGTCCGCCTCGGGGAAAGCTGCCTTTACCAGCAAAGCATTGGAGACCACGCAAATATCCGTGCAAAGACCTATGAACTCAACGCACAGCGGCTCATCTCCGGCTGCCTTTTTTATCAGCCCTGCAAGCTCCACCGAGCCGAATGTACCCTTTTCAACAGCTGTATATTTCTTTCCCTCAAGGGCGCTTTTTATCCTCCCGTCAAGCTCCCAACCGGGCGTGCCCTTTATACAGTGTGGCACAGGAAGTTTTTTACCCTCGGCTGTGCTGAGATAATTTTCCCCATGGGTGTCAAAGGTCACAAATATCTCTCCATTGAAATTTCTGATCTTTTCCGCTGCGTTTTCCCTTATAGCCACAGCTTCCTTTGTCCCCAGTGCGCCGTCAACAAAATCCTTTTGCAGATCTACCGCCACAAGTATCTTTTTCATCTTTGTGCATCTCCCCCCTATTTATACTTAATGTGATGGACAAATTCCCGATATAAAAAGAATTTGCCCTCCCCGAACTATGTTTTGGGATACATCACTTATAAAACGCACCTATATTGTAACAGAACAGCACCGCCCCTGTCAAGAGGCATCATGGCTCCCATGGATATTTTTCACTTGAAAACATATCCCCTTTGTGGTAAAATTAAAACTGCAAAGCTAAAATTCAAGGCAGGTGAAAAAATGGTAACACAGCTCAAATATTCAAACACCAATACCTATCTTATCAGCGGCAAAAAAGGCTGCGTCCTGTTTGATACCGGCTGGGCAGGCACCTTCGGACTGCTTTGCAAAGCCCTGGGAGAGAAAAATATCACCCTTCAGCAGATCAGCTGCCTTATCATCTCCCACTTTCACCCCGATCACATGGGACTTGCCGGAGAGCTTGCCGAACATGGTATAGAACCGGTTATCGCAGATGTCCAGCTGGAATATGTGCACGCCTCAGACTATATATTCCGCAAAGAAAACAATCGCTTCTTTGTACCCCTTGACGAAAATAAAGCAAAGATCGTTTCCATTCGCCAAAGCAGGAAATTTTTAAAAAGCCTGGGTATCAGCGGCGAGCTTATCCATACCCCCGGTCATAGCCCCGACAGCATCTGCGTGTGGCTGGATGATGACAGATCCCTGCTGGTAGGGGACCTTGCCCCCCTTTATGAGCTTGAGATGCACAAAAACACCCCCACAGGCGAAAGCTGGGAAAGGCTGTTAAAGCTCCGTCCCAAAAGGGTGTATTACGGCCACGCAAAAACAGCTGAGCTTGACAGCAGCCTGCCGGCTGCCCCTTGTGACGATGATCTTTATGCGCTTGTAAAAAGGATAATAAGGCTTTGTGAAAAAGGACAAACGCCTGAAAGAATAAGCCTACGCACCAACGCTCCCCAAAAGCTTGTAAAAGACGTTTTACAGATATATGTTACCCACCCCGGCGTAAGTATAAACGGCATACTTGACCGGCTGGAGATCAAGGATCTGTGAAGGTGAGATATGCACACCCCGGAATATCAGCAATAGCCCTTAATACAGAACTTTTGCCCCAAAGCATTTCAAAGTGCTTCGGGGCATTGTGTTTTTATACGGCTGCTACATAAGGATAGTGCGCCAAACTGTGTATATTAAAAAGGTCCGGGGACACAAAGGCAGTTGTCATTTCAAACTGATATGTGACGGACAAGGGTGGTGCACGCTGTGCACAAATTCTTATTTATAGCTATAAACAGAGAATAGAGTTTTATCTTTTGGCAAGATATGCAAATTTAACAAGCAGCCCTACGATTTGTCCCCGGGTTTTGTGCACGGCTCCATATTTTTTGCAAAAGAATAATATTGTATTGACAAATAGTATTATACGTCATATAATATACACAACGATATGATATTACGCAAAACAAAATTAGGCTTAAGGATTCCTTAATATTATCCATGATATAATTTCAAAAGCTGACAGACAAAAAAACAAAAAGAACAAAATGTCGTAGAAGGAGAAAAACTATGAGGGGTGCTGACAGGAGCGGATACAAAAGCGGCTTTGCGTTGCTGCTTCCCATGCGCTGTGTTATGTTCATAGCAGTTTTCACACTTGGTGCAGCGGCAGCCGGCAAGACCCTCAGCGAAACAGCAAACCGGTGGTCGCTCACAGCCAGCTGCGTGAACGTCGTGACCATTCTTGTGCTTATTGCAGCAGCAAAAAGTGCAAAAATGACCTTCGGCGAAATGATAGGTCTGCATAGGGGCGGACTCAGCGTAAAAAAGACAATAGGTCTGATATTCATATTCATTGCTGTGGGAATGGGGGGAATGTATCTTTCCGGGCTTGTGTGCTACGGCAAGGTGATGCCCCGGTAACGGCGGATATAGCCTCGCCCATACCCCTTGCTCTTGCCATAGTAAATCTTATAGCGCTGCCTGCAACGGTGGGCTTTGCAGAGGACGGACTATATCTGGGACTTGGAGTAAACAGCATAAAAAATAAATACGCCGCTGTTATGATCCCTGCTTTTTTCTATGCCCTTCAGCACTGCTTTATACCAATGCTGCCGGATGCAAAGTATATGGCATACAGATTTATCTCCTTTTTGCCGCTTACGGTGCTGTTTTGCGTATACTACCGCAAAAAGAAAGATCCCGTGCCTATAATTGCGGCGCACGCAATACTCGACCTTGCAACGGGAATAACTATTCTTGCCACATCATCAAGCAGCGATCTGTATGAAAAAATGTGCCGGATGCTTTGATAAGAAATTAAAAATACTATATATAAAGAAGAACAAAGAATGGGGGAAAAATTATGGGAGTATTTTTAAAGTATATCTCCAAAAACATGCTGGAGAGAAAGGGAAGACTGTTTTTGCTTATCTTTTCAATAATGATAAGCACAGCGCTTCTTATTGCAAGCCTTGGTATGATCGACGCTGTCATGGACAGCTTCGTGCAGCCCTATAAGATCACAGCGGAAGGTCAGGACATCGCCATTGCCTCAAACACAGACGATCCCTTTTTCAGCGAGGAGGACGTGAAAAAAACAGGCATCGAGAACCTTGTGGGCACCCTTGATGCAACAGGCGTTATCAATGACAACGACGAGGTAAAGTATGTTTCGCTGGTGGGCAAAAAAAGCCTTGACATAAAAATGGTCAGCGGCAGTTTTGAAAACGTCAGCAAAAACAACATCACCATCTCTGACAGGATCGCCGGTGAGTATTCCCTTAAAACAGGCGACAAACTCACCATTGCAATAAACGGTAAAAAGACAGACTTCACCATTACCGGCATAGCTTCAAACGACGGGCTTTTCTATTCAGACACGAAAAAGGGATTTTACGCAGTAGTTCCCTACGATCAAATGAACGAAATGCTCGGCGCAAACGGCAAGTACAACTACATGACCGCAAAGCTCTCTGACAGCGATACAGCTGTAAAAGATGCGGTAATGGATTTCAACAACGCCAACGATACCGTTAAGGCAACTGTCCTTGTTGACGAGACCACCATCGGTACAGAGTCTATAACGATGGGACTTTACGGAATGCTGGCACTTGTGTGCATTGTCTGCGTAATAATCATCTGCGGTGCATTCAAGCTGATAATCACAGAAAGGCTGCCCACGATCGGTACCTTTATGAGCCAGGGGGCAACAAGAAAGAAAATGCAGCACATCCTGCTTATGGAGGCTGCACTGTATGCACTCATCGCTTCGCTGTTTGGCACAGTCCTGGGCGAGGTGGGACTTGCGCTGATAACAAGAAGCTTTGCACCCCTTAAAGAGTACGGGATCTATCCGCCTTTGAAAATAAACCCTGTGCATATTCTTATAGGCATCGCCTTTGCCATCCTCCTTTCGGTAGGCTCTGCATGGCTTCCTGCAAGAAGCATCAATAAGCTCCAGGTCAAAGACGTTATCCTTAATAGGGTGGAAACCTCCCACAAAAAAGGTGCGGCAAGATTTATCGCAGGCTGTGTGCTGCTTGCGTTTTCCATAGCCGGTTTTGCCTCAGATGCACAGTGGACAAAAGACCTCAGCCCGGTACTTTTCATGTGCTCCTTCCTTGGAGCGGTAATGGTTTCAAGAAAACTGCTGAAATTCCTTTCCGGTGTGGTGAGCAGGATATTCAGATCAAACACCACAGCCTTTCTTGCCATGAATAATATCAAGTCCTCAAAGCTGCTCAGAGGAAATATCACGCTTCTTATCGTATCGCTCTCTGCGGTGTTTGCCATAGTTTCAGTAGGAAACTCAATGAAGGATATGGTGGTTTCCGCCTATGAGGAGCTTAATACGGATTTCACCGTTTCAAACATAATCCCCAGCACCACCGATACAACAACCACACAGATCCTTATCGACAGACTTTCAAATACAGACGGCATCGACAAGGATTCCATAACTCCCCAGTATGTGGGTGATACTGAAAAAGACGGCTACTTCTACTATGTCTTTGCTGCGGACCCTGATAAGTACGCACAGTATATGCAGTATTTCCAGTTTGACTCTGCAAAGAATAAGGACACCTACGAAAAGTATAAAAAGGACACAAACAAAGGTATCCTCATAGGTGACGTTGTTGCAAAGCATATAAACAAAAAGCCCGGCGACAGCATCGAGATAGAGATCGGCGGAAAGAAAGATACCTTTAACGTCATCGGCACATTCGACTCCAAAGTCTACAATAACGGCAGAGTTGCCCTGATAAAGCCGGAGGATATGTTCAGATCCTTTGGTATCAAAGAAGCATATAGCATAGATTTCAGACTCACAAAGGGCGCCGATCCGGCAGCTGTTGAAAAAAGCTTCAAATCCGCCGTCAGCGAGCTTGGTGCCACATACATCTCAAGAGATGATATGATGGAACAAAACGTGCAAAACAACCAGATGATAATCAACATTCTGTCTGTCTTTTCCTACCTTGCCCTTGTTATCACCGCCATAGGCATACTCAATAATATCTCAATTTCGTTCCAGCAAAGAAGAAAAGAGTTTGCCGTAATGGCATCTGTGGGCATGAACAGATCAAAACGCACAAACCTTGTGCTCACCGAAAGCATCACAAGCGTTATCTGGGGCATCGCCCTATCCGTTCCCTTCACGGTAATGGTCAGCGGGATATTGGAAAAGCTGTTTTCCTCAATCGACCTGCCAATGCCAATATCCTTTGACTGGAAAGCACTTCCCGTATACTCTTTGGTTGCCCTCGGGGTGGTCCTTATCGCAACGCTTTCCACAATCAGAAACAGCAAAAAACTCAACATAGTAGCAGAACTTAAATACGAATAAAAAAAGGGGTACAAGAATATGAACAACGTAATTGAAGCAGTAAAAGTAAACAGATCTTTTGTAAACGGCAAAGAGACCGCACACGTACTTAAAGACATTGACCTTACGGTAAAAGAAGGGGAATTTATCTCCATAATGGGACCCTCCGGCAGCGGAAAATCCACCCTGCTTTACCTGCTCGGCGGACTTGATATGCCCACGCAGGGAAGTGTAAGCATCAACGGCACTGACCTTAGCAAGCTCAAAGATAAAAAGCTGTGTGCCATGAGAAACGAACAGGTAGGCTTCGTGTTCCAGTTTTATAACCTTGTCCCCAATCTTACGGTAGAGGATAATATCGCCCTTCCCCTGATGATAGCCGGCAAGAAAAGAAGCAATTATAAGGAAAGGCTTGACTGGTGCCTGCAGGTCATAGGCATGGAAGACAAAAGAAAGCTCACCCCAAGAGAGCTTTCCGGCGGCCAGCAGCAAAGGGTGGCTATTGCAAGAGCGCTGGTGTTCGATCCGAAAATAATCTTTCTTGACGAGCCTATCGGAAACCTTGACACAAAGACCGGAATAAAGCTTATGGAGCTTTTCAGAGAGATCAACCAAAAATACAACAAGACCATCGTGCAGGTAACACACTCGGAAAGCGCCGCAATGTACGGCACCAAGCTTGTAAAACTCGTTGACGGCGAGATAACTTCCATAGAGGAGATAACCCCCGGTATGCAGATAAGCTCCGCTTCATGATCCCCATGCCTTGACTTCAAAGGGGATTTATGGTACCTTTATCATAAATACAGATGAAGGAGGCATATCATAACTATGAAAAGAGACTCGGATATCTTATGCGGAGGAGTTACCGACCGCACAGACAAAAATGCGCCCGATAAGATACTCTCAAAAGATCTCACCGGCTTTTACGCAAACTTTTTCCTTTCCACCAGATGTACCCGGGACCAAAGGCATAACTTCTGTTTCAGCGTAAAACAAACAGACGGCGCTCTGACGGCTTGGGATGAGATCTCCGGCTGCCGATCCGAGGCGGATGATAAGCTTCTTTCGGAGCTTCAAAAGATCATTGAACTTAATGACCTTGCAAAGCGCAACGGAATTTACAAAGTTACCGCAGGGCTTCCCCCCGAGTACCAGCCATGCACCTTTTCTGCTGAGTATGCCTCGGGAGAAAAGCTTAGCTTTACAACAAACAACGATCCCTTTGCAAAATGGGCAGAGGATCTGTACACCCTGTTTTGCGGCTGGTTTAATGACAGGGGCATTGATTCCCTTATGCCTCCCCGTGAGACCTCACAAGTGAAAAGGCTCCGCCTGAAATATGTAGATCACGGTATCTTTACCGAGTACGGCGGCGTTAATGTGGATAAGTCTTGTGCCGTAAACGGACAGACCTACCTGCTTGAAAAAAATATCTACGACGATAATGCCCGAAAGATCCTTTTGGAAAAGCTTGTGCCCTTCCCCGGTGATTATTTCCCCGGCGTCACAAAAATACTTTTCAGCCACAGCACCGACGTAAAATACGACCAGAGTATTTATGACCGCCACGCAGGAAATTACGGCAACCATGACCGTGGATATTTCGGTTTTGGCAGCGCCCCCCTTGACGAGGAGGACTCAGAGGATCTGATCGTAAGCCTCCACGCAGAATATGAAAGCGGAAAAAGGCTGAACATAGACACAGCAAAAGAAAGTGAGATAAGCGCAATGAAGCCCCTGCTGAACGACCTGCTGGCGTTCTACGACACCATCTTCAACCCAAATAAATAAAAACACTAAACCCGGACGAATTAAGGTAGGTACCTATATAGAAGATTTATAAAACGTTTTGCGGAACATCTTTTATTGCGAAGGACTGTTTCCTAACTGCATTTCTTGACCATAACTAT
>ONMZ01000027.1 GCA_900319075.1 uncultured Eubacteriales bacterium
GTAAAAAAAGCTTGCGGGTCGAGGGCGGCGCCCTCGTCGCTCTCCGCAGAGAGCGAAATCCTCATACATCGTGCGCTCCGCAAGGGGTGAATTCCAAAAAAGTCCGGTGGACTGTTTTGGAAGAGGGGACGCCCTGCAAGAGAGGGCGTGCCCCTCTGAAACACAATTTCACAATACTTCTATATAAGCACTGCTCTTATATTTACCTCTTTTTTGTATCTATTTTTTTGTAACTATCCTGGGTACACGGGCAGTTATGCCGCAGACTATCTCGTAACCTATGGTGCCTGTGAGCTTTGCAATGTCATCGGCAGTTATCTCGCTTCCGAAAAGGATCACCTCATCGTCCGGCTGAACATCATCAAGGGCGGAAACATCACACATGAACTGATCCATGCAGATGCGTCCCACAATAGGGCACCTTACACCCTTTATTATGACTTCGCCTTTGTTTGAAAGTGCTCTTGGGAAACCGTCGGCATAACCTGCGGTCACAGTCGCCAGCTTCATTCGCTTTTTGGCGGTAAAGGTGCGCCCGTAGCTGACGCAGGTGCCTTGTTCTATGTATTTTACCTGTGAGACCACTGCTTTAAGGGTCATGACAGGATTAGGAGCAAATGGCAGCGCAAGGTCAGGGTCGGGATACAGTCCGTAAAGAATTATCCCCAGCCTTGCAAGGGTGCTGTTGTTGTTTGTGTGATACACTCCTGCGGCGGAGTTGAGAAAATGCACCTGTGCAAGCGTCAGCCCACGATCTTTAAGTCCCTCGTATACAGCCAGTATCTTCCGGGTCTGTGCAGCGGTGTATTCTATGTTGTCCCGGCTGTCCGAGTCGGCAACGGCATAATGGGTGAAGATCCCTTCAAGAGATATGTTTTCAAGCCGTGAGATTTTTTCAAGTTCATCGGCGTTTGCCTTAACGTCCCCGTGAAGCCCGATGCGTGTCATTCCCGTGTCGATGGCGGCGTGTAGGCGTACCCTGCCTTTTTTAGCAGCCTTTGAAAGCCTTTGTGCATAGCCGTATTCGGTGCAAGCCTGTATTATATCCTTTTCTATAAGACTGTCAGCCTGCTCCGGGGGAGTGTAGCCGAGTATGAGTATTTCGCCCCTTATGCCGCATTCACGCAGCTGTAAAGCTTCCATGAGATTTGCTACCGCAAACCAATTTATGCCCAGTTCGTTTTCAAGAAACGGTACGATAATATCTGCCCCGTGGCCATAACAGTTGGCTTTTACCACGCACATAAGCTCTGTGGGGCTTTTTATGCAGCTTTTGTACTGCTCAAGGTTGCTTCGCAGGCTGTTAAGGTCTATCTCAGCCCAGCATCGGCGTAAAAAGTTCATTTTCATTACTTCCTTTATGTGGATTTTTGAAGGTAATAAAAGAATAGCTATTGAAAAAAATAAAACAATGTGCTATAATAATTCATAATGGTGTTCGCTCGGAGGTGAAGCAGCTTGAAAGAGGTCAGCGTCGATAGTTTTGAGTGTGACAGGCTTTCAACCTGTTGCTTCAGCGGTCACCGCAGCCGGGACCTGCCTTTTAAAGGAGATCTGCATAAGCAGGGGATGAAGTGCCTTTACAGCACCCTTCAGCTGCTTGTGGTAGAGGCAGTTTCCGACGGGTTCAGGACGTTTATCTCCGGAATGTCAGACGGTGTGGACCTTATCTGTGCCGATATCGTCCGGCAGATGATGATCAGTAAAAGATACGGGGACATAAGGCTTGTCTGTGCCCTTCCGTACCGTGAACAGTATAACGAGATATACACTGCCCTTGATAAATACAAATACTCTATTATAATAGACAGCTGCAGCGAAAGGGTGATCGTTTCCGAAAAGGGCGATCCCGAAAGATATAAGCTTCGCAACAGGTTTATGGTGGACAATTCTTCCAGGATCATAGGTGTTATGAAAGAAAAACAAAGAGGATCCGGAACGCTCCAGACGCTTAATATGGCAAAGCGTGCAGGGATAGAAATGAAGATAATCTCTCTTCTGAACAATCCGCAGCTTTATGTTGACACTGATACAGGCATCGACAGAAAGCTGGAGATATACAATGAAAAAAACCTACCCTTATAGTTTACACCTAAACGGTTATAAGTTCAATAGTTTTGCGAAAAAAACTGAAATAATAATTAAGGAGAAAGAAAAATGGCAAGAAAAAAAGCAAAAAAGAGATCTCAGGCACCGGTTGCCCTGGTGTATTTTATTACGCTTTTGCTGGCTTTGTCGCTGGTTGGTGGAGTGTCTTATTATTTTCTGAAAAAATATGACGTTTTCAAGACCGACGACGAAAGCTCCAGTACGGAAAAATCCACCAGCGTAAATCTGCTTTTCGCAAGGGTGAACGAAACAGGTGAGTTCAGGGACCTTTGCGTTTTCAGAATAGACTCTGTGAAAAAAGAGATAATAATAGTACCTCAGCCCGATGTTACTAAAACATCCACAGGAAAGCAATATCGTGAGGTAATGGCAGAGTCGGGCATCAACGGGCTTGAAAGAGCCGTGGGTCAGGCTTTGGGAATACAGATAGACTACCACGCAACAGTCACCGACTCGGCATTTGAACAGGTGGCAGATATAATGGGAGGAATGACATATACCGCACCTCAGGAGCTGTATCACATTTCTCAAAAGAGCGGAAGGGACGATATATCCCTGCAAAAGGGCGACAGCGTTACTCTTAATGCACGCCAGATAAGAAACCTTATGGATCTGAATATCTTTAACAATAATAAGCAGGGCAACCTTGAGTTTATGGGACAGGCAATGGAGGAGGTCGTTAACAACGGCTTCAGACAGGCAACCATGCTCAAGGACAATCTGTATAATATATATGAGATACTTATGGTGGGCAGCGATACAAACATAACAAAGGAAGCATTTAACGAGATAAGAAAGTATCTTAATGTTATGCTGGACGAAAGAGATATACCTGCAAGGGTAATGAAGCCGGAGGGCTTTTGGAATAACGATTACACCGCATTTACCATGAAAGACGAGTTCAGAACGTCTGTTGCCTCTGCATTTGGCGTAAAGCCATCCGAAAGCTCTGTGGTCACCACCAAGCCTACCGAGCCGGAATAAGATAAAAAATACGGGAGAACAAAGCAATGAAGCTAATGGTTATAATCCTTAACAAGACCGATGCACTTGAAAGTCTGCTGGAGGGAATGTCCGCAGCAGGCCTTGGAGGGGCAACGATAATAGAATCCTCCGGACTTGCAACTACTCTTTCAAGACTGGACAGCAGCATTATAAGCGCCTCTATCAGAGCCATACTCAGCGGCGCAGAAGAGGATAACCGCACCATTTTGTCGGTTATCAGAAACGATCAGCTTGAAATAGCAAGAAAGGTGGTCTATAACACCGTTGGCGACCTGTCTCATCCCAACACCGGTATAATGTTCACCCTGCCCATAGACTTTGTGGAAGGCACAAGAAAAAACCGCAGCGGTTTTGAACCTGCGGCGGTGGAAAGCGAGCAGCCTGCTGCCCCGGAAAAAGATGAAAAACAGCAGGAAACAGAAGAGAAAAAGCGTAAGTTTTTCGGCAGAAGTAAAAATAAAAAATCAAAAAAAGAAGAGAATTAACAGAATGTTTACAAAAAATCTCTGCGAATGTTCATCAAATCTTCTTTAAAAGTGGTTTTTAGCCTTGCAAAAAAACAATAAATATGGTATACTACCTACAATAGGCTTTTATTAAAAGACTGGAATTTGACTTCCGGTCTTTTGATTTTGTATGGAGGGATCATATGGAAAGTAAAAAAAGCACAGTCGAAAAGGTGTGGGAGCTTGCACAGCCCATAGCTGAGGAACTGGGGCTTTTCCTTTGGGACGTTCGTTTTGAAAAGGAAGGGTCGGTGTGGTATCTTCGGGTGCTTATCGACAAGGACGGCGGTGTGGATATGAACGACTGTGAGGCGTTCACCAGACCTATGAATAAAGCCTTGGATGAAGCAGACCCTATACAGCAAAGCTATGTGCTTGAATGCGGAAGCCCGGGTCTTGGCAGAGAGCTGAGAAGAGAGGAACATTTCCGGGTGTGTATAGGAGATGTTATAAGAATAAGGCTTATCAGACCCGATGAAAACGGCAAGAGAGATCATGTGGTGGGACTGGTAGGGTACGAAAAGGATAAGCTGCTTTGCCAGACACTTGACGAAAACGGCGACGGAGTGGAAAACGTTGAGTTTGAGCTCAGCGACTGCGCTTACGTAAAACTAAACGACGACGAGGATCTGTTTGACGGAATATAACAGGCATCATACCTGCACAGGATTATTCCCACCGGCAGGGCAGCGGCAGTTTTCTGCGGCGGCAAACGGATAATGAGAAATATACAGATCCATCATTTTATTCAACGGAGCATTGCTCCTTAACCAATATAATTAAGATCAAGCCGAAAGGCAGACCATAACAGAAAGGAACGGTAGGAAAAAATGAACAAAGAGATCTTTGAAGCACTGGGCGCATTGGAAAAGGAAAACCATATTGAAAAGGATGTGCTTATCGAAAAGATAAAGCAGGGCATCATGAAGGCGATCAAGAGAGATTACCCTATGAGCGAGCATATTGTGGTGGATATCGACCCGGATAATAATAAGTTTGAGATGAAGCTTCAAAAAGAGGTAATGGACGTTAAGTATGTTGACGATCCGGATAACGAGATATGGATAGAAGAGGCAAGGACTTATGACCCCAATATAATGGTCGGTGACTGGATAGATATTCCGCTTGATCCGGCAAGATTCGGAAGAGTCGCAGCACAGAATGCAAAGCAGTCCATAAAGCACGACATTAAGGACTACGAAAGAGCAAAGCTTATCGAACAGTACCAGGACAAGGAGCGTGAGGTGGTGTCCGCTGTTGTTCAGAAAGTAGAGCCGGGTACCCTTAACGCTATTGTGACCATTGACAAAAACGAGGTATATTTCATAAGAAAAGAACAGATACCCGGAGAGGTCCTCAAAGCAGGAGATATGATAAAGGTATATGTGGCAGGCATAGCAAATTCCGAAAAGAGACAGCCTGTTATCAGAATTTCCAGAACACAAAGAGAATTTGTAAAGAGACTGTTTGAGATAGAGGTCCCGGAGATCGCAGACGGCACAGTGGAAATAAAGGCTATTTCAAGAGTCGCAGGCGCAAGAAGCAAGATCGCCGTTATTTCAAACGACCCCAATGTTGATGCGGTGGGTGCCTGCATAGGACCGAGAAAGTCCAGAATATCTGCGGTCGTGGAAGAACTCAGAGGGGAAAAGATAGACGTTATAACATACAGCGAGGATCCGGCAGAGTTTATCGCAAAGGCTCTTGCTCCCGCAGAGGTCATCAGAGTTGACCTGCTGGAAGATCTTGTGGACGGAGATAAGGTACAAAAGAGATGCCAGGTCATCGTTCCCAACAATCAGCTTTCACTGGCGATCGGAAATAAGGGTCAGAATGCAAAGCTGGCTGCCGGTCTTACAGGATATAAGATAGATATTCTTCCCCAGGTGCCTGTGAGCGAGTAAAGAGGTAAATGCCTATGAAAACAAAAAAGATACCTATGAGAATGTGCGTGGGCTGCGGCGAGATGAAACCGAAAAAGGAGCTTATACGCATAGTCACCGATCCCGAAGGGAATGTGAGCGTTGATCCCACAGGTAAAAAAGCAGGCAGGGGCGCATATATTTGTAAAAGCAGCGAATGTCTGAAAAAAGCAGGAAAGTCCAAAAAGCTCAGAGTAACAGATGAGATAATACACCACCTGGAGGCTGAGATAGAAAATGAACAGTAACAAAGCAGGGATAATAACCATGTCACGCAAGGCGGGAAAGCTGGTCGTGGGCATGGATATGGTGAAAAGAGCCTGCTGTGATGCCGCAGCGGCGGCGGTGTTCGTAACAAAGGACCTATCCGAAAAATCGTTCAAGGAAGTCAGGTTCACCTGCGGCAGGTACAATGTAAAACTTTACCGGCTGGATATGACAATGGACGATATGGATCTTACAATGGGAAAAAGAACGGGAGTTGTTGCAATGACCGACAGGGGATTTGCAAGGTCCTGTGCAAAAGACCTTGAGGAGATCGGAACTGATAATAATAAATCTGAATCATGATCTGTGAAGGCGCTTCAGGTAAGAGCGCCGCAGCAAGGAGGACATAATTGCCTATGGAAAAGAAAGTAGTTAAGACCAAGCTTGGTGAGCTTGCAAAGGACCTGAAGGTGTCAAACGGCGACATTGTCAAGTGCCTTGAAACATATGACGGCGAGACACGCAAGACCCAGGCATCACTTGTGCCTGAGGAGGTGGGATATGTTCTTGAATACTTCACCCAGAATAACCAGGTGGAGAATTTCAACGAATATTTTGCCAACAATATCCGCCCGGAGGGAGAGAAAAAGCCCGAAAAGGCAGTCAAAAAGACTGTAAAGAAGGCTGAAAAGACCGAAAAGACCGAAGAAAAGCCGGAAAATACCAAAAAAGCCGAGCAGAAGGAAGAAAAGTCGGAAAAGGTACAGCCTAAGGCAGCTGAAAAGCCTGAGGAGAAAAAAGAGGTCAAGCAGGAGGAGAAAAAGGCTGAAAAGAAGCCCGCAAAGAAGCATGAGCCTGCAAAGAAGAAGGATGTGGGCGTAAAGACTCGCCTTGGCGGATTTGCACCTTCTTCCGATGACAAGGGTTATACCCTTTCCTCCGAGGATGAGGGAGGATACTCCAAAACCACTACAATTGATACAAGAGGAAGCTATGTAGAGCTTGATAAGTACAACGAAAAGTACGATAATCTTGCAAATACAAAGCATAACAAAAGTAAGGACAACCAGGCAAGAAAGCAAAAGCTGGTGCAAAAGTCACAGCAGCATAAAAAACAGCAGTTCTCTCATAAGAAGGAGACAGAAGCTGAAAAGCTGCGCCGGCTTGAGCTTGAAAGGGCAAGAAAGCAGCAGCTCAAGGTAATGATACCTGATGAGATAGTTGTTTCCGAGCTGGCTTCAAGACTTAAAGTCACCGCAAGCGTGGTTATCAAAAAGCTTATGGGCCTTGGCGTAATGGCAGGAATAAATGAGGTGGTCGATTTTGATACGGCTGCTATTGTTGCCGACGAGCTGGGCGCAAAGGTGGAAAAGGAAGTCGTTGTTACTATCGAGGAAAGGCTTATCGTTGACGAAGAGGACAAGGCAGAGGACCTCAAGCCAAGATGCCCTGTTGTAGTTGTTATGGGTCACGTTGACCACGGTAAGACATCTATCCTTGATAAGATAAGAAACGCTCATGTTACCGACGGTGAGGCAGGCGGTATCACTCAGCATATCGGTGCTTATCAGGTAACATACAAAGGCGAGAAGATAACTTTCCTTGATACCCCGGGACATGAGGCTTTCACCGCCATGAGAGCAAGAGGCGCAAACATTACGGATATTGCCATACTCGTAGTTGCAGCCGATGACGGTATCATGCCCCAGACGGTAGAGTCCATAAACCATGCAAAGGCAGCAGGCGTTTCCATAATCGTTGCCATAAACAAAATGGATAAGGATACCGCAGATCCCGACAGGATAAAACAGCAGCTCACCGAGCACGACCTTGTTGTTGAGGAGTGGGGCGGCGACGTTATCGCTGTGCCTGTTTCCGCAAAGACCGGAATGGGAATAGATGATCTGCTTGAAAATATACTGCTTGTGGCAGAGGTCAAAGAGCTTAAAGCTAACCCCGATAAGCTGGCAAAGGGTACCGTTATCGAGGCAAGGCTGGATAAGGGCAAGGGACCTGTTGCGACACTTCTGGTGCAAAACGGTACGCTCAAATCCGGGGACGTTCTTATTGCGGGAACATCTGTGGGAAGAGTAAGGACCATGACCGACGACAAGGGAAGAGCTATTGCCCAGGCCGGTCCTTCCACACCTGTTGAGATAACAGGTCTTGGAGAAGTACCGAGCGCAGGAGATGTGTTCAACGCAGTTGCAGACGAAAAGCTGGCAAGAGAGCTTGTTGAACAGAGAAAGCACGAGGCTAAGGAGCAGGAGTTCAGCCAGTACAACAAGGTAACTCTTGACAATCTGTTCGAGCAGATCAGCGAGGGAGAGATGAAGGAGCTGCCTGTTATCGTAAAGGCAGACGTACAAGGCTCGGTGGAGGCAGTAAAGCAGTCGCTTGAAAAGCTGTCCAACGATGAGGTCAAGGTCAAGGTCATCCACGGCGCAGTGGGTGCGGTTTCCGAGGGCGATGTAATGCTGGCAAGTGCATCAAAGGCGATAATCGTTGGCTTTAACGTTCGTCCCGACCCTGTTGCTAAAATGAATGCAGAGCAAAACGGCGTTGACATAAGACTTTACAGGATAATCTATGACGCTATCGAAGATCTTACCGCAGCTATGAAGGGTATGCTTGCTCCTAAGTTCAGAGAGGTGGATACCGCAAGGGTAGAGGTAAGACAGGTCTATAAGATATCCAACGTGGGAACGGTCGCAGGTTCATATGTTCTCAGCGGAAAGATCGGAAGAAACGACCTTATCCGTGTCGTAAGAGATGGTATAATAATCGCAGACGACAAGATGTCAAGCCTTAAAAGATTCAAGGACGATGTTAAGGAAGTCGCTGCAAACTTCGAGTGCGGCATAACCCTTGAAAAATTCTCCGATATAAAGGAAGGAGATATCCTTGAGGGCTATATCATGGAGGAATACAGAGATTAGTTTTTATATTGAAAAAGAACGCCAAAAAACTATTGACGCTGCTATTATGAGATAAACAGTTAGGGATCGCAGAAAGATCCCGGGGAAGGAGAATTGCTATGGGCTCACACAAGGCAGGACGCATGGGCGAGGACATAAAAAGGATCGTCTCGGGCATGATGCGGGAGCTTAAAGATCCTCGCTTGCACGGCGGCATGATGTTGACGGTGGTAAGGTGCGATATGGCGCATGACGGCTCATTCTGCAAGGTGTATATTTCAAGCTTTGAAGGCTTTGAAAGCGCAAAGGAAGCGGTAAAGGGACTTGACAGTGCCAAGGGGATAATCAAAAAGGAGATATCCAAGGTGCTGGGAACAAAGAAGTGCCCCGAGCTGAGCTTTGTTGCAGATAATTCCATAGAGCGTTCCGCAAGGATAACCAGCAGGCTCAAGGAGCTTGTGCCGGACGAGCAGCAGGATGATGAGGAGCAATAAGCAGTGACAAGGATGTAAGAAAGGAATTATAAGCATGAACTTTCAGCAAATCGTTGACATCTTTAAAAACAACGACAATTTCACTATACTTACCCATAAAAGCCCGGACGGCGACACCCTGGGCTCGGGATTTGCACTGTGGCATTTCCTGAAAAACATGGGCAAAAAGGCAAATGTGCTCAACAGCGAGGAACTGCCGGACAGGTACAGCTTTATGTACGAGGGCTATGAGCCGCAGGAGTTTGAGGAAAAGTTTGTGGTGGCGGTGGATATCGCAGACCCAAATCTTATCGGCAGCAAGCTCTCGCAGTATCAGCAGCCCGGCGCAGTCGACCTTTGTATAGACCATCATATTTCAAACAAACAGTTTGCAAAAAAGACCTATGTTGACGGTGACGCTTCTGCGGCAGCTATGCTTATCTACGAGATAATAAAGACAAGCGGTGAAAAAATGACCGACATAATGGCAAAGTGCCTTTACACAGGCATTGCCACCGACACAGGCTGTTTTAAGTATGAAAACACCACGCCCCGGGCACATATTATTGCTGCGGAGCTTATGGCGTACGACATCGACTATGCCAATGTGAACAGAATGATGTTTGATGTGAAAAGCCACGGAAGGATACAGGCTGAGCAGCAGGTCATCAGCAATATGAAATATTATTTTGACGGCAGATGTACAATGATCGTGCTCACCAAACAGCTTATGGCTCAGTGCGGTGCAGATCAGTCGGAGTTTGACGGACTGGCATCGGTGCCCCTTTGCGTTGAGGGAGTGGATATCGGGATCACGGTCAAGGAAAGACATACGGATTATTATAAGATATCCGTAAGGACCACCGATAAGCTCAATGCGTCGGAATTTTGTCAGAAATTCGGCGGCGGCGGACATATAAGAGCCGCAGGATGTGAGATAAAAGGCAAGCTGGATGAGGTAGTAAAGATGCTGCTTGATGAGGCAGCAAAGCTTTTTTAGTAATTATGAGCACAAATGAAAACACAGTAATGGGCATACTGCCTGTGAACAAGCCAAAGGGCTGGACATCCTTTGATGTGGTGGCAAAGCTCAGAGGTGTGATGAAAATAAAACGTCTTGGTCACGCCGGGACATTGGACCCAATGGCAACGGGCGTGCTTCCGGTCTTTGTGGGTAAAGCCACAAAGGCGTGCGATATACTCCCCGACACCAAAAAGATCTACACCGCAGGATTCAGATTGGGTGTGAGCACCGATACGCTGGATATTACCGGCAGGGTGATCCGGGAAAATGCAGACAAGGTAACGGCAGACCGGCTGGAAAGGATAAGGCAGCAGTTTGTGGGTGAGATAACCCAGCTGCCGCCCATGTACTCAGCAGTCAAGGTGGACGGAAAGCGGCTTTATCAGCTTGCAAGAGAGGGCAAAACGGTGCAGCGCACACCGAGAAAATGTATAGTTCATTCCATTGAGATAATTTCGTATGACGACAGGATCCGTGAGGGGGAAATGACCATCTCATGCGAAAAGGGCACTTATGTGCGAACGATCATCGACGATATGGGAAACGCCCTGGGTACGGGAGCGGTCATGACAAGCCTGGTGAGGACATATTCCGCAGGCTTTGATATAGCTCAGTGCCTTACAATGGAACAGATAGAGCAAATATGCAAACAAGGCAGGATCAGCGATGTGATAATGTCTGTGGAAAAAGCCTTTGAAATGTATGGCGGGATACGCCTTGACCGGCGGCTCACGGAACTTTATAAAAACGGCGTAAAGCTTTACCGCAGCCAGTTGAAAGAGGAGCAGCAGGGAGATATTTTCAGGGTGTTCGGCTCTGATGGGAGCTTTCTGGGGCTTGGCACTTTTAAAAATGAAATGCTGTGCAGCGTGAAAAATTTTTATTAGGTGATGATATGTTTCAGGATATACCCGGTATTGTGGATATAGAATATGACCCTGTTGCAGCGGCAGATGAGGATAGGGTGCTCTGCTTTGACGGCAAAAGGGTGCTTGTGCACATCGAAGGGAACAAGGCAGTGCTGCCAAGGGTGTGTCAGCTTTCGGGGGAGTGCAGGAAGGTCTTTATTTTCAAAGCGGACGCAATAAGATTTTTTCTGTGCCTTGAAAAGACTTGTGCACAGGGGTTTGAGTTTCAGCCCCTTAGCAGGATAAGAGATGTTGAGCCTGATATTTCTCAGTATGCGGTGGTAACAGGTTTCCACTATTACTGCTTTCACAGGGAGAATAAGTTTTGCAGCGTGTGCGGAAAGGAACTTGAACATTCACCGCAGAAACGCTGTATGGTCTGCACAGGCTGCAGCAATGAGGTGTACCCAAAGATAGCCCCTGCGGTGATACTTGGGATAATCGACCCGGAAACGGACAGCATACTTCTTACACGCTATGCAGACAGAGAGTATAAAAAATACGCCCTCGTGGCAGGCTTTGTGGAAATGGGAGAAAGCGCAGAGGCTGCCGCAAAGCGTGAGGCAATGGAAGAAACGGGGCTTGAAATAACGGATATAGAGTATTTTGCTTCTCAGCCCTGGGGCTTTGCACAAAATCTGCTCATGGGCTATTTTGCTAAAGTTAAAGGCTCACGAAAAATAAAAATGGACGCACAGGAGCTTTCCGAGGCGGTGTGGGTAAAGCGTGAGAATGTGCCTGCACAGCCCGGCGGTATAAGCCTTACGGGAGAGATGATGTGGGCTTTCAAAAGCTCGGAAAGGTAACTTCGGAGGTAATATTTTTGATATACCTTAAAGATGATGAGATCATAAAAGAAAATACCGCCTGTGCCCTGGGACTGTTTGACGGGGTACACCGGGGACACCAGCTTGTGATCGCAAAGGCGTGCGATCATAAAAATCAGGGTCTGCGCTCCGCTGTGTTTACCTTTAAGACGCAAACGGTAACAACAAAGGGAAATAACGGAAGTATAGAAATGATACTCACAGACAGCGGCAAATACAGGCGCATTGAAAAAATGGGAGTGGATTATCTGTATTCCCCTGACTTTGAAAAGTACAGAGATATGTCCTGTGAGGATTTCGTAAAAAAGGTGCTCAAGGAAAAACTCAACTGCAAGGTGGTTGTATGCGGAACGGATTTCCGTTTCGGAAAGGCAGCCCGGGGGGATCACAATATATTACAGGAACTTGGAGAAAAGTACGGGATCAAGGTTGAGGTAGTGCGCCAGCTTTGCGACAACAACGGCGTTATAAGCTCAACGGTGATCAGAAGTGCCATAAGAGCCGGCGAGATAGAGATCGCCAACTCGATGCTTGGGTATACATTTTTTATGGAGCTTGCGGTGGAGCATGGAAGGATGATCGCAAGAAAACTGGAGCACCCCACGATAAACCAGCGGATACCTCAAACACAGGTGCTGCCCAAATTCGGGGTGTATTGCACCAGGGTGCTGATAGGGCAAAAACAGTATGCAGGTGTGACCAATGTGGGTGTCAAGCCCACCTTTGGAATGCACACATCTCCTTTGGCGGAAACATACATAATCGGCTATAAAGGCGACCTTTACGGAAAGACTGTTGAGGTGCGCTACGATCACTTCATAAGGGAAGAAAGAAAGTTTGATGACCCGCAGGAGCTGAAAAAACAGATAAATGAGGATACAAGGCAGGCGCAGCAGTATTACAAAGGTACAGGCGCAATGCTTAATGAGTAAGTGGAAAGGACGAGATAAAAGATGAAAAAGGTAAGGACAAGATTTGCCCCCTCGCCTACAGGCTATATGCACATAGGAAATCTTCGTACTGCGCTTTTTGCGTATCTTATCGCAAAACAGCAGGGAGGAGACTTTATACTGCGTATAGAGGACACTGACCAGGGAAGATATGTTGAGGGCGCAGTGGATGTTATATATAAGACCCTTAAAGACGTAGGTCTGAACTGGGACGAGGGACCGGATATCGGAGGTCCTGTGGGTCCGTATGTACAGTCGGAAAGAATGGGTATGTTCAAAAAATATGCGCTGGAGCTTATTGAAAAGGGTGAGGCGTATTACTGCTTTTGCGACAAGGAAAGGCTTGACGGGCTGAAAGCGGAGCTTGAGGCTCAGGGTAAAACATACAGCTACGACAGACATTGCCGTGACCTCTCAAAAGAGGAGGTACAGGCAAAGCTTGATGCGGGCACGCCTTACGTTATCAGGCAGAAGATGCCCACACAGGGACAGGTGACTTTCCACGATGAGCTTTACGGCGACATCACTGTGGAATGTTCAGAGCTTGAAGATCAGATACTAATAAAGACGGACGGTATGCCTACATATAACTTTGCAAACGTTATAGACGACCACCTTATGGGCATAACCCACGTTGTAAGAGGAAATGAGTACCTTTCATCAACGCCGAAATACGAGCTGCTCTATAAGGCTTTCGGGTGGGAAGCGCCCACATATATCCACGTTGAGCATATTATGAAGGATAAACAGCACAAGCTGTCAAAGCGTGACGGAGATGCGTCGTTCCAGGACCTTATGAAAAAGGGATATCTGAAAGAGGCTGTGCTTAACTATATCGCACTTCTCGGCTGGGCGCCAAAGGGTGAAAACGAGATCTATTCCCTGGAGGAGCTGGTGAAGGAATTTGATATCCACGGGCTTTCAAAGGCACCGGCTATATTTGACCCGCTGAAAATGAAGGCGATAAACGCAAAGTATATCAAAGCCCTTGCACCTGAGGATTTTGCAAGCAAAGCGATACCTTATATAAAGCAGTCGGTAAAAAGAGATGATGTAGACGTAGAATACATCGCATCTCTTTTGCAGGCAAGAACAGAGGTGTTCACCGATATCCCGGAAATGGTGGACTTTATAGATGCTCTGCCTGAGTACGACAACGAGATGTACTGTCACAAGAAGATGAAGACAAACCTTGAAAATTCTCTTCAGTCGCTTAAAGAAGTTCTGCCTGTAATGCAGGAACTTGACGACTGGACGATAGAAGGCATACACGATGCGCTGTTTGGGCTTATTGAAAAGTTGGGCGTAAAGAACGGAATAATCCTCTGGCCTTTGAGGGTGGCACTTTCGGGCAAACAGTCGACTCCCGGCGGAGGTGTGGAGATAGCCTATATTATCGGTAAAAAAGACACGATCGAAAGGATAAATAAGGGCATAGAGAAGCTCTCGTAAAACAAAGCAGAAAACGAAAGGAGGACACGAAATGATAGAGGTCAGAAATATCTCAAAGAGATACGGCTCGCAAAAGGCTGTTGAAGATGTGTCCTTCTGCGTGAACGAAGGAGAGATACTGGGCTTTCTGGGTCCTAACGGAGCGGGCAAGTCCACGGTCATGAATATTATCACAGGCTATATCTCCTCTACCTCCGGCAAGGTCCTTGTGGACGGAAAGGATATAGTTGAGGCTCCTGCCTATGCAAAAAAACAGATGGGATATCTTCCCGAGATACCGCCTCTTTACGAGGACATGACCGTAAAGGAATATCTTTACTTTATATATGATCTTAAAAAATGCAAGCTCCCCAAAATATCTCATATGAAAGACATCTGCTCTCTTGTTGGCATAGACGATGTATACAGCAAGGTCATCAAAAATCTTTCAAAGGGGTATAAACAGCGTGTGGGATTTGCCCAGGCACTGGTGGGAGACCCCAAGATACTTATTCTTGACGAGCCTACCGTGGGACTTGACCCACGGCAGATAGCGGAGATAAGAAGCCTTATCAGGAAGCTTGGAAAAAGACATACGGTCATTCTTTCCTCTCACATACTTCCCGAGATACAGGCGGTGTGCGACAGGATAGTTGTTATCAACCACGGAAAGATAGTTGCAAACGATACGGAGGAAAATATCCTTACTGCCTTTGAGGGAGAGAAAAAGCTTTTCCTTACCGTAGAGGGCGCCGGCAGAGATGCCATCCGCAGCGCATTGGAAAGGCTCCCGGGGGTTAAGTCGGTGAGCTTTTCAAGGGAAAGAAAGGGCTCGCTGGATGTTGAGATAACAGCGCAAAAGGATAGCGATATACGAAAAGATGTGTTTGACACAGCTGCCGGAAACGGCTGGACGATCCTTGAGATGCGCTCATCAAAGCTGACACTGGAGGAGATATTTATCCGCCTTACCGAAAACGGCACTCAGGTGCAAGAGGAGGTGGGCTGATGAGGGCGATATTCAAGCGTGAGCTTAAAGGATATTTTATTTCGCCCGTAGGATATGTGTTCCTTGCAGCATTTTACTGCTACGCAGGACTTATGTTCTATATCACAGGGCTTTCAGAGGGCAGGACCCATATGGATATGCTTTTCAGTTCTCTGCTTATAATATTGGTGGTCATCGTTCCCATTCTTACCATGAGCACTATGGCGCAGGAGCGCAGGTCAAAGACCGACAGATGCATACTTACCTCTCCTGTAAGCATATGGTCTATGGTGCTGGGAAAATTCTTTGCAGCATTTACCGTGTACCTTATGGCGATCGCAATTACTTTGGTAATGGCTCTTGTCTGTGCGATCTATTCTCCGCCTGACTGGAGCGTGGTGCTGGGCAGCTTTACAGGGCTGGCACTTCTTGGTGCAGGCTGCATAGCCGTAGGGATCTTCTGTTCCGCTTGTACGGAAAGCCAGGCGGTAGCTGCGGTGCTCAGCTTTGGCGTGCTTATGTTTTTCAGCTTTGTTTCCGCTGTGGCGGCACAGCTGCCATTTGAGTTTCTTGTTAAAACAGCGGATAAGATAGCATTTTCAAAAAGATACTATGCGTTTACTTACGGGATCTTTGATATGTCAAATCTGCTTTTCTTCCTCAGCGCAGTTTTCATCTTCCTTTTCCTTACGGTAAGGGTCGTTGAAAAGCGCCGCTGGAGTTAGGGGGTGTGCGGATTGAGCGACAAGAAAAAAGATGTAAGCAAAAAAAAGAGCAAGCCCCCAAAAGGATCGTCTGCCAAGTTCAGACACTCCACATTGTCCATGATCCTCACCATAGTGGTGGTGGCGGCGGTGGTACTGGCAAACGCAGCGGCAACGATGGTGTTTGACCGTTACCCCCTTACCATAGATATGACGGACAAAAAGATCTACACTATTTCCGACAGATCCCTTGAGTATGTGAAAAAGATAGCGACCGATGTTACCGTTACCGTCTTTTCCGACGAGGAGACATATACATCGTTCAACTATCCTTATAATAAACAGGCTATGGAGCTGCTGAAAAATTACAGCCGTGAAAACAGCCGGATAAAATACAGATTTGTGGACATAGACAAAAATCCTGATATCGCCCGAAGCTATAACGATGTGCGTCCGATGGACATAGTGTTTGAAACAAAGTCGGGAGAGATATCACGCACACGTAAAGTCGGAGTGTCGGATATTATCAACTTCCAGGACAGACTCGTTGAAGGGCTTTCAAGCTCAGGTTACACCGTTGATTCATACGCAAAAAACAACCTTGAAGGGTCACAGGCTGCATTTGTGCAGTACTTTTCAAACTATATCCAGTCTTCAAATGCAGAGCAGGCATTTACCTCGGCACTTCTGGCTGTGACAGACCCAAAACCTGTGAACGTTGTGTTTCTTACAGGTCGTGGAGAGCTGACTGAACCGGAGTATATGAAAACCCTGCTTTCAGCTAACGGGTATAACGTATCTTCGCTGGATATAACCTCTTCAGATATCCCGCAGGATACAGATGTAGCCGTTATATGCGCCCCACGTACCGATTATATGCAGCCGGAAACAGACAAGCTTGAAAAGTTTGTTTCCGCAAAAAATAAGCATATTTTGTATTTTTCCCATGCGGCACAAGGGCAAACGCCTCTTTTAAGCGGCTTGCTGAAAAAGTATGGAGTAAGCGTGGGTCAGGGGATCGTGTGTGAAAGGGATACGGATAAGTACTATAATCAGCCTTACTATACCCTTGCTCAGGATATTTCCCAGACGCTTAAAAATCAGATGGACAGCAACGACCCAAGACTTCTTGTGGCACAGTCAAGGCCTGTGGAAACACCGGACACGGGAAGTTCGGAAATTGAGGTGCAAAAGCTGCTGCAAAGCTCTGATGCAGCGCTCAGTGCAAAAACAGACGAGCTTGTGAACGATAATGTGGTTGTGATCCAAAATGCAAAGCAGTGCTATGCAGCATTGGGAACAAACACCGTTACAGGATCGGGAGCAGCTGTTATCGGGACATCCTCACTGGTGGAGGACCGGTTTATGGCGTACGGACAGTACCAGAACAGAGAGTTTATTCTGGCTCTGTTTTCTGAAATGACCAACAAGACCCCGGGTATAAAGATAGAACCAAAGGTCCTGCAGGGCGGAGCCTTTGAGATCACTCAGGGACAAAAACAGGTGCTCAAATGGACGTTTATCGTGATAATTCCCGTGGCTGTTGCAGTTACAGGCATAGTTGTCACGGTGAGAAGAAAGCGCAGATAGGCAGGACAGATGAAAAAGAAGCTTATAGGTATAATCGCAGGACTGCTGTGCTGCGGGTGCTTTATCGGAGTTATGATATTTATGAGCCTGCCGGAAAAACAGCAGGAAGATGAGCAGGAGCACACACAGCAGCCGAGCGAGGTGCATAATCACCAGGAAACGGTGATAGTAAAAGGAGAGAATATCTCTGCTGTGACCGTAGCAAAGGGCAGCGAAAGCTTTACATTGGAGGTCTTGTCTTCGGGGGAGACCCAAATAAAGGAGCTTTCCGGACTGCGTCAGGATGAGATCCGCAAAAAGGCGCTTTTAGAGCTTTGTAAAAATGTAAAGGCGGCAAAACTGGTGGAAGAGCAGCCCCGGGACCTTGAAAAATATGGACTTGAAAACCCTGAGTCCGCTGCGACGATAAGCTATAAGGACGGCAGATCTGTCAAGGTGTGCATGGGGGAAATGTCGGTGGACGGCAGCCAGTGCTACGCCATGATACAGGGACAGGACAAGGTGTGGCTGGTTGAGAAGAACACTCAGATGTATTTTTCCGGCAGTGCAAAGGACTACGTTTCCACGGTCATGTCCCCTCAGATAGATAAGGATAATACAGCAGATGCAAAGATCACCATAACAAAGCCGGGATCAGAGGATATCGTTTTGCAGAGCAGCGCCGGTGACTGGGTAATGAGCGAGCCGATAAATGCATTTCTTGATGAGCAAAGATCCACAGGCACAGTAAACGGTATATTCAGCCTTACCGCAGAGTACTGTGAGACAGTCCGCCCGGACGATAAGGCAAAGAAAGACCATGGGATCGGAGCGGATTCGGTCAAGGTGAAGCTTGAACAGGGTAAACAGACCTTTGTGCTGTATATAGGCTCCCCGGCGGTGAAGTCACAAGGGGAGGAAAAGGATAAGCTGTACTGCTACCTGGAGGGTGAGCCTTCTGTGGATTGCATATTTGCTGTGGATAAAGAATATGTCCCTTGGGCGGAGATCAAACCGGCAGATATTATCTCCCGGACAATGATACCGGATCATATCAGCCTGCTTAAAAGCGTTGTGATAAATACGCAGGGCGTGGCAAGGGAATATACGATATATAATACAGGCGAGGGAACAGCAAGCGGTGATATCTCAAAGATAACTACCGAGAAGGTCACAAAGGACGGAAAAGAACTGGATCTGACCCAATTCAGAAAGTTTTATGAGTTCCTTATGAAATGCCCGACAACACAGATATACACAAAAGATGACAATAACAGCCCGCATACGACCATAATATACAACCGCACAGACGGCAAAGCCGACAAACTGGAGCTTGTGCCGACGGGAAACGGCTACGGAGCAAGGGTAAACACAAAGATGTCCTACCTTGTGGACAAAAGCTGGGTGGATGCGCTGGCTGGTAATATAACTGCCCTTGAACAGGGCGGGGAGATAAAGACGCAAGTATAAAAAAGCGGAAAGACCGCAAATTTCAAGGAGGAATAAATATGGCAAACGAAAAAAGCAAATTTTTCACTTACAAGGGACTCCCTCTGGTGAGAAAGGGCAATCAGCTCTATTTTGGAAATATGTATGACGAGTTTGTGGTGCAGATGGAAATACTGAGCACCAAAAAGGTGGGAGAGCTGGAAGTGGCAGACAAGGTCATGATAAGAAAGATGTCTACCGATATGACCATCAGCCCTCTGGAGGCTATTGTTAAGACCGCAAAGAAAGACAGCCTTTATGATGCACTGGATATTGCCTGTGCATGGCTCAAGGTTTCCTGAGGGCAAACGGTGGGCATAACGCCCACTACCGGGGCAGCAAGGCTGCCCCGTCCCTGCGCCTGCGGCGCAGGCGTTTGCCCCCCCCGCAAGGGGATAAAAAGGGTGCGTTTTTATAAAAAAAGATAAAAACAGCGAAAAAGGGCTTGACAAAGGATATAAAATGAGGTATAATAGCTTTACCTCGTATTGAGGTCTATTTTTTTGCGCCCGTTTTTTGACAGCGGGAGAGCAAGGATCATAAGTTACCTCAGGGCTTGAAAAAGCCATAAAGTGAGGGAGGCAGACTGTGCTCCGATAGTTCTTGCGGAGTGCAAATTTCGTCAGGAGGTGCCGAAATGAGAGTAAAGATCACACTTGCATGCACAGAATGTAAGCAGAGAAATTACAACACAAAAAAGAACAAGAAGAATGACCCTGACAGACTTGAAATGAACAAGTATTGCAAGTTCTGCAAGAAGCACACTCTTCACAAAGAGACTAAGTAATAGTCAGAAAGGAGCTATGAATAATGGCTAAGAATGATGTTACTAAGTCTTCAAAGGACAAGGCTAAAAAGGCTGTGACACCGGTCAAGAAAAAGGGCGGGCTCAGACGCTGGTTCAAAGAGCTTAAAAGCGAAATGAAAAAAGTCGTTTGGCCAACAAGGAAAAAGGTCATCAACAACACAGGTATAGTTCTGGGCGTTATGACGTTCATGGGAATATTCCTGGGTGCGGTGGATCTTGGTCTTACCAAGCTTCTTGAAAATGTCATACTGAAAATAGGAAGCTGACAGTCCTTGTAGGTTTTAAGACAACTTCGAGATATGGAGGTCAAAAGCATGTCAGAAGAAGCAAAATGGTATGTGGTGCACACCTATTCCGGATACGAGAATAAGGTGGCGGAGAATATTGAGAAGGTTGTTGAAAACCGTAAGCTTCACGATCTTATCCCCGAGGTCAAGATCCCTACGGAGATCGTTACCGAGGTAAAGGACAGTAAGACCGTTGAGGTGGAGAAAAAGCTGTTCCCAAGCTATGTGCTGGTGAAAATGGTGCTGACAGACGACTCTTGGTACATTGTGAGAAACACAAGGGGAGTTACCGGATTTGTCGGTCCTGCAAGCAAGCCTGTTCCTCTTTCTGAAAGAGAGGTAAAGGCGTTGGGCGTAGAGACCAAGAGGAGCGAAAACATCACAGTTAGCTTTAAAGTTGGCGACAATGTTGAAGTTACAGGCGGATCCTTTGAAGGATTTGTGGGCAAGGTCGAAAAGATCGATCTTGATGCACAGACCGCAGATGTTCTTGTATCAATGTTCGGCAGAGAAACATCAGTTACCCTTCCGCTTACACAGGTAAAGCCTGAGGCGTAAGGAAGAGGGAAAATCATTCGTAACGGAAGCAATATTATTGAATATAAAAAGGCTTCCAAAAACGTGGGAGAGCTGAAAAGGTCAGCTCGCCTTACCACTTAATTATGGAGGTGCAAATAATGGCACAGAAGGTAGTAGGCTATATCAAGCTGCAGATCCCGGCAGGAAAGGCAACTCCTGCACCACCGGTTGGTCCGGCACTCGGACAGCACGGTGTAAACATTATGGCATTTACAAAGGATTTCAACGAGAGGACAAAGAACGACGCAGGTCTTATTATCCCTGTTGTGATCACAGTTTATGCCGACAGATCATTTACATTTATCACAAAGACACCGCCTGCCGCAGTTCTTATCAAGAAAGCTTGTAAGATCGAGCACGCATCAGGCGAGCCAAACAAGAAGAAGGTAGCAAAGATCACCAAGGAGCAGATCCAGAAGATCGCAGAGCAGAAGATGCCTGACCTGAACGCTTCCAGCCTTGAAAGTGCAATGAGCATGATCGAAGGCACTTGCCGTTCAATGGGCGTAGTAGTTGAAGGTTAATTGATGATCGCTGCGTAAGATTTATACGCAGAGGTGGGAGGATTATTCCGCATTACCACTTTAGAGGAGGAAAAACTAATGAAACATGGCAAGAAGTATGTTGAGAGCGCAAAGGCTGTCGACAGAACTAAAGCATATGAAGCTCCTGAGGCTCTTGAACTGGCAGCTAAGGGTGCAAAGGCAAAATTTGACGAAACAATCGAGCTCCACGTTCGTCTGGGCGTTGACTCAAGGCACGCTGACCAGCAGGTAAGAGGTGCTGTTGTACTTCCTAACGGAACAGGTAAGACCGTAAGAGTCTGCGTATTCTGCAAGGAGGACAAGTATGATGCTGCTAAGGAAGCCGGAGCAGACTATGTTGGCGGCATGGATCTTGTTGACAAGATCATGAAGGAAAACTGGATGGAATTTGACGTTGTAGTTGCATCACCTGATATGATGGGCATTGTAGGACGTCTTGGTAAGGTCCTGGGTCCCCGTGGACTTATGCCAAACCCAAAAGCAGGTACAGTTACACCTGACGTAGCAAAGGCTGTTACAGAGGCTAAGGCTGGTAAGATCGAGTATCGTCTTGATAAGACCAACATTATCCACTGCCCTATCGGCAAGGCTTCTTTTGGTGTTGAAAAGCTCAACGAGAACTTTGAAACACTTATCGGAGCGATCGTTAAGGCTAAGCCTGCTGCTGCAAAGGGTCAGTACCTCAAGAGCGTTGTAGTTGCATCTACAATGGGCCCCGGAATCAAGATCAGCACTGCTAAGTACGGCAACTGATATTTGATATAAACGGATGGAATTGTGAATTAAAAAAAGAGCTGTGGTGTATGCCATAGCTCTTTTTTATGTTTAAGTGCCATGATACGCAAAAAAATATCCCCTGCCTGTGCAGGGGATATTGATCTTTTAGCCCATTACTACCTCAACGGTGTGCTCAGTGCCGGTTTCAAAAACAGGCAGAACATTTCCGTTTACCTTTACGCCGTCACAAACTACGGACTTGATGCCCTTTGAAATGTGATCGGGGTTTTTAACAGTTATGTTGTAGGTGTTGCCTCTGTACTTTCTGGTGATATTGAAGCCATCCCACTGGGAAGGGATAGATGGGTCTATCCTAAGGCCGTCAAAATCAGGCTGTACACCGAGTATGTACTGGGAGATAGCTACCATATTCCATGCAGCTGTACCTGTCAGCCAGGAGTTCTTGCCCTGACCGAAGTTCTTGCCTGTTTGGCCGATATCAGATCCTGCGTCCTTGCCGCCTATCATCTGACCGTATACGTAAGGCTCGGTCTTGTGGATATCGGAAGTCTCCTCAGTGAATGCAGGAGCGATCTCGGAATAGTACTTGAATGCCTGGTCGCCTTCGCCTGCATAAGCAGCAGCACAGATTATCCAAGCGTTGTTGTGTGTGAATATACCTGCGTTCTCCTTATATCCGCCGGGGTATGTGGAGATCTCACCGTACTGGATATAGTACTTGGTGAATGCAGGGTTGTTGAGTACGAGACCGAACTTGGTGTTAAGTCTTTCGTCGATAGCAGCAAGGGTCTTCATATCTGCGCCCTGCTCCTTGCCTATCTCGGACATGATAGCGAAGCCCTGAGGCTCAATGAATATCTGACCCTCTTCGCACTCCTTGGAGCCCATCTTTTCGCCGTTAGCGTCATAAGCTCTGAGGAACCAGCTGCCGTCCCATGCTGACTCCATAACGTTCTTCTTCATCTTGTCGATCTCAGATTGTGCAGCAGCAGCTTCGTCGTCCTTGCCCAGATGCTTGAGTATCGAAACGTAGTTAGGACCTACGTATGTGAAAAGCGTAGCTACCATTACGGACTCAGCTACCTTGGAGTAGCCGCCCTCAGCAGCGAACTTGGGGTTGGTATATGTCTGGAAGCTCTCGCCCGGAGTATCCGAATAGCATGACAGGTTGATGCAGTCGTTCCAGTCAGCACGCATAGCAAGAGGCAGTCCGTGAGGACCAAGGTTGTTTACGATGTGGTAGAAGGATACCTTCAGATGGTCGAGCATAGGCGCTGCCTTGGACTCGTCATTGTCGTATGGCACCATTTCATCGAGTATACTCCAGTCGCCTGTTTCCTTGATGTATGCGGAAACAGAGAGTATCATCCACAGCGGATCATCAGAGAAGTCGCCGCCGATATCGGAGTTGCCCTTCTTGGTAAGGGGCTGATACTGGTGATAGCATCCGCCGTCAGGAAGCTGTGTGGAAGCGATATCAATGATCCTCTCTCTTGCTCTGTCGGGTATCTGGTGAACGAAACCGAGTATATCCTGGTTGGAATCACGGAATCCCATTCCTCTGCCGATACCTGACTCAAAGTAGGAAGCAGAACGTGACAGGTTGAATGTTACCATGCACTGATACTGGTTCCAGATATTGACCATACGGTCTACCTTGTCGCTTGGGGTGGAAACGTTGAGTATGCCAAGCAGCTTATCCCATGACTCTCTGAGCTCTGCAAGACCTGCGGCTACCTTCTCGGGAGTATTGAACTGCTCGATCATAGCCTTTGCCTTTACCTTGTTGATAGTCTTGCCGTCAGCTTCAAACTTCTGATCCACAGGCATCTCAACATAGCCCAGTACAAAGACGAGCGTCTTGCTCTGGCCTGCTTCAAGGGTGATCTCCTTGTAGTGAGAAGCGATCGGAGACCAGCCGTCAGCGAAGGAATCTGTTGCCTTGCCTGCGATAACAGCCTGAGGATCGTTGAAGCCGTTGTACAGACCGATGAACGAGTCACGGTCGGTATCGTAGCCGTCGATGCTGTCGTTTACAGAGTAGAAAGCATAGTGGTCACGTCTGTCTCTGTATTCTGTTTTGTGGTAAATAACAGAGCCGTCAACTTCAACTCTGCCTGTTGAGAAGTTTCTCTGGAAATTTGTGCAGTCGTCCTGAGCATCCCACAGACACCACTCTGCGAAAGAGAAGAGCTTGAAGGTCTTTTTCTCACTGCTCTTGTTTGTGAGGACTACCTGCTGAACTTCGCCGTTATAGTTGTTTGGAACGAAGAAGGTCACCTCAGCCTCGATGCCGTTCTTTTCGCCCTTGATGACTGTATAGCCCATACCGTGACGGCAGGTATACGCATCGAGCTCCGTCTTAACAGGGGACCAGCCCGGATTCCATATAGTGCCGTTGTCGTTGATATAGAAATATCTGCCGCCCATATCGATAGGCACGTTGTTGTAGCGGTAACGTGTAATCCTTCTGAGTCTCGCATCCTTATAGAAGCTGTAGCCGCCTGCTGTGTTGGAGATGAGAGAGAAGAACGCCTGTGAGCCGAGATAGTTTATCCACGGATACGGAGTACCAAATTTCATAAGTGTTCCACCTTTCGTGTTAATATGTATAAAAATTAATTTTCATTAATTATTACCCTGTTGAAACAAGCTCTGCACTTTCGTATATTACGGATCTGTCGTAGTATACTATTTTTGCGTTTGAACGGTAAAAGGAAACGTCGGTATATTTATCCGTGGCTTCCCGCATCTGGTTATAAGCAAATCCGGAGCCTGTGTCGGAATAAACTCCTGCACAAAGCTCGCTGTATTTATCCTGTGGGATCTCAAGAAGTATCCCTTCGCCGTTGTCGTCAAAGGCAGCGTAGTACTTTCCCGACTTGTCCTTGCAAAGAGTGTAGCTGCTCAGCTCTGCGGTGCGGGGGTGTTTAAGCTCATCACTTATTGTCAGCACCGGCATAAGTGCAGTTGCCGCAAAAAAGATCACAACGATCCCTGCGCCGAATGAAAACAACAGTTGTTCTATGGAGCTTTGTCTGCCGTTCCATGTTTTTACAAAGACAACGATGAACACAGCCATCAGCAGGCACATTATTACAAACCGGACAAGGTTTGCTCTGAAGAATTTTTCCACCGTGGCTTTTCCGCCAAGATAGTCTGCGCCTTTGACCATTATTTCCTTTATTAATGTTGCCCCTACGCTCAGCAGTATGAAAAATACAAACAAGATCCCCCATTTTGATTTTTCTTTCTGCCTTATACGGTAATCTTCTACCGCAGTTTCAAGGATTTCTCCAAGCTTCATATCTCGATCCTGCGTGTACAAAAGCTCTGCCAGCAGGTGTAAGACTGTCCCTTTGAAAGCTCACAGTACCCTGTTACCTCATGGGGGAGAGTGAGGTTGGTGCAGTTTATCATCGCTGTCATAGGTTCGGGACAGAAATAATGGTTTACGCCATCTTGATTCCACATATTCCAGAACCTGAACTCCTTTGAGACCCGGTTTAATACAAGTGTTCCCTTTGCGGTGTCTTTAACATATGTCCCGTAAAAATCCTCGCCGTCAAGCTTGTTTGTTCCGGCGGTGTACATATCGTTGTCGATCACCTGAAGGGTGGGCATTTTCCCTGTGAGATACTCTTTGTCCCAATCGTTAAGAGCCAAAAGCTCCTGGGTGGGCAGGCATCTTTCGTTCAGCTCACATCTTTTTACCACTGGAACAAAAAGTCTAAGATCCTTTTCCTCTCCCTCGTCTGACATTGGAGCGTTGATCGTGGTGTGGGTGCAAAGACTTACCGGAAGAGCCTTATCGCTGAGATTTGTAAGGCTGATCTCCTGGCGCAGACCCTCATCGGAAAGGGTAAAGGTATAGGATATTTTAAAATCAACAGGGAAAAATGTATACATCTCATCTTTGCTGTCATGGGTAAATGAGGTTACGAGCACACATTTTTCCTCTGAATCCTCTGTGCTTTCTATCACATGAGGACGCCTATGTACCCAGCCGTGCATATAGTTGTGCTGATCCGGGACATTTATCGGCATTTTATACAGCCCGTCCGAGGTTTTTATTATTCCGTCCTCAAAACGGTTCGGAAGGTAAAGAGTGGGCAGTCCCCAGATCTCTCTTTCGCTTTCGATCTGCTGTGCAGAGGCATTTTTATCATAACGGAATACCTCTATCCTGTTTTCTTCGTCATGAAGACGCAGCACCGATGCACCAAGCCCGGGCGCCACAATGCAGGTGTATTTCCCGTGCTGCATTCTTACGCATCTGATGCCATTAAAGTCATATTCACTAATTATACTGTTCATTTAAACTTCCCTTTAACTTTGTTTGATTTATATAAAGTTATTATATCACATTCTCCTTTTTTTGTCCAGTATTTATACAAATTATTTCATAGAATTTGACCATGTTTTTTAAGTACTATTTACCAAAAAAAACGCTGAATAAAACAAAAAGGAAAGCCAATAATAGTCATACAGGGCATGATGATGCTCTGAAAGGAGGTTTGTAAATGTTAGACAGGATAGCATTGGTGCTGCTTATTATAGGCGGCATAAACTGGGGACTTATCGGTATATTCCAGTTTGACCTTGTGGCGTTCCTTTTCGGTGGAATGGGAGCTGTCATCAGCAGGATTATCTACAGCCTGGTAGCAGTAAGTGCGTTGTGGTGCATCTCGCTGCTGTTCAGAGAAAACGAGCTTGTAAGAGAGCGATAGTTCCTGCGTCCCGGCTTCGGCATTGGGCAGGGAAGTCTTTTTTCGGCAGTTTTGCGGTGCAGAAAAACAGGGTCTGCATTACGCCGCAAAAAATGCCGAAGCAAGGGCTTCCTTTCCCAGTGCTGAAGCTTTTTCTAAATTGTGAACGAAAAGTCAATACATACCCGGGGCAGTAGAATATATACTTGCCCTTTTTGTGCAAATCAACAAAATATGACAAAAATAAGGGAATTTAAAAGTTAAGCCTTGACTTTACGGAGAAAACAAGATATAATCATAAATGATGATAAGCACGGGGTCATGCCTCGTCTTAACATCCGTTTTGTTGTCTCCTTTCTTTTGTTCTACACATAGTTTTTTTGTTTTGTTTCAGCAGAGCCTCGCAGCTCTGCCATTTTTTTGCCCTTTTGCAGTAAGAAGGAACGTGGGGCGGTTCATAAAAAATTTATAATCTTTGATCTATATGCTCTTGACAAAGCCCGGAAGCTTTGTTATAATGTATAAGCATTCGTATCTAAAGACAGCTGGCAGGATGAACGATGTTTCATTTGTAAGACCCGCCGAGGAAAGAATAGCAAAGTTTATAGATCATATTGACTTTGTTTCTCTTTTGTCTTTACGGCGAAAGAGTTTTTCTTTTTTTAGTTTACGCTTTGCAAATCATTTTCAAAGAGGTGAATATAAGAAGATGCCAAGTGAAAAGGTTTTGCTTGCAAAGCAGGAAAAGGTAGCCAAGCTCACAGACCTCATTAAGAATTCGGCAGCAGGTGTACTTGTTGATTACAAGGGTCTTACTGTTGAAGAGGACACAAAGCTCAGAAGAGAGCTGAGAGAGGCAGGCGTTACCTACTTCGTAGAGAAGAACACTATCCTTCGTTTTGCACTGCACAACGCAGGTTACGAGGGCTTTGACGGAGTTCTGGAGGGAACGACCGCTTTTGCG
This sequence comes from uncultured Eubacteriales bacterium, assembly GCA_900319075.1. Classification (GTDB taxonomy): domain Bacteria; phylum Bacillota; class Clostridia; order Oscillospirales; family Ruminococcaceae; genus Hominimerdicola. The sequence goes on from ONMZ01000027.1 coordinate 27,660, forward strand.
ATCTCCAACGATGACCAGACAGCTCCTGCAAGAGTACTCGGAAAATTTGGTGAGCAGTTCAACGGTGAAAAGCTCATTCTCAAGGCAGGTTACATCGGTGAGGAAACATACGATGCAGACGGCGTGAAGGCTCTTTCCAAGATCCCTTCAAGAGAGACACTGCTTGCACAGCTGGTCGGCTCCCTTCAAGGACCTATCCAGAAGCTTGCTGCTACGATCAAGGCTGTTGCAGACAGCAAGAGCGGCGACGCAGCATAATTGCTGTAAAGCGGCATGAAAGGCGGGTAAAGAGATCCGCATGAGGCAGGGTGAGAGCCCTGAAAACGGGGGAAATGACCCCACGGCATTTGCCGTAAATGTAAAATTTGATTTAAAGGAGAATTATTATCATGGCTTCAGAGAAAATTATGAATTTCGTAGAAGAGATCAAGACACTTTCCGTTCTCGAGCTTTCCGAGCTCGTTGACGCTATCCAGGAAGAGTTCGGTGTAACAGCTGCTGTCGCTGCTGCTCCTGCTGCAGGTGCTGCCGGCGCTGCTGCTGAGGAGAAGACTGAGTTTGACGTAGTTCTTGCTTCCTTCGGTGACGCTAAGATGGGTGTTATCAAGGCAGTTAAGGAGATCACCGGTCTTGGACTTAAAGAGGCTAAGGAGCTTGTTGAGGCTGCTCCTAAGGCTATCAAAGAGGGTGTTTCCAAGGCTGACGCTGAGGAGATCAAGACTAAGCTTGAGGCTGCAGGCGCAACTGTTGAGCTCAAGTAATATAAGACTTGAAATAATGCTCATGTACGGTAAGGAAGCAAGCAACCGAAAACAAGAGATAGACCGCCAGCACTACACTATTCCGAACCAAAGACCAAAAGATAAGCATTGTG
>ONMZ01000049.1 GCA_900319075.1 uncultured Eubacteriales bacterium
TGTAAAAATCATTAAGAGGTTTAGGAAGGGGGTCTGGGGGATAACCCTTCTCCAAAAGGGTTTCCCCCAGCTGCCACGCAAGGGTGCTGCGGTAAATTCCGAATTAACATAATAAGGAGGCAGGCAAATGCTTGGTTACGGAGAGAAAGAGAAACAGATCATAGAAAGCGGATTTAAAAATGTAGAGTCTGTACTTCTTGGCGAGGACATTGAACAGGCACGCAGGGTACTTTTCTGCCTTGACAGGTACCTTGACCCTTACCACAAAAAGCGGCTCAAATATGAAAAAGAGCTATATGAGCTGCTGGAAAACATAGCCATTACCAGCGAGGAAGACGAGCTTATAGACGACTGCTTGCAGCTTCTTGGCGACTATGCCAGCATACCGCTTACAATTCTTGAACAAAACATTGAAAAGGTAAAGAAAAATATGCGTTCACAAGCGAGATACGTTATAAATATGCAGACGGAATCATTTATTTGAAACGGAGAACATTATGAAAGAAGTTGAGATATTTACCGACGGAGCTTGTTCGGGAAATCCCGGTCCCGGTGGCTTTGGAGCAATTCTGAAATATAAAGGGGTAGAAAAAGAGATCTGCGGCGGTGAAGCGCACACCACAAACAACCGCATGGAGATGACCGCTGTTATAACTGCCCTGGAGATGCTCAAAGAGCCTTGCAAAGTCACATTATACAGCGATTCAAAATACGTTATAGACTCTGTTACAAAAGGCTGGGCTAAGAGTTGGCAAAGCAAAGGCTGGGTGAAAAGCAACAAGGAAAAGGCGCTCAACCCCGACTTATGGGAAAAGCTGCTGGCACTGCTTAATAAGCACAAGGTGGAGTTCGTATGGGTAAAGGGTCACGCTGGACACCCTGAGAATGAGCGCTGCGACAGACTTGCTGTGGAGCAGTCTCAAAAATTCAAAGCCGAATAGGTACGGAGGATAGTATGGATAGCAAAAAGAAAGTGCTGGTCGCAATGTCCGGCGGAGTTGACAGCTCGGTAACGGCAAAGCTGCTGCTGGATGCAGGCTATGATGTGGCAGGGGCAACCATGCACCTTTACTCAAACGATGATATCGGCATTGAGCGCACAAAGACCTGCTGTTCGCTGGACGACGTTGAGGACGCACGAGAGGTGGCATATAAGCTTGGTATCCCTTTTCACGTTTTCAACTTTGCGGACAGCTTTAAAGAGTGCGTTATGGACAAGTTTGTAAATACGTATCTTGACGGCGGAACACCCAACCCGTGCATAGACTGCAACCGTTTCCTCAAATTCGGAAAGTTCCTCGAAAGGGCACAGATGCTTGGTTACGACTACATCGCAACAGGGCATTATGTTACTAAAGAATTTGATGAAAAGTCAGGCAGGTGGCTGCTCAGGCGCTCGGCGGACAGAAAAAAAGACCAGACTTACGTTTTGTACTCCATGACACAGGATCAGCTTGAACACAGCTTGTTTCCTGTGGGTGAAATGAATAAGAATGATATACGTGCGATAGCAGACAAAAACAGCCTTGTAAACGCCGGCAAGCCGGATTCTCAGGACATCTGCTTTATCCCGGACGGCGACTACGCAGGCTTTATAACCTCACGTGCGGGCGAACAGCAAAAGGGCGACATTGTGCTTACAAGCGGCGAAAAGCTAGGCACACACAAGGGACTTATTCACTACACCGTCGGACAGCGCAAAGGCGTTGGTGTTTCATACAGTGAGCCGCTGTTTGTTATAGAAAAGGACATCGCAGGCAACAGACTGATAATGGGCACCCCAGATAAGATGACGAGAACTACCCTCACGGCGTGTGAGGTAAATATGCTTACAACAGACCGGCTTAACAGTCCAATAAAATGTACAGCTTGTACAAGGTATCATCAGCAGGACGTTCCCTGCACGGTGACACCGATCGGTGAAAAGCGTGTAAGAGTGAACTTTGAGCAGCCGCACAAGGCTATCTGCAAGGGGCAGGCAGTAGTTTTCTATGACGGTGACTATCTTATCGGCGGCGGAACGATAGAATAAAAAAGAGTACAAAAAAACGGACTTGAAATAATTTCAGGTCCGTTTTTGCTATTCTGTTAGTCCATTGCGTTCTTGATTGCCTCGTAAAGCTCATCGTATGTCTCATACGCCGGGATATCGGGGTTATCAGCCTTGATGTTGTCAGGGCTTTTGAACAGGAAACCTGCTTTGCTTGCCTTTATCATGCCAAGGTCGTTGTGGCTGTCACCGGAAGCGATAGTTTCAAAGCCGATCGACTGAAGTGCCTTGACGGTGGTGTACTTTGACTTTTCAACACGCATTTTGTATCCTGTGATCTCACCGTTATCTGCTACTTCAAGTGTGTTGCAAAAGATCGTGGGCATACCCAGCTTTTTCATCAGCGGCTTTGCGAACTGTGTGAATGTATCGCTTATAATTATAACCTGTGAAAGATCTCTGAGCTTATCAAGAAACTCCTTTGCGCCCGGCATAGGGTCGATCTTGGCAATAGTTTCCTGGATCTCCTTCAAGCCGAGTCCGTGCTCTTTGAGTATAGCAAGGCGGTACTTCATCAGCTTGTCGTAATCAGGCTCGTCACGGGTTGTTTTTCTCAGCTCGGGGATACCGCTTGCCTCTGCAAAGGCGATCCATATCTCAGGCACAAGAACTCCCTCAAGGTCCAGACAGGTGATATACATTGACATTTTACATTCCTCCTATTAGAAGATTATTCGGAAATCAATTTCCTTACATCAATGATTATATCACACTGCCCCCACACATTCAAGGATATTTTGTGAATTATTGAACGCTTAGATCACACACCGTACCCATAAACACAGGCAGACCGGTCCGGGTATCCATAATTGCGTATACAAAGGGTCTGTCCAGATAAACGGTTTTAGGCAGTGACTCATCCAAAGCACATTTTGCATCCATTGTAACAGCGGTAGCAGCCGCAGCCTTTGTCCCGTTTGCGTCAAGCTCGATATGGGTCTTGTGAAGCACAGAGCCGATATAAAGCGACTTATCTCCTGTCATATTGGAGAAATCCGCATTCATGGTAAATGCTTCCTCCATACCCATACCACGCAGTGTTTCATTGAGGTTTATATCATAGTCATATTTAAACTGAGGTGTTTTTGTTTTAACATCATATCTGCCTGTTCTTTCTTTGTAAAGCTTTGCAAAGCGGTCGGCTGTAAGGGAAGACACATATTCGTAAATGCCCGTACCCTCATTGGGGAGAACTGCCATAAAGGCATATTTACCGCCGCTGTATTCTTTAACAAAGCCTGTTTCATGCTCTCCTTCAACGTAGAGCTTTTCTTTTGAACTCAGCATGGTGCAGTTTGTCTTTTCACCATTTGCGTTTGTAAACTCGCAGTTTTCCTTTATCTGATCCTCATCATAGGGGACAGCCCACTTTGAATCAAAAGCCACACAGTTCACAAGCACTGCTCTTGCGTTTGCGTCCAGAGTTTCAACTATTCTCGGTATCATGTTGTGAGTTTTTTCGTTTACCCATCCATTGATACTCTCCACCGTGCTCTTATCAAAGGGAGCTTTGAACATTTCAGCATTGAACTGTTCCTTACAGGTTTTAACAAAGCTCTCTTTCAGCGTCAGACCCTTCATATCCTTCAGCCAGACAGAATTTGCAATTTCCAGCTTTGAGTTTTCACTGTTGCTGTTATGTGCATCAGAAATGAGCAGGTTCATATTCTTGTTATAATCCGCCAGGCTCATTGTCCCGCACAATACATTCTTCATCTGCACCAGCGTATTATTATTTGCACCGTTTGCAGTCATACCCAAAGCAAACGACACCGATTCAGGTGAAACAAGAGTATTCCTTCCCTGCTTCAGATCCTGTTTGACAGACTGCTTGAACAGCTCCACCGAGAAATTATTGAAGGCTTGTGCAAACTCATCTGTGATCTTTTCGTCCTTTTTCCCCGGGGTAAAGGCGTAGTTTGCAGTTGGCTGCACAGAATTATCATCAGGTGGTAAAACCGGCTCCTCAGGCTCCGGCAGATGAGGACGGGTGATCTCGGGATCTGCGGGGTTCCACGGAAGCTGTGTTGATTCCTGCTCGCTGCACGAGCACATTCCAATTACCAATGTTATCGCTATAACTGCACTTATAATTTTTTTCAGCATAAAAAGCACGCTCCTTATTTTTACCTGTTCGCTTAACGCTTACAACAGATATACGAATAAGGAGCGTTTTTTTATTGCAGCAATTTGCACAAATTACATTCTTTCTTTTTGTGAAAAAGTTGTCTTACCGTGGTATACAGTAAAGATTTGTCTCCCAGCAGGGGTAATACCTTGACTGGCGAAGGTAGAATTTGTAATCGCTGTTTATGCTGTTTATCATCAGCGGCAGCAAAAAATAGTCATACGGCTTATGGTAAAGTGCCGCACATATCTTCGGTGAAAACTTCCTGATAGTTTTTATGCTGCCGGCAAGCGCCTCATAATCAGCCCCTTCCACGTCATATTTCACATAGGTACACCCATCCTGCGAGATGCTGTCAAGGCTCAGAGTTTCCACGGCATCGCCCTTTTCAGAGATCTTAGCCTGCCGCCCGCCGCCCGGGGAAAACAACAGATGTGTCCGCTCGTTCCACGCAGCAGCATTGTAAAGGGTGATGTTCGGATATTTTTCAGTATTTTGCAGGCACTTTTTAAAGTTGCGTCTGTTGGGCTCCACCCCTGTTATGCTCTTATACTTCCCTCCCGTGTGGGAAATAAAGCTTTCTATGGTATCTCCCCGGTAAGCTCCAAGGTCAAAATACATTTCCTCGCTTCCCAGATTCAGAAGGCTTTGCGCCTCCTGCTCATCACAAAAGCACTCACGCAGATACTTACCCTTTCCAGTTATTTTAAATGCAGTAATACACTTGAATGTCCGGCGTGAAAAATCGTCCTCCAACAATGAATATGTCCTTTGAGCCTTTGAGTACAGATCGAGAAATCTCTGTTTACAAAAATATCCCTTATCCGTTACGGATATTTCCGGGATAATAAGTTCATATCTGTCCTCAATGCTCTCTATGCGCCTCATTACCTCCTCAAGGCTGCTGCCAAAGCCCAGCACCACAAGCTTGTCCTCAGGATCCTGCATAACGTCGCTGAACTTTTGCACCTTATAACCGCAAAAGCTCTGTCCCCTTACAAAATCATCGCTGGCAAATATCCCCTTGCAGCTTATGCCCATACGCTTGAAAAGTCCAAGCAGCTTTTCGCTGCCGTTACCCATACCGTAGATGTATATGGGTTTTTTCGTGCTCTCAAGCCGTTCCCAGCAGTCCTCAAGGCTCTCATAGAATTCTCTGTCCGATCCGTTCAACCTTTTTACCTCCGAAAAAAGGCGGAAAACCCGGTTTCCGCCCTTATATCAATATTTTAATAATATGTGTCGTCCACATCAATGTCACCGTCGATAAACGCATCGTCCGCATGTGTGCCAAAGGATCCGCCCACCATATCTCTTCCTCTTACACGGTATCTGTCACGGTTCATGTTGATATATTTATCCAGCTGTTCAAGAACCTCTCTGGGTTTTTTTATGGACTTAACGATCTTTATAGGTGTGTCCACATCACGAACGTGCATCTGTATAGTGCCGCACTTGAACAATCTCTGTCCCAGAGTGAGTATGAGTTTTTTATCTGTAACTCTGTAAAGCTCCAGCTCATCTTCCTGCACCCTGAGCAAACCGCTGCGGGTAATAAACTTGGTTTCGGTTAGAAAATATCTTGTAAACGAAAGAGGCAAACCAAAAAGAGTGCGTTTTTTATCTGTCCAGACATAATTGAACATATCTTTTTTCATTGTCCTGACCCCCCGATAATTTTAAAACAGCAGCGCACAAAGATGTGCGCTTTTGTTCAGCTTTAGTTTAACACAACCAAACTGTTTTGTCAAGCACCGCAGCGGCGGTATGCACACTCAGGCTCGGGGCTGTCGAATTATATCGTTTCATGCGACCCGTATTAAGTCAATATTAATAATCGTTAAAGACAGGATTAAATCAAAACATAGTTTTTGATAACTTAGCCACCGGGTACGCAAATTATGGTAAAATACCATATTGTGATAATCACAAGCAGTATGGAGGGAAATAGAAAAATGAATGAAGAAAAAATCAGTATCCTTATTGGAAGGGACTATGGCAAAGCTCTTCAGCTCGGGCAGAAACTTGCCTCGTGGGGAGCTTTTGTCAGCTATACAGAGGACAGCGTTTTGCACATACTCAACGATTTCATGCGTATCAGACCCCACGCCCTTATCCTTTCCAGCCTTACCGGTAAGTATGATGAGCTTTGCACTCTTCTCAAAAGGTCTGAACGTCCGCCCTATATCGTGCTTATCTGCGAGGATTGCAACAGCACCTGCCGGTATGAGTATGCCGACCTTATCCTTGACCCTGAGGACAAAAGCATAATCGACAAGCTTCGGGTGCATTTATTTGACCCGTACCGATTTACACCCCAGGACAAAGAGAAAAAGCCGGACGACACCGTTATCGCCCACGTTTTGTTTGACCTTTGCGTTACCAAGAATTATACGGGCTACATATTTATCCTTGAAGCCATTAAAATGGCGCTTGAAAAGTCAACCTTCACACGCTGTGTATCCAAAGAGATATACCCTGCCATAGCCGCAAGATTCAAGGTATCGCCCGCAAGCGTAGAGAGAAATATCCGCACGGCGATCCAAAGCGCATGGAACCGGACAGGTACATCTGTAAAGCGTGAGTACTTCGGTACCTTTGCCCATGATGAAAGATGGCGTCCCACAAACAGCCAGTTTATCTACATAATCGCAGACAGGCTCTCCACAATGGCATAATATCACAGATCAAAAAGGAGCCGGATAAAACCGGCTCCGTATTATTTCGGCAGCCGCTCCCGCACCGCCTTTTCCGGGCTGTTCTGCGGACAAGCCGATAAGCGCCTTGCCACCCGTAGCGCTGCAAGGCATAGCTGCCGTTATGGTATACTATGCGTACAGCCGCTGCATGGTGCTTCGGGGTATTGACTAAGCTGCAAAAAAATTGTGTAAAACTCGGAGACGGAACATTTTATTGCAATGCTTGCAAAAATGCTCACAAATGCTATAACTGCGAAAAGGTATGCAGCTCCTCATTCATAACTACATCGGAGTCGGAATTTATTATGAATACAAAAACGGCAGCAAATATACCTATTCTGTTCAATTATATTGTAGTGTCATTTAAAAAATAATCAAAACCACCCGTTAAACGGGTGGTTTGCGAAAGCCCTATAAGGGCTTAATACGGACACTACCCCTCAAGGGGTCGGGAATAGTCTGCCAACCGCA
>ONMZ01000021.1 GCA_900319075.1 uncultured Eubacteriales bacterium
CATTAAGAGGTTTAGGAAGGGGGTCTGGGGGATAACCCTTCTCCAAAAGGGTTTCCCCCAGCTGCCACGCAAGGGTGCTGCGGTAAATTCTGATTTATCGCATTATTGAAGATTTAAACGAACTATAAGGAGTGAATATTATGTCAAGAGAATTATACATACCCAAGGGTTACAAGTCCAAGCTGACGCTGAGGGAGACTCAGCACGCTATAAAATATATCAAGGACGTTTTTCAGCAGGCTTTGTCTTTTGCGCTGACCCTTGACAGAGTGACCGCACCGCTTATCGTTCGCAAGGGAAGCGGTATAAACGACGACCTTAACGGCGTTGAGCGCAAGGTGGAATTCACTATCAAGGAAATAGATGACAGCGAGGCGGAGATAGTTCAGTCCCTTGCCAAGTGGAAGAGAATGGCGCTTTACCGTTACGGATATAACCCGGGCGAGGGCATCTATACCGACATGAACGCTATACGCCGTGACGACGATACCGACAATACCCACTCGGTTTTCGTTGACCAGTGGGACTGGGAAAAGGTAATCACAAGAGAGCAGAGAAATGTTGACTTCTTAAAGGAAACGGTAAGGTCTATCGTTAAGGCAGTTGCCTACACCAAACGTAAAGTAGGGCTTCGCTATCCGGTGCTGGATGGCAGGATAAACGAGGAGCCATTTTTCATCACCACCCAGGAGCTTGAGGATATGTATCCCGATAAGACTCCCAAAGAGCGTGAAAGACTGATAGTAAAAGAGCACGGGACCGTTTTTCTTATGCAGATAGGCGGCGAGCTTAAAAGCGGCATAAAGCACGACGGAAGAGCGCCTGACTATGACGACTGGTCTCTCAACGGTGATATCCTTGTTTGGGACAGGGTGCTTGATAACGCTTTGGAAATATCCTCTATGGGTATAAGGGTCGACGAGAAGTCCCTTGAAAAACAGCTGGAGATTTGCGGCGCAATGGGCAGGATGCAGTATGACTACCACAAGATGATCGCAGACGGCACTCTGCCTCTGACTATCGGCGGCGGAATAGGTCAGTCAAGGCTTTGTATGCTGCTGCTTGAAAAGGCACACATCGGCGAGGTACAGGCTTCTATCTGGTCGGACGAGATGACTGAAAAGTGCAAAGAAAACGGCATAGTGTTGCTGTAAACGGAGGAAAAGATGAAGGGCAGACTTATCGTTATAGAGGGACTTGACGGAAGCGGAAAGGCAACCCAGGCAAAGCTGCTTGCAAAAACCCTTACCCGGCAGGGGCAAAGGGTGAGGGAGATAACCTTTCCCGATTATGAGAGCGACTCCTCGGCACTTGTGAAAATGTATCTGCACGGGAAGTTCGGCAGCAAGCCGGGGGATGTGAACGCTTATGCGGCTTCGGCTTTTTATGCGGTGGACAGATACGCCAGCTTTAAGACCGACTGGGGTGAGCTTTACCAAAGCGGTGCAACAATAATCGCAGACAGATATGCCACCTCAAACGGTATCCACCAGTGCTCAAAACTGGAGGATGAGAGCTGGGACGGTTACCTTGAATGGCTGGACGATTTTGAATACAAAAAGCTGGGTATCCCCGCACCGGATCTTGTTATCTACCTTAAAGCCGACACCGACGTGAGCCAGAAGCTTATGACGGGAAGATATAAAGGCGACGAAAGCAAAAAGGATATCCATGAGGGCGATATCGAGTACCTGAAGCGCTCGCAGCAGGCTGCGGCATACTGTGCACAAAAGCTGGGCTGGAAAACGGTGGAGTGCGTAAAGGACGGAAAGATGAGATCTATCGAGGATATCCACGCAGAGATAATGGAGCTTATATAAAAAGAAAGAACCACCTCAGGCGAGGTGGTTCTTTTGTATTGTGCGAGGGTTGTTTATACGCCGGGTTCTATATCACCGGGGTTCAACAGAGCGGTATTCATTTCTGCTTGAGTGAGAGTTACATTTAAATTCGGGAAGGAAGTATCGTTTTTACAGCTTAACTTTACACCCTCGGGAAGAGTTTTGAAGTTAATGGTGTTAGTGCTGTATATCTCAGCATAAACTGCGGTATCGCTGAACTTATGGCACCAGTTTACAAGGCAGCTGCAAAGCTGATTGCCCGAACTATCGGTTAGGACAAATTCAAGAGACTTCTTTTGTTTACTGTCAGCAATTTGACGGGCTAAACTGTCTTTGCAGCAGATAACGGCGATGAAGTGTTTATCGGATGTTACTCCTGCACAAATAATGTCAGAGCCGTTGGAGTCGGAGACAGCTTTAGCGGTTGTAATCTGTTGTAGGTTGTACTTTTTGAACAGCTGTGCAAAATCGGGCTCGTTATATCTGTTGTTCACCAGTTTTGCCTTTTCAGCTGTGGCATTTATGAAGTTGTCCTTTGCACTCTCGGACGACGGCTGAGAATTATCCGAAACATTTTGTGTTGTCTGATGAGTGGAGTCAGTGACATTCTTGAACTCAATGCCGTCATAGGTGATGCTTTCAATGTCTGCGGTGTTCAGCTTTACTCTGAAATAGCACAGCGAATAGCTCAGATAGTCCGAAGCTCCTGCGCCGCCGTTGCTGTCACTTCCGGTGAGTTCCTTGACCGAGCCGTCCTTGTTTTTTATCGTATACAGATCCTTTTTCTGAGGATCGCTGGGATTATGCCCCGATGCAATGTAGTGATCGGTGAGCCAGATGTCCTCGCCCTTGTCGGATCTGAAATGAAGCTCACACGGGGTAATGGGGATGTTAAAGGATACCTTTCTTCCCGGGTCCGTGATCGCACCGCTGGGATCAGAGGGGAACCTTAAAAATATATCCACTCCAAGGTTGCTCTCAAATCCCGTGAATTTCTGCGGCACAAAGCTTACCTGCATGATGCAGCTGTCGCCCTGCACAATGGGGGTGGAAAATGACATAGCTGCGATGCCTGCGCCAAAAAAGTTCTGATCCGTTGAGATCTTATCACTCTGTTGTTTGATAAGTGTCTTTCCCTTTTCGGTAAGTCCTGTTAATTTCAGTGTGGCACACATTCCGTGGGTGCCGCCCATAGTATCGGTGACCTCGATCTTGAAATCTCCCAGCTCGGGGGAGGGCGTGAGGGGCTGTTTTGCTGTGGTGATCGCAGGGGTAGTGGCGGCAGGTTTTGGTGCGGTTTCTGTGTCGTCTGAACCAAAGGACGAAAAACCTATCCCTGCACACAGAGCTATTGCAGCCGCCGCAGTTGTTACAGCAGCGATCTTCCCTGTGGAGTGCTTTATCCTTGCGCCGGGATTTGCCGGGGTCCTTTCGCCGTTAAGCAGGCCTTCCAAAGCCGAGCTGTCGGCGTGGATATCTGTGATATATTCTTTATACATCTGTTCTGCACTTGTTTGTTTGTTCATTATAATTCCTCCTTTTCATAGGCTTTCTGAAGCAGCTTTTTTCCCCTTCTTATAAGAGATCCGGTGGTGTTTACACCTTTGCCGATGATCTTTGCGGTGTCTGCAATAGTTCGTCCTTCGCCTATATGCAGCATAAGAGGTATGCGGTATTTTTCCGGCAGACAAAGCATCGCCCTTGCCGCTGCACGGCGTGCAAGCACAAGGCTGTCGGTCTGCCCGTCCGTCATCTGCTCGTCAAAGGGGTCGGTGCATTTTCTGTGAGATGATTTCAAAAGATTTTTTGCTGTATTTACCGTGACCCGAATGAGCCAGGGAAGCACCTTCTCGTCAGGCATATCCTCCTGAGAAAGCAGTCGTAAAAAAGCTTCTTCGGCACAGTCCTGTGCGCTGTGCATATCGCCGGTGTAATGCCATGCAGCACGAACGGCTGTATCGGCGTAACGCTCGTACGCCTGGGCTACACGCTGTTTATCCATTGTGCTTTCTCCTTTCTTGAACCCGGTTCACTATATATACAACTCACAGGGCAGAATTTGTGCATATGAAAAGTAAAAAATTTAAAAGACCGAAAAATCAGCGGCGGCAATTCATCCTTTTTCGGTCTTTATATCATTTCGGTATTTGTAATATTCGTTCACAAGGCTGCGAAGCCCAAGAGATTTCAGATGTTCATAGCTTATCTTGTAGTTGCCTTTGTAATGCCGTCCGGTGTATGTATAACGGATGTATTTAACAAGATATCTGTCTATTTCCTCAAGTCCTTTGTGGGTGGTGATAACAGGGAAGAACCAGCGGCTCCAGGTAAAATCCTTTTCGTTCGCAGGGGCAAAGAATTTGCGGTCAAATGTCCTTATAAGGTTTTTTGCCGCCTTGTCATCAGCTGTGCCTTGCCTGCATTTGCGGCGGTATATGGCTGCGGCTTTGCGCTTTATCTTGGCTTTCATTTTATCTATTGATGCCTGCGAAAGGTCTATTTCACCATTGTGATATTTAAACCCGAGAAACTCCCACGGTTCCCCCGGAGGGGTGAGTGAAAACTTATTGTTGTTAAGTGTCAGCCCCTTGTTTTCAATATGCTGCTTTATTATCTGGCAGTATTGCATTGCAAGACTGCGGCTGGGGGCAAAAATAAGTATATCGTCGGAATATCTGAAATAGGGTACGCCCATTTTTTCAAAAAGCCTGTCCAGGTCGGTAAGGTAGAGGTTGGCGCAAAATGCCGACAAGGGCATACCTGCCATTGCGCCACGGTCCTCGGTTATCCTGTGTCCGTCGCTCAGGGACACGTCGGCAGTGAAAAATTGTGTGAGAAAATCCAAAAGCCGTGGGTCGTCGGTTATGACCCTTTCAAACTCCTTCACCAGCTTTTTTGAGGGCATGGAATTAAAGTAGTTGTGGATATCCAGCTTCATCACCCAGCAGCTGTTTTTATTTTTCAGTCCCATAATGTCTTGCATTGCCTTTTTGGCAGTTATCCCCTTGCGGAAGGAATAACAGCTCTTGCAAAATGCCCCGTCATATTTATACAAAAGGTACGTAAGAAGCTTGAGCACCCTGGTCTGCTGCGGCAGGAACATATATATCACACGCTTTTTTTGCGTTCCGCTTTTGTTTATAGTCTTTTTTTCAGGGGGCGAAAAGCAAAGGTCTTTTGCGGTGGGAAGATAAAGCTCACATCTGATATACTCCTCCAGCTCCTTTTGTCTGCGTGGAGAAATATGTTCGTGAGAGATCTTGTACTGTTTATATTCCTCCCACGTCTGTGCGTCATAAAGACTGTCGAGCAAGGACACTGTGCCACCTCCCTTTGGAAAAAATAAAAAGAAGAAGAGAATATGCTTTCAATTAAGCATCGCTTAATGTACCGGGTTGAACGTGCATCGGCTGTCTGCAAAGCCTTTTGAACGAGGCACGCTTTGCCTTTCGCAGACGCAGCAAACGCTGCTTTCTCTTCTTCTTATTTACCGTTTTATTGTAGCACACAAAAAGTACCCTGTCAATAGGGCCTTGTGTTTTCACCGCCGGCTCATGCCGGACGGGTCAAAGCAAATGAAGAGCCTGTGCCCCATACCTGCCGGTGAGTACAATGACTAACGCCGCAGCGCTTGACTATGGCGGTGAAATGGTGTATAATACTAAAAGTGTCACTGTTTTGTGGCAAATTTCAAAAGGAGGAATGGAAAAATGCCTAAGAAAACATATTATATTACTACGGCTATCGCATATACTTCAAAGAAGCCGCACATAGGCAATACCTACGAAGTAGTCTTTACAGATGCTATTGCGAGGTTCAAGCGAATGCAGGGCTACGATGTTTTCTTCCTTACGGGAACTGACGAGCACGGTCAGAAGATCGAGGAGCTTGCTGAGGCTGAGGGAATAACTCCGAAGGAACACGTTGATAAGGTGGCAGGGGAGATAAGAGAGATCTGTGACCTTATGAATACATCGTACGACAAGTTTATAAGGACCACCGATGAATATCACGAAAAGGCTGTACAGAAGATATTTAAAAAGCTGTATGACCAGGGCGATATTTATAAGTCGGAGTATGAGGGTATGTACTGTACCCCCTGTGAGAGCTTCTGGACACAGAGCCAGCTGGTGGACGGCAAGTGCCCCGACTGCGGACGTGAGGTAAAGCCTGCAAAGGAAGAGGCATATTTTCTCAAGCTTTCCAAGTATCAGAAACAGCTTGAAAAATATGTCCTTGAAGACAACCCGGATTTTATATATCCTGAATCCAGAAAAAAAGAGATGTATAACAATTTCATCAAACCGGGCATACAGGACCTTTGCGTTTCAAGGACAACTGTAAAGTGGGGAATACCCGTAACCTTTGATGACAAGCACGTTATCTATATCTGGATAGATGCCCTTTCAAACTATATCACAGCCCTTGGGTATGATCCCGACGGACCGGGAGAGCTTTATAAAAAATACTGGCCTGCTGACTGTCACGTTATCGGCAAGGATATAATGAGGTTCCATACGATCTACTGGCCAATAATCCTTATGGCGCTGGGTGAACCGCTGCCTAAAAAGGTGTTCGGACACCAGTGGATGCTTTTCGGCACAGAAAAGATGTCAAAGTCAAGGGGAAATGTTATCTACGCCGAGGATGTTGTAAAAGAATTCGGCGTTGACGGTGCAAGGTATTATCTGCTTTCGGAGATGCCATACAGCTCCGACGGCTCGGTAACTTATGAATCCCTTATTGAAAGATATAATACCGACCTTGCCAACACTCTGGGAAATCTTGTGAACAGAACTGTGGCAATGCAGAAAAAATACTTTGGCGGTAAAATAATGCCTCCTTGTGCAAAGCAGCCTCTTGACGATGAGGTGATAAGCAAGTGTGAGCAGACACCTAAAAAAGTTGAGAAGCTCCTTGATGAGTACAGAATGGCAGAGACTATGGATACCATCATGGCTCTTGCAAAGCGAGCTAACAAGTATATCGACGAAACAGAGCCGTGGGTGCTGGGCAAGGACGAAACGCAGAAAGAACGCCTTGCAACAGTGCTGTATGTGCTGCTTGAAACGATAAGATATCTGGGAGTGCTGTTAAAACCGTTCCTTCCGCAGACCAGCGAAAAGATACTGCAGCAGATAAACTGCGACATCGACACCTGGGAAAGCCTTGAAAGCTTCGGCAGACTGCCTGTGGGCATTACGGTAAACGATCCTGTTCCGCTGTTTGCAAGAATAGACGGTACAAAGCTGCTGGAGGAGATAAATCAGCGCATCGAGGAAGCTAAAAAAGCAGCCGGAGAAACAGATGAGCCTGAATTTGATGCGCCTGCGCTTTTGGATGAGATAACCATAGACGATTTTTCCAAGGTCGATCTGCGTGTTGCACTTGTAAAGAGCGCCGAAAAGGTGAAAAAGGCAAAGAAACTCCTTTGTTTGCAGCTTGACGACGGAATGGGAGGCAGACAGGTAGTTTCCGGCATAGCTCAGTGGTATGCCCCCGAGGACCTTGTTGGTAAGAAGGTCATTATCGTTGCAAACCTTAAACCTGCAACCCTGTGCGGCGTTGAATCACAGGGTATGATCTGTGCAGCAGATGCACCCGACGGCTCGGCAAAGGTCATCTTCCCTGACCAGTCGCTTCCTTGCGGTGCAAAGATAAGATAAGCTGTTCAAAAGATGCTGGGGTGTGCACCCAAGCGCACTCCTGCATCTTGATATGTGCCTGTAGCTCAGCTGGATAGAGCGTCAGACTCCGACTCTGAAGGTCGTGCGTTCGAATCGCATCAGGCACGTTTTATCGCCTCACGGCAAATTGCTGTGGGGCGAAATTTGGGTAAAAATGGGGGGATGCAGCGGTGTATCTGAAAAAGGGTCTTATAACTGCACTGCGTATTAAAAACATTCTGCTGCTGCTCTTTTGCGCATTTGAGTTCGTTCTCAGCACCACATATATAATCTCCGAGTTTTCTACATACAGCGATAGACCCGAGTATGCCTGGGGCGCAGTGTCAATGAAAAGCGCAATAGTAATGACCTGCGTGGCAGTGGTGCTGCTGATAGCTGCGCTTTTGTCTATAAAACACGTTGGCAACGCCGTTTTCTATTCCAGCTTTTTAGAGGGCGATCTTGACGGATTTACGACCTATGCGGATCTGTCCCAGGTAATGGGTAAAAGTCAGGCTGCTGTTCGCAGACAAATGCATATCTACCGTGTGCTGTATATGAAAAACTTTAAATTCATTCAAAGCAGCAGCGGCGAGATCATTGAGCTGTACAGCAAAAAATGTCTGTGCGAGTGCCGCAGCTGCGGTGCACACATAGAAAAAAGAGTTTTCTTTACCGGCACCTGTCCGTATTGCCATAGCAGCGACCTGCACGCAAAGGTGCTTTCCGACGACCACTTTTACAGCGTTTCCAACCGGCTCGGCTCGGGAAGCGGCAGACCCGATTTTTATAAATCTTCCACAACAGGTCTAAGAAAAGTTCTGTACCTTGTTCTTTCCGTAATAGGGCTCTCGCTGGGAGTTATTCTTCTTATGTATACACTCAGTCAGGTAAGCCATTATTTTGATGAGGGGTATCAGAAAAAAATGCTCCTGGATCCATCGAACCATCTGTTTTCATATAAGCTGATAAAGGATCATATCCGTGACGGTATAATCTACGGCGGAGCGTTTGCACTTGTACTTTTACCCTTGGGTCTGCTGCGTTTCAGAAAGACTATGGCGCTGTTTTCGGCTTCCGATTGGGCAAATTATTTTTCACGCTCCACCAAGCCGTTTGTCAATGCAAATACCCTGCCTGATCTGGGCTTTGCGTCAAGCGGAAAAAGCAAGCTCAAGCGGATCAGATATGCAATAAAGAACGGCTATCTCAAAAACTGCACCCTTGAGGTGCATGACGGGCAGCTTGTTGTTGCGCTTGCAAAAATGATCGTTAAGGACAGATGTCTGTCCTGCGGCGCACCGCTTACAGGTGTTGTGGATGAAAACGCAAGGTGCAGCTACTGCGGAAATCTTATTATGGGCGTGCTTGAAAAAAGATAAGCAACGCTGTCGTTTTATGTTGGACTTTTTCAGGATAACAAGGCAGGGAGTTGATTGAATATGATAAGAGAAATATCGGAAAAAGACTTTGACGGCCTGTTAAGGCTTTATATGCAGCTTCACGATAATCCGCTCCCGGAAAAGGACGACAGAGTTCTTGGAGTCTGGAAAGACATACTGAATGATAAAAACCACCATATTATCGTGGCTGAAGAAAACGACGTTATAGTATCTTCCTGTGTGTGCGTTATTATCCCGAACCTGACACGGGGACAGCGGCCGTACGCTTTTATTGAAAATGTGATAACCGATATGGAGTATAGAAAAAAGGGCTTTGCAACAGCCTGCCTGAATTATGCAAGACAGATCGCAGTGAATGAGAATTGCTATAAGATGATGCTGCTGACAGGCTCCAAAGAAAGGTCTACACTTGATTTTTACGAACGAGCAGGGTATAATCAAAACGATAAAACGGCTTTTATACAATGGCTGTAAAGAAAAATGAAAGAGTGCTGTGTGGTGATGCTTCACGGCACTTTGATTTATTTTATAAAAATCCTGAAAAAAGCTTGACAAACTCAGATAGAAGTGATATAATAATTAAGCTGACTACATCAGCAGAATATATGCGGCAGTGCTGGAACTGGCAGACAGGCACGTTTGAGGGGCGTGTGTTTTACGACGTACGGGTTCAAGTCCCGTTTGCCGCATAAAAGAAAAGCTCGCAAACATGGCGTTTGCGAGTTCTTTTTTTGTCAAAAATGGCTCTATGGACTTTACTATGGACCTTATTGATAAAAGTCAACTGTGGGAGTTTGTGTGTGAATGCGGCTTCCGCTTTTCTTTTTTCTGTGTTTGCTCTTTGTTTTTTGCTGTTTATCCTATGTCGGCTTAACAATTTTACGGAGGATTTAAACAAATCTGTGTATGGCTGTGGATTATCAATGGGTGTGTCATTAGTCAACTGCACAATAAGGTCATAGATACAAAAAAACAACTGCGCCCCCTATTGGAGACGCAGTCTGAGGTAGGAGAGGATCAATCATTGATTATTGATTCATCCGAGTTAGAAAAAATCTGTTCTGGATATCTTGAACGTCATTACTATAAATACAAGAACAATAAGCTTACTTATGCAAAGTAGAGAAACAACTCAATTTTTTCTTATTTAAAATCAGAAAACAAGCAACTAAAATCTAATCATTATGAAGCGAGATCCCTTTTTGCGTAAATCATACCAGCTCCCACAGTCATAATCACAATCATTATCGTCCCTAAAATCAAAGCAACACAATCCCTTGATTCTCCAGCAAAAATTGATGTCGCATTTGAATAGGAAAACGGAGAAATAAAGATAGCGTCCTTTAAATCAGGAACAACTCTTGCCATCAAATCATACGCATACAGCAGCATGGCAACTGCAATTCCAATTCCTAACCTGTTCTTTTTGCTTACCGCAGAGATCACAAAGCAAATAGCCGCAATTTCGATATTCATCATTAACTGAAAAAGCATATACTCTGTGAATATGCTTCCAAAATCCGTTTCTCCAAGAAAAACAAACCCGACTTCATAAAGCATGCCACAAATAAATGTAAAACAAATAAGTTTTATCAGCACTGCCAAAAACTTCATTGCTATGACCTTGCCCCTTGAAACCGGAAGTGTAAACGTATATTCTGCAGTATGCCCATCCTCTTCCTTTGAAAGAATTACTGTGGCAATGGAAGCCGCAAACATACTGCTTCCAAGTGCATGAATCTGTCCGACTTCTATGGCAAAAAATCCTTTTAATGTTGCTATACTGAGTTTACTCATTCCAAAAGCATCCGAAAACGCGCCCATTTTTGCATAATTCTCTGCTATACCTGCCATGCTATCTTCCATACCCTTATATAAAATGATGAAGATGAGCCCCATTCCACCCACAGAAAGCGCCCATATCAAAAGACTTTTCCGACCTGATTTCCATTCGTTTTTTAATATTACCGGCATTTATTTTTCCTCCTTCAAGTAATAGTGCATAAATACTTCTTCTATGGACGGTTCCTCGATGATAATATCCTCGATATGATGTCCTTCCAGTTCCTTATATAAATTGTCCAGGTTATCCTTGTAGATATAATCAAGCTTTTCGCCATCCCGTATCATTTTGATTCTCTTTGATCGACTGCTCAGAAGATTATCGACGGTATCTGTGACAACCAGCCTGCCTTCCTTCATAATTGCCACACGAGTACAGTGATTTCTTACTTCCGATAAAACGTGAGTGGAAAGCATACAGGTCGCACCCTCATTCACATACTCCTGAATCAACTCAAAGAAAACATTTTGCATCAGAGGATCAAGTCCGCTGGTCGGTTCATCAAAAACAAAAAGCTTTGGTCTGTGCTGCATTGCACAGATGATGCTGACCTTTTTCCTGTTCCCAAGTGAGAGCTCATTGATTTTTCTTTTTACGTCCACCTGAAGTCTGTCGCAAAGTTTTTCTACTTCATCGGTGCAATCAACCTTTCTGACATCTGCCGAATGCTTCAGCATTTCCCTGATTGTCATGCCCGGATAAAACCATGCTTCACTTGGCATATAGCCAATGTCTGCAAGGATTTTTTCTCTGTCCTTTACGCTGTCAAGACCATTGATTCTTATTTCGCCCTGATCATACTTTATCAATCCAAGCATTGACCGAATAGTCGTTGATTTTCCGGCACCGTTCGATCCAAGGAACCCCAAAATTTCGCCTTCCCGAACCGAGAATGTTACATCCTCGATGCCTCTTTGCTTGCCGTAGAACTTTGAGAGATTATCAATCTCAATTATATTTTTACTCATAATCAAACCTACCTTTCTTTAAATTATTGATACAACAGCTTACGAAGCAATTGGAGATATCCCTCAAATTCTTTCATGCACTGGTCATAATGAGACTTGTAATTCTCAATATCACCTCCGCAGGCCAGCAAGCTATTCATAAAACCGTCCATCGTCCATAAGATAATTTTTTGTGCCTTTTCAGCATCGATGTCCGACCTAAGCAATGACCAGTCAGAGTTTTTCACAATCCGATCCAACAATATGCCGGCGGTCAAATCAGGTACATCTTTGGGCAACCCCTCCGGAAAAACCTCTTTTAATGAAAAAGCCGCTTTAACCAAAAAGTCCATGACATACGGCTGTTCAAAGCTTAAATCTAGTTCCATTTTTGACGCTTGCCAGATGTTTTGAAGGAAGTCGTTTTTTTCCAAAACAATCTCTTCAAACTTTGTGTTGACAATGTTTAAGGTATATTTCAGAAGAAACAGGAACACCCCCTTTTTAGTACCGAAATAGTGAAACAGCAATCCTTTTGATATTCCGGCACGCTTGACGATCTCGTCCATATTGGCATACGCATAGCCTTTGGAAAACTCTTTCAGGGCTTCCATGATAAGGCGTTCACGCTTTTCTTCCTCCATCGTCATAATTTTATGATCTGCAATTTCATATTCGTCGATAAATTCAGTATTATTACTCTTACGAGCCATTATTACTCACCTCCATTTCTATCCCATTGACTTTTAAGTCAATAAAAGTATAACATGTATTGACTTAAAAGTCAATAGGAAATGTGGAGAAAATAGGTACTGTACAATGAAAAGTTCTACCCCCGTGTCATGAGCGCACAAGCTCACCCTCTGTGGAACTCCACAGAGGCAAATGGTCACCAATATGGTTTGTGAGCCAGGAAAAAGAGTACAGCAGATTTCGTTAAGCCACTTCATTGCCCGCTTCATCGCCATCGCCTTCCCGCTGCGCCTGTCGAATTATTCCACTTAGCCCGGAATCAGGCCGAAACAGCAAAAGTCGATAAAAGTTTTTGGCGAGATAGGACAGGATGGTGGCCTCGGACACTTTCCCCGGGGTCTGGGTTCTCAAATAACGAGCCTTCTTGGCCTGCTCTGCGATTGACGGCGTCAGCGCCATCATCTGTACCAACCCCATAGCAACGCATGAGAAGAATAGATGCGTCATACACGGGGCAATCATATTTTGCCAACACATCAATAATCCTATTTAATTCCTCCGCGATTACTCCATAAGTATCAATCCTGAAAAGCTGTTGCGTGCAAGTGACTTCAAAAAATTGACCATCAGCTTTCTCATAGACTGATACATTAAAAAAAGAGGCTCACCACAGCCGCTGCATAAAGCAGCACTGTGAGAGCCTCTCTTTGTTAGTCAGCTTGCTGTTTTCCCCTCAATGATGTCCGCAATTATGTTGCTTGCCCTGCGTTTGCTGTCAGCGAAGAAGTGACTGTAAGTCGTCAGGGTAGTCTGTGGTGTCGAGTGTCCGACCATAGCTGCAATGGTGGTCGGGTCTATTCCTGCCTCTATCTCAAGGGATACGAACAGGTGTCTGAAAGTGTGCACACCATAGAACGGGAAGTCCCTGCGTTCACACTCACGCTTGAGCCACGAGTACGGTGTCGCTGGGTGCATCGGAGTTCCGTCCCACTTGGTGAACAGCCTGTCGTGCTCTTGCCACTTGTCGCCAAGGTTTGCCTTGTAGCTGTCCTGGTCTTTCTTGTAGGCTCTGAGCAGCTCTAATACCGTTGGCGGTAAATCTACAAGCCTTGTGCTTTTCTCTGTCTTGGTAGCATCACTGTAGATGCCCTTTTCTGATGTGTAGTTTGAGGTGTGGTCTATCATCATGGTTGCACTTTCAAAGTCTATGTTCTTCCACTCCAGACCGAGCAGTTCACCTCGGCGGCAGCCTGTGTAGATAGCCAGCGTGAAAAACAGCCTGTGCTTCATTGGAGCCTCGGCAAGTATCTTCATGAACTCCCTTGCCTGTTCCTTGGTGTATATGTGTTTCTCAGGCTTTCTGTATGCCTTGCCCGTTGCATCTATCTTGGGTATCGTGACCTTTGTGCAGGGGTTTGAGCTTATCATGTCAAGCCTTATCGCATACTCAAAGATAGAGGATATGAACGAGAGATGATGCCTCATCGTCTTTTGTGACAGAGGGTTGCCGTTTCTCTTGTTAGCTCCCGGTCTGGCAAGTGAGTTGATAAATTTCTGAATGTCACGAGCCGATATCTTGTCGATGCGGTAGTGACCGAGAGCAGGGTAGACCCTTGATGCTATGAGGTGTTCACGCTGTAAGGTAGTGCTTCGGTGGTTGAGTTCAGCGTACTCACTGAACCACTGCTCGCATAGCTTCTGCAGCTTGATAGCCGCAGTTACCTGTCCGTGAGCACACTCTTCATCGAACAGCACAGCAAGCCTGTTCACCTCTTTCTCTGCTTGTGTTCTGCTCATTTCTTTCGGCGGCGTCCAGCTTTTGTACTGCACCATCTGTTTTCCGTTAACATCATATCCACAGTACGATCTGATGCGATAGCCGGTCACTTCGCCTTTTGCATTTTTCCTTTTTTCAATATACGCCATACATTTCATCCTTTCCTTTTTACTTTTGATCTTGTCCTGCCCGACAACATCACCATACCACAGACTAACGGGCATAGCTATCGGGCAGGCTCACTATTAATTTCTACAACACAGTTTTCTACTTAACCGACATATCGCTGCCGAGGAATTTGTACAAAACCTCTTTGTTTATCAGGTATTTCTTGCCCGCCATAAAGCAGGGCAGCTGACCTGACTTGCACAGCTCTCTGACTCTGTATTCGGTAAGACCGCTGACCAGTGCAGCAGCTTCCTTGATCGTAAGCATCTGTATTTTCGTTTCTGTTTTATTTTCAGCCATTGTATTATCGACCTCCTTGTTTTCTGCAAATTGTTGTTGTGAATGTTGATTGCATTGTTCAATTTTTATCTGTCCTTTCGTAGTTAGATTTTTTGTTGTTAAGAGTCAGAACACATATTTTATGTTCACTTGAATACTGCCTGTGATATCAGTGCAACGCCTCGCACTAACGCCCAAACAGGCAATGTTTTCATATTACAACTCCTGTTTTTCAAAAGTTTTGGTTTTACAACTCCTTTTTGGTGAGCTGCTGAAAGTGCGTAGATTGCGGTCGGCTTTGCCGTTCGCTGTGGCTGCTTTCGGGGCAGCGACCCCGAAGCTTTAACTCGCAAACCAACGAAAGCTCTGAAACCGAGCCTTGTTGGTCTGCCATCGAAACTATCGTGTTATCAGTTCAGACATTTTTATTTTTCTGCCAATGAGCATGGGGGTCCGGGGTTCTCCCCGAGCCAGTGAAGCAGGTAAGCAGGGCGCTTTGCGGACTGCCGCCTGCGATGCTGGCATTCCCGGAAAAGTATGGTTTTCGGACTGCCATCTGACCTGTCAGTTTTCCTCTTTCACCAATATCATTTACAACAGAAAAAAGTCCTCACGGACGCTCACATCTGCGCCACGTTGCCCTGTGCTGCGTTGTCTTGTATCGGCTCGGGTAAACTCTCTACCGGGGGAGAGGGCGGGTACAAATCGCGCGACAGTCGCTGGGCAACTTTGCTTTTGTCAAGCATAGTCACATTGATAACTCCGCTGCTGTCACGGATAGAGATCGTGTTGCGGTTTGACTTTGATACAAGGATACCGTCCTTTCTCATCTGCTTGAGCAGCTCTTTCTTGCTGATGGAGAAGTGTTCTCCCTGACTGCTGCACAGCTGTCTGACATCAGAGTGCGCACTGTCCATGAACAGATAGTAGTACTTGTCATCTGCAAGACCGATGCAGTTCTTCTGCCTCGGTGAACAGTCACAGCCTCTGTTCTCAACATAGCACCTGCCGCTGTCAAGAAGACTGGTGAGCTTCTCACAGAACTTAGTCACAGGCTGTTCCTCGATTATCTGTTCTGCACTCACAGATGTGGTCTGCAAAAGTATCTCATCAAGGTTGTGCTCGTAGCGTTTCCTGTCATCCTGTCCGATGAACTCTGTCGCAAGCAAAAACTCAAGCAGCATAGTGAGTCCTATCTTCAGGTGAGAAAGCATATCGGGAACTCTGCTGTGGAACTTTATCTTTCGCTCTGTCAGCTTTGTTATGAAGTCAGTACGGAAGTTCAGAAACATCTCCGAGAGCTTTTTCACAAAGCTGTCAGTGTCACCAAGGTAAGTATCCTTTATCCATTCGATGTAGGTCATCATTACTCCCGACAGAAGATCCTGCTCTGCATATCTCTGATACCTGCTCAGCTCGTCCAGAGCCACATCGTCATCGTCAAGCTCAATGGTAAAGTATCTTGCACAGCCTGACTCGGATATTTCGGGAGAGAACTCCGCCGTGATGAGTGCGTTGCCTGTCGGCGGCTTTGATGCCTGCAGTTCAGCTTTGGAGTTGAGACGGGCACGACCTATGCGGTCACCGTAGTACCTTGAGATGTTCTGTGCTATATCTTTCATCTCTTTCTCTTGGAAGTGACCTGACGGGTGGAAGTCATCTATGCAGGTCAGTACATCTTTAAGGTAGTAGATGTTTGAGAGTATGCTGTTGGCTGTGTCGTGGAAACTCATCGGCAGATCGCTGGCAGTAAATCTTCCGAAGAAGGAAAGAAACAGCGCAGCGAGTGTAGACTTGCGGCTGCCTGTCTTACCTATGAGCGCAGTAACGAACTTCGGTTCGCAGCCACCCATTTTGAGAAAGTGATCAAGCGGTGAGAGGAATGTCACCGCAAGCAGCGGCAGAATAACTCTGTCTGGAGCTATGCTCTTTTCAAGCATAGCGGAAACAAGAACTGGCTCATCGGGTGAACACTTTTTGCTGAAGCTATACCTGTTGAGCTTGCCCTGCAGTTCCACTGTGTACGGACTGTTCTCATTGGGCATCAGGAACACATACTCACCTCCGATCTTTTTCCAGCCCGTCTGTGCGTACACAGTTTCCTTTCTGTACTCTGCCTTGGTCTGCATGATAGCGTAGCTTATCCGAGCCAGAGTGTTCTGCTTTGGCGGTGCAGCACCCTGCTGTCCCCACCTTTGCAGCAGCCATTTCATAGTCTGCATATCGTCAGCGCTCACCAGCTGTTCAGAAAGAACATCACCGCTTTTGTGAACAGCGGATATGAGGAACTTCTTCTTTTCTTCCGTTCCGTCATCGTAGGTTATCTCTGCCTTGAGCGTGGGAACAAAGTCTGCCAGCTTGACATACTCTGTTTTGTTCTTGGTGGTCACCTCCTCGTAAAGACAATCATCCTTTACAACATAGGGTTCTTCGTAGACACTTCGGTCTATGTCGATTTCAATTGGTTCTTGTGTAATCTGGTTTTCATTCATTCTATCATCCTCCTGTCTTTTTTTTCGTATTACACGCATTACATCTGCCGCAAAGCAAGAAGCTAAAGGCTCTGCGGACTTTTTCTTTGCATTACGCTCGTATTACATCAGCATACATTCGCATTACACACCTTACGCTCGTCTTACGCCTTTCAGCCCACAACTACGCAGTTTGAGAGAGCTGTAAGGTTTGTAAGACGAAAATGAGGGTATAGGGTATCCTTTTCCCGCACTCCACTATCGTTCCTGTCAGAGTTCTTCCAAAGTTCTGATGTATTTTCCCGACTTGGCACGCTCCGAGTCCTCCAAGCTCATCCTGGCTGTACTTCCCCGTGGGGTATCTTTCATGTGTGCGGATTCAATTGTCAAGATGCTATTCAACAACTTTCCTACTTGTATAGGGAAAGATGCTGGGGTTTTTGCAAGTCTAATTTTTTTAATTGTAATATTTTTTGTAGGCTTGCATAACGATTCGTACTTTGAGTTGTAGAAAAACACAACACCTTTATTCTAATCTCTATGCGCGTCGATCACGAGGATCTTGTGCGGCGCTTAAATGAAACTTTCCATTTCGATCACCTCTTTCTTCTGCTGTCTTATTCTGACCTCTGCTGATTTACGGCGAAAAACACTAAAGGCTCCTTACTTACTCGCATCATGTTTTGCGGTAAGCAAAGAGCCTTTTGATTTTGAAATATTCAGTTCGCTTTTTTCGTTTTCGCTTTTGGAGTTTTATATCTATCACCTCTTTCTGATGCCCATTCAATAAGGGGCATCGCCCCGTCATTCAAGCACGACCGGTCGTTAGACCATTAGGTTTTCGGTGGGGGATTCCCACCACCGAAAGACTAAGTTGACCGCCGCCTAAAAGGCGGGGGTCATAGGTCGTGGTTATATGTCTTTCCGTTTTAAATGTCAAGGATTTGGGTACTCTGCAAATGCAAGTTTGTATAGCTGCACAATCGTCAAGTTCAAAGCATTTACCGACAAGGCTGAACATCGTTCAAACAGCGCAGATAAAGGATTTGTTGCCTCTTTGATTGTTCTGCGTTTTCAAAAGATACTGAAAGCTGCTAAAAGCTGCTTGAGGATAGCAGAAGTTACGACAAGCATTTCAAAAGGTGCGTTTTTGTGCAAGGTGACGAGCGACAGAAGAACTTGTGCAAATGACTTGATTTTAGGGTGGAGCTATGGTATAATCAAGACAACGATATAACCCGCCTTTTTAGCGGCGGGTTACATCTTTCTGTTCAGCAGGTGATTGCTCCCCTGCTGAACAGAGGCAAGCTGCGCTTGCTGTTGCTTTCTTGAAAGCAAGCTTTGAATCAAGGAAACACGAAACTGAACCTGAACAGATCGAGGTGAGAGCATTGAAATATACCCTTATGCACAAGAATATCTGCGTTGCTGATATCGATATAGATGAGGATACTGCGGTGATACTGTCTGTTGATAACATTACGGCAAAGGAGCATCTTCCTTTGGGCGTAGTTCATCCTCTGCGTCACCAGGAGACTGTGGACAAAGCAGCTCTGAACAAATGGTGGACAGGACGCTGCATACCTGCAAGCAGAATGGGAATAGGTGATGCTCTTGAAACACTCGGCATACACAGTTCGCAGATGCTGCTGACAAAGTGTCTCGGTCTGAGTCTTTCAGATCACTACTGGGTCAGACCTGCAGGCAGTGATATGTCCTGGGAGAGAGTGAACTTCTTTGACAATGATTTCTCAGATGACATCGGTGATGTGCTTTTCGGCACAACTGTCAAAAGTCTGAACTTTGACTATGCATCTCCTGATAACACATCCGACGGCAATCTGCAGAAAAGGTGGAAGATACTTGATACAAAACGCTGCCTTATAAAGTCGGGGTCTAAACCGTACAGACAGCAGCCGTTCAATGAGGTCATAGCATCGGTCATTCTTGACAGGCTCGGCATCGACCATATACCATACAGACTGATGTGGATAGATGACAAGCCATACAGTGTTTGCGACAATTTCGTTACACGCAGCAGTGAGCTTGTCAGTGCATCGAGGCTAATGCAGATAAGACCGAAAGAAAACAACAAGAATTCCTATCTTCATTTTGTGAACATCTGCAAAGAGATTGGTATCGACATTGTTCCAACGCTCGACAGAATGATAGCTTTTGACTATATCATAGCCAATGAGGACAGGCATTTCGGCAATTTTGGTTTGCTTCGTGATCCTGATACACTTGAATGGATAGGTCCTGCGCCTTTGTATGACAACGGAACATCTCTGTGGTATGACAAGCAGACATCTCAGTTGCGTACTGACGAGATAATATGCAAGCCGTTCAAGAAAACTCACGGTGAACAGCTCAAACTTGTATCTTCATTTGACTGGCTTGATCTTTCGAAGCTTGATGGAATAGAAGATGTTATCAACTCGCTCTTGTCAGACAACAGGATATTGAAGTATGTTTCTGCACAGCGTTTAGAAGCTATTTCTGTTGAGTTGAGAAATCGGATAGATAGGCTTTCGGATATCGTTTTGAAACACACTGCTGCCGAGCAGATAAGTTTGACTGATGAAGAGCCTGAAGAAGACGAAGCAGAGAGTTATGATATGAAAATGGAATAGTAAACGGGAATCGACCTGACTTTAAATGGACTTTATTTCTGTCAAAGACCGCCTGAGATCACCTGAATCTGCGTTAGGTTCACAGCGGAAATTCGCCGCAACAGCGCAGATCAGCTGAAATTGCAAGCATTCAGCATAGGACTCTGGCAGCCTTCAAGTCCCGTTTGCCGCACCACTTAGAGCTTCGCAAACCACCGATTTTACGGCGTTTGCGAAGTTCTTTTTTTGTCCGAAATTGTCGATGGGACTTGTTTGGGACTTATTTTTCAGACACTACAAGTCCCGTCCAAAAGTTGACCTTTATGATACATCTTTCTGTGAGTTGGCGTCACCTTTGCTGTTACTTGCCGTGATATTGTTTTTCTTCCCACAGCTTAAAGGCAGAGCCTCTGCTACAGCGTCCATTGCAGCTGCCTGTGCGGTCTGGAAGGTATGGCAGTACAGATTCAAAGTCGTTGTCGCAACGCTATGTCCAAGACAGGACTGCACAGTCTTTACATCAATACCGCTGTTGATGAGCAGTGTAGCGTTCAGATGCCTCCATGAGTGATTTGACACATACCTCATTCCCGTTCTCTCACAGAACTTTTTGAAATACCTGCCAGGTGCCGAACGGTCAAGAGTAAGCCCGTTCCACTTGGTGAAAACTCTGTCGGTCTCGATCCATTTCGAGCCGACTTTTTTGCGCTGAATTTCCTGCAAGCTTTGCCATTTTTTCAGTACGTCCATAACGTCCTGCGGCAGCTTTAGACTTCTCATGCTCTGTGCGGTCTTAGGAGTTTCCGTGTAGTGACCACGTTCTTTTGAATAGAGACACGTTCTGTTGACCGTCACAACATTGGTATCAAAGTTAATGTCCTTCCACTCCAGTCCCATAAGCTCTCCGAGTCTGAAACCGCTGTAGATCGCAAGGATATGAAAGCATACATATATGTAGTTGTGATCGCTTTCCTCCTCGAACAGCTTGAAAAGCTTCTGCGCTTCTTCGATAGTGTAGTATTCCTTTTCGGGTGTGGTAACTCTCGGGATCTGAACATTTTTGCAGGGATTTTCCTTGATCATCTGCATCTTTACGGCATAGTCAAGTATGCTTGAGATCATTGACTTGTACAGCTTTATCGTCTTTGTCGATAGCTTTCCGCCGTTCTTGTCCCTGCCGTCCTTGCGGCTTGTCTCGCAAAGCTCCAGTATGAATTTCTGGATATGCCTTGTGGTCAGCTTGTCAAGCCTGATGTGTCCGATAGCCTTGTATGTTCGGGCTTCCATTGTATGATACCCCTGCAGGGTGGATTCTTTCAGCCTCATAGCAGCATATTCCTTGAACCACTGTCTGGCAAAATCCTCGAACTTGATGGTCGCCACCATGTTGCCCTGCATACAAGCTTCCTCAAACAGAACAGTCTGACGCTGGAGCTCTTTCTCGATCTGTCGTGCAGTCATGCCCGGCTCCGGGCTCCATGTCATTCTTTGAGTTACTTGCTTGCCCTGCGCGTCATATCCGCAGGAAACCTTTATCCTATATGAATTACCTCTTTTTTCAATCGTTGCCATAAAACATCTCTCCTTTGCGATGTGTAGATTTTATGGCGTGTTCCGTTATATTCAGTTTAGCACTTTAAAGCCAGAATGTCAAGTGCCTATATATTATTGATTGAAACACGCCATTTTTCTATCGTCTTTTGTTCGTTTTATTTTTGTTTTTCTGTATTTCTAATTCTCTGTGCTGTTTTTCTTCCTCTACGAGTTTTGAAATATAGTCCCCACCGGAAATATCTTTGTAGGTATCACGAATATCGGAATAAAGCGCAAGCCTATTCTTTTTCTTATAGATAGAATTCTTGAGCTCGGCTATCTCCGATAGCAATTTATCATTCCGCTCACGCAAAGAAATAATATCATCCGGCGAGGATATATTATTCAGCTCGGCACAAGATTTATATGTTTCAAGCAACAATTTATCCTCGTCACTCAAAGCATTCCTATCCGACAGGACGAAATACTTCTCGCAGTAATCTATAACCTGTTGCACTTGTTCCTGCTCTAACAGCTTACCCGATAGCTTCTTCTGCAAGGCTATATACTCCGCCGACAGCCTATCAATTCTACCCTCCAAATCACCAATCGAAGCTATACTATCCCGATTGATAACCGTTAGCTGTGCTGATAGCCTGTAAATATCAAGATCGTTTTTCGGTGAGTACGGAGCATTTGTATCACGCCTACGCTTCACCTTTTTATTTTGCTCGGCAAGTATTCTCACCTCGCCAATGACGGAAATATATGCACGCTCAATCTCCGTATTGCTGAAATGTGCGATTGAATTTCCACCGCCCACCATACGCCAGAGAATGCGAGCGTTCAGCGATTCCTCGGTGTAGTCCTCGCCTAAAGTCCACAAGCTGACGGAGCGCTGCTGCCCGGGGGCTTTGATGTAGATATGCTTATCGCGCTTGACGGTAAAGCCCTTACTTTCAAGCTGCGATAACAGGTCATCGACAGAATACACCGCAGGTATCAAGCTGTCTATCGCTTGTCTGATATGCTCTTTCCACGAGGTACCCTTTTTCTTATGCTGCCATTCAAAGTAGCTGATTGACCTGCCCTTGTTCTCGAAATTGAGAGCAGGTGTTACACCAAATGCTCTGCATACTCCGTTAGCAGTTTCACGAGCTTGCCGCAAAGTTGTTTGGTTCTCATAAAACCTCTTGCCCGAAAGTGAGTATGAATTGATGAGGATATGGTTGTGAATGTGGTCAGCGTTGATATGCGTTGCAATGACCGCCTGTGCATCATCGCCAAACATCTTGCGGACAAAAGCCTTGCCTATCTTCAATGCGAGTTCCGGAGAAACGTTCTCCTTGTCTGCAAAACTCATGATGAGGTGAATTGCCTTGACCGAGGATTTCCCACTTTTCGACTTGGGGGCATCGTAGCTGAGTTTGGAGAATTGCTCATAAACTGCTTTCATCTGTGTGTAGGCAAACTCCGGCTCGGTCATGCAGTTTATGGAGGCAGTCAAAATGCGCTCATCGGTCTTGTCGGGGTTGAGTATGTAGGTCAGAGTTTGCTTGACGTTATTGTGGACAGCCAGTTGCTTACAGTACGGCAAAGTTCGCTAACATCTCCTTTCAGCTTTTCTACATCGGCAGCATAAACGTTGTTAGTTTCGTTAGCCTTACGAGCCACCTGATTTATATTGTTAGAAATTATCCTCATACCGTTAAGCAAGGGCGCAAGCTCCTTCATATCATAAACGTAAATGCTCCCATCAAGCGACATCGCCCTTATGAAAGTTGCCGTTTTCAAGTGACAAACCGCAGCCTTCTCTTTGATCTGATTCCATTCTTCCTTTGTGTAAACTATCTCCTTGCGCTGGAGCGTTGTGTTTTTTCTTGCTATATTTATCAGTCCTTTCTTTGCTTTGTAGTTGATGTTTAGTCTCGTTTTTAGCGAGCCTATGTTAAGGGGCGAATTGCCCCTTAACAGCGCAATTATGGGGGTAACACATAATTGCGGGAAAGTACCGGTAAATTACCGGTGCTTTCTGTACTTGCTCGTTTTTGAAAATTGAATTATTCAAAAACACGTTTTTTCATTCAGCTATGCCGTCCTCGGCAGGGCTGCATTTTAACGCTCAATTTGCGATACCAAGATATTTGAGCAGAGACGCTTTGCTGATGAGTATCTTGCCGTTCCTGCCTGCGCCCGCACGCACATGGGCTACCTTATCCTGCGCAACAAGCTGGCGTACGGTATTCTCCGACAGCCCGTCAACAAGTGCAGCACACTCCTTGACGGTAAGCATTTCGAGCGGCTTGTCAACACTTGGCTCGGGTGCTGTGGCTTGTTCTTCCTCTTGCACATCTATTATTTTCTCCAACAGCTCGGTGAGCTGTCTGATGAGTTCCTTCTTCTGATATAATGTCATTTGCATGACTCCTTTCTGATCGTGTATTTATTCATTATTGTTTAGGTTCTGCTTATGTCGGAAAGCCGTAATCCTATGACTTGGCGAGAGGGTCATAACGGCATGAATACCTCCGACGGTATGTATCATCGGTTGCTTGACGAACAGCACCGATATGATTATTCATTGTGAATGTTGTGTGCGCCTTGTTACCTCCTTCGGGTATGAATGGTTGTCGTTACTGCTTACGCTGTTTTGT
The DNA here is from genome assembly GCA_900319075.1 of uncultured Eubacteriales bacterium. Lineage (GTDB taxonomy): Bacteria > Bacillota > Clostridia > Oscillospirales > Ruminococcaceae > Hominimerdicola. The sequence continues at coordinate 23,888 of ONMZ01000021.1, forward strand.
TCGCTGCTGGCGAGGCAGCGGATATGGCGTTCAGCGGTATTTTGTTTATGGTGAATGATATTGTGATTTTACATTATGATTTACCCCTTCCACAAGGTAGGTCACGGCAGGACAGATTTTTCTGGTCAGTTGACAGAATTAGATTGCTGGTGTATAATAATTCTTGTGAGGGGCAGTATAACAGTTTCAAATCATAAAATAAAATTTTCTGTGTGGGGTGGATATTTCACCCCCTCTCATAAGAACCTACAAAAAGAGCCAAAAAGTTAACCCAAATCGAGAAGGTTGGTACAAAAATCTCCCTTTTCGATATTTTTATTTAACATTGTTGAGAACTTATGTTCGCTTTAACAAGCGTTTGACAAGGTGCTAAACTTCACATATAAAATTTTGTTTTGTTTCATATTTTTATATCTGCTGTGAGATCAATTTTTGAGAGCAGGTGAAATAATTCCAGCTTGGCAAAGTGTTATTGCCTACATTGCGGTTTAAGAATAAGCTATCTCGGAGAGGTTTTGAAAATGTACTCCCCTAAGTATGCACAAAATCGGCTTTTTTTCGGTACAGCTGCCGGAAACTGTAACCATATTGTAATAAAAGAGAAAATCCCGATGAAGCGAGGCATTATGCTTCATCGGGATTGTTAATAAAAAATAATTGTATTATTGGATAGTGTAGGAGATCAGATTTTAGTAAGCTCAGTAATATTAATACCCAAATTCCGTTTCAAAATCACATCAAAAATCATCACTCTGTCAATTTACAAAATCAGCCATATTGTGATATAATCTAATCATAAAGCAACGGCGCTGATTGTATTCAGTGCCGTTTTCTTTTTGATTGAGGTGATACCTATGAAGATACCCCCAAAACTCCCGCCTATCGGAGCAAGGATAATAAAATCATCTGTTGCGGTGGCGTTATGTATGGTGATCTATTTCTTACGAACGCTTCTTCCTATCGGGAACGGCATACCGTTCTACAGCGCTCTTGCAGCCCTTTGGTGCTTACAGCCTTATTCCAATTCTACTAAAAATAATGCGGGACAGCGTTCAATAGGTACCTTCATAGGGGCGGCTTACGGACTTGCGTTTATTGTACTGCTCCGCTTTATTGGTCTGACAGAGCCTGCTCTTGTTTATCTTCTTGCATCTGCAATGATAATTCCTGTGATCTATCTTACAGTTGTTTTAAATAAAAGAAATGCCTCTTTCTTTTCCTGCGTGGTTTTCCTGAGCATAGCACTGACTCATTCATTCGATGATGACCCTTATCTGTTTGTTTTCAACCGTGTTCTCGATACGTTTATCGGCATTGGTGTAGGTCTTGCGGTCAATAACTTTCACTTGCCGGTAAAGCATGACAGCGATACGCTTTATGTCAGCGGCATCGATTCCGTTCTGATACCCGACGATCATTCGGCTAATGCTTTCAACAAGGTCGAGCTTAACAGAATGATAGAATCTAGAGTAAGGTTCACACTTTCAACGGTACGCACTCCTGCTGAGGTGAGGTCACTTATGAACGGTGTGGCTCTCGAATATCCGCTGATCGTAATGGACGGTGCTGCACTGTATGATCTTAAAAAGAAAGAATATCTGGAAATAGAATACCTTTCACCGCAGGTATGCGATACTGCCGAAACCATTATAGCCGAGAACTGTATGCATTCATTTGTGAACACCATATATGATTCCACCCTGCTGATCTTTTACGGTGAGCTTAAAAACCCTGCCGAGCTTGACCTTTTTGAAACTCACCGGCACTCGTCTTACAGAAACTATATCCATGATTCCTTCAGGCGCTTTGACGAGCATGAAAAGGTGTTGTATCTAACCGTGCTGGACGAGAATGAAAAGATCGACGCTCTTAAAATCAGGCTTTGTGACGAGCTTGGCGAAAATGCACGGATAACAGTGACGGCCTCGGAATATGAGGGGTATAGCTATTTGAAAGTATTCTCACCACTTGCTTCAAAAGAGCGCATGCTTGTTAAGCTTAAAGCACATTCCGGCTGTGAAAAGGTGGTAACGCTTGGAAGCATCGAGGGAAAATACGATGTATATATCGGTGACGGCGGTGGAAATGCAACTGTCAAGAAGCTGAAAAAACTGTACAGACACGACATTTACCACTGAATTTATGACATCTTATTTTCTTAACAAAATAATAATGAAAGAATAAATTTGCTTTGTTATAATGAATGCAAATAAGGATAGGCAAAGGCGCTTCTCTGTATGGAGGAGCGCCCTTGGTTTTACAGCGAAAGAGGTTTTAACTATGAGCAGCTTTAAGAAAACAATGTATGCAGCCTTCAGAGAAAATAACACTATCTCTCCTGCTTACTTTGATAAATACAGCGTAAAGCGAGGACTGCGTAACCCTGACGGCACTGGTGTTATGGCGGGTGTTACAAATATCTGCAATGTTCACGGATATGTTGTTGATGACGGTGAGAAAAAGCCCGCCGAGGGCAAGCTGATTTTCAGAGGATACAGTATCCGTGATCTGATCGGCAAGGCCGAAGCGGAAGATCGCTTCGGATTTGAGGAGATCGTATATCTTTTGCTGACGGGTAAACTGCCGACTGCGGACGAGCTTGCAGAGTTTACAGCTCTGCTTTCGGATAACCGTGCTTTGCCCGAAAACTTTTTTGAGGATATGATACTGAAAGCTCCCTCACGGGATATTATGAATAAAATGGCAAGGTCAACCCTTGCACTTTACTCCTATGACAGCGATCCCGAATCCCTGTCACCAGAGCATGAGATAGACACGGCTGTATCGCTGATAGCAAAAATGCCCGTCATCATGATATGCGCCTATGAGACTAAAATGCGGTATTTCAGCGAAAACTCCATGATAATGCACCCTTTGATAAAGGGGCAGACAACTGCTGAAAACATATTATCTACCCTGCGTCCCGACAGAAAATTCACACGAGATGAAGCAAAGCTCCTTGACCTTATGCTTATGCTTCACGCTGAACACGGAGGGGGCAACAACTCGACTTTTTCCTGCCGTGTACTCACTTCATCGGGAACAGACCCTTATTCGACCTATGCGGCTGCTATCGGCTCGCTCAAAGGTGCAAGGCATGGCGGAGCAAACCGCAAGGTCACGGAGATGCACGAATACATCAAGGCTAATGTCTCCGATTGGGAAAATGAAGATGAACTCAGCGAATATCTGCGCAGGATACTCAAAAAGGAAGCAGGAGACGGCAGCGGACTGATCTACGGAATGGGTCATGCCGTGTATACGCTTTCCGATCCCAGAGCCGTGATACTGAAAGAATATGCAGGAAAAATGGCTGAGGGTACGGAATTTGAAAAGGAGTATCATCTGCTTGAAGCAATAGAACGGCTGACACCTCTCATATTTGAGGAGGTAAAGCATTCGGCATATTTGAGGAGGTAAAGCATTCGGACAAGGCTATGTGTGCAAACATAGATATGTACAGCGGATTTGTTTACAGAATGCTCGGTATCCCCGAAGAATTATTTACACCCCTGTTTGCTGTATCGAGAATGGCTGGCTGGTGCGCTCACAGATTTGAGGAGATGGGCAGCGGCAAACGCATTATCCGTCCCGCATACAAATCTGTCTCACATGAAAAGAAGTATGTAAATATTAAGGATAGATAAGCCTTGTGTTTTGGAGGAATACCATGAAAGACGGTTTTATTAAAATTGCCTGTGCAACACCTGAACTGAAAGTTGCTGACTGTGCATTCAATGCGGACAGGATCATAGAGCTTATAAAAGAAGCGCATACAAGCGGTGTAAAGATAGTTTGTTTTCCGGAACTGTCTGTCACAGGCTATACCTGCGGAGACTTGTTTTTACAGGATTCTCTTCTGAATGAAGCTAAGCATGAGCTGGTACGTATCGTAAAAGTAACAGAAAGGCTGGATATCGTGTCAGTCATCGGGCTGCCGCTTGATGTCAGAGGTAAACTGTATAACTGCGCAGTCGTAATAAACAGAGGAAATATCATCGGTGCAGCAGCCAAAAAGAATATCCCGAATTACAGCGAGTTTTATGAGGTCAGGCACTTTACGGCAGCCGATGAAAGGCTCTGCACTGATGTTCAGCTTCCTGACGGGTATTATGTACATCTTGAAGATACGGTATTTGTCTGCAAAGAGCTGCCGGAGCTGACATTCGGAATCGAGATATGCGAGGATATGTGGGTATGCTCACCTCCCGCTGAAAAGCTTGCGGCATCAGGGGCAGTTGTAATATTCAATCTTTCAGCAAGTGATGAGGTGATCGGTAAGGCGGAATACCGCCGTACTCTGATCAAGGCACATTCTGGGTCGATGGCCTGTGCATACGCTTATGCCGACTGCGGCATCGGAGAATCAACACAGGACATGGTATTTGCCGGACATAATATAATTGCAGAAAACGGCTCTGTGCTTGCTGAATCCAACGCATTTTCCAGAGGACTGACAATAGCTGATATTGACATTAAAAAGCTGCTTCATGAACGAAGGAGAATGAATACCTTTGCTTCTGCTCCAAGTGTTCACACTGCATATTTTTCTCTCAGGATAACTGAAACGGTGCTTGACAGATCATTTTCTCAAACGCCGTTTGTTCCGGCTGATAAAAATGCACTCGACAGTAGGTGTGAAGAAATTCTGGGTATGCAGGCAGTAGGCTTGATGACACGGCTGCGGCATATCGGTTGTAAAACGGCGGTGCTTGGTCTTTCAGGCGGACTTGATTCCACACTTGCTCTTATAGTAACAGCCCATGCTTATGATATGCTCGGGCTTGACAGAAACGGCATTAAGGCAGTCACAATGCCCTGCTTTGGCACAACTGACAGAACCTACCTGAATGCCTGTTCTCTGGCAAAGGCATACGGAGCAGAACTCTTAGAGATAAATATTTGCAGCAGTGTGATGCAGCATTTTTCTGATATCGGTCAGTCACCGGACAATTATGATGTTACCTTTGAAAATTCACAGGCAAGAGAGCGCACTCAGGTCTTAATGGACAAAGCGAATCAGCTTGGCAGCATCGTGATCGGAACAGGAGACCTTTCAGAGCTTGCACTTGGCTGGGCGACCTATAACGGCGATCATATGTCGATGTATGCTGTAAATTCATCTATTCCGAAAACGCTTGTAAAATGGCTGGTAGGTTACGAGGCACAGATATCACAGGGAGAACTGAAAAAGGTGCTGTTTGATATTCTTGACACACCGGTCAGCCCTGAGCTTCTTCCGCCGGAGGGTAACGGTTCTATATCACAGAAAACAGAGGATATTGTCGGGCCCTATGAGCTTCATGACTTTTTCATGTACTATATGCTTAGATACGGCTTTTCACCATCAAAGATATTCCGTATCGCCTGCATTTCATTCACTGATAAGTATTCCGATGTGGAGATACTTAAATGGCTGAAAACCTTCTATCGACGCTTTTTCTCACAACAGTTTAAGCGCTCTTGTCTGCCTGACGGTCCGAAGGTGGGAACAGTTACCCTATCTCCCCGTAGTGACTGGCGTATGCCCAGTGACGCTTCGGCAAATCTGTGGCTTCGGGAAATAGAAAAGTTACCGTAGTTTTCCGACATTTTGTCATAAAAATATTGACATACAAAAATTTTAGTGGTATAATATGGGTATAAATTCAGAAGCAACGGCGCTTCTCCTTCAATGGAGAGGCGCCGCTTTTTTATGAAAATATTTATGATTGGAGTGATATAAAATGACACAGCAGATTCAGTTCACAAAGGCAGTGGGCAATGCAAATGAGATCAACGAGCTTCTCAGAAGATATGGTGTTAAGTTTGGTATATACAAAAACGGCGTGTTCAATGAAGACCCTATACCCCGAGTCATTTCGGCTGAGGATTTTCAGAGCATGGAAAAGGGACTTGTTCAGCGTGTAAACGCCCTGAATGAGTTCCTTTTTGATATTTACCACGATAAAAAGATAGTGCGCGACGGCATAATACCGGAGGACTTTATCTACATATCCTCGGGTTATCTGGCCGAGTGCGAGGGTATCACCCCTAAGAACAAGGTCTACAGCCACATCTCGGGCATTGACCTCGTGCAGGCAAAGGACGGCGAGTGGTATATCTTAGAGGACAATCTGCGCATTCCATCGGGGGCTTCATATCCGCTTATCGCAAGGGACTTGACCCGTATCGCTGCACCGCAGGCATTCGAGGAAAACCCGATCATAGATAACCGTGGATATGCTGAATTGCTCAAAGAAACGATGGAACACGTCAATTGCGGCGGTGCAAGGGCGATACTTACCCCCGGACGATACAATGCGGCATATTTCGAGCATTCCTAAACGATGAGCTGTTCGTGGAGGACAATATTCTCTATCACCGTACCTATTCGGGCGGCAAGACCAGGATAGGCGTGCTTTACCGCCGAATCTCCGACGAGTACCTTGACCCGCTGACCTTCCTGCCGCAGTCGCTTATCGGCATACCAAATTTAATGGAGGCCTACCGCAGCGGGAATGTGGGTATCATCAACGCCCCGGGCAACGGCGTGGCAGACGACAAGGGTATCTATTATTTCGTGCCGAAGATGATAAAATACTATCTCGGTGAAGAACCGATACTCAAAAATGCACCGACCTATCTGCCGTTCTATGAGGAGGACATGAAGTATGTTATGGAGCATCTTGATACGCTTGTCATCAAGGACGTTGCCGAAGCCGGCGGCTATGGCGTGGTGTTCGGCAGCGACCTTACAAAGGAGAAGTTAGAGGAGTTCCGCAAAACGATCATCGCAGAGCCGAGGCGATTCATCGCGCAGGAGGTCATTGATTTCCTTGATATGCCGATTGTTGAGGGCAATGATGGTATGAGCGAAGCTCATACGGTAATGCGCAAGGCAGACCTGAGAGCATTTGTGCTTTCGGGAGAAACAACAAGGGTATGGGCTTCGGGGCTGACCCGCTTTTCACGCAACCCGGATTCATTCGTAGTCAATTCATCACAAGGTGGAGGGTTTAAGGACACATGGGTACTATCTCGTTAGAACACAGCGACCGGCTTTACTGGCTGGGCCGCTATACCGAAAGATTTTTTACGACAATAAAGGCTCTGGGCAGGCAGTTTGACAAAATGATCGGCACGGCACACAGCTACACCGATTATCTCGACTGCTTCGGACTGCCCGATACTTATATGGATAATAAGGATTTTATCCGCAGCCTGCTTTTTGACGAAAACAATGCTCACTCTGCGGCATACAGTCTGGAAAGAGCCTACGACAACGGCATTGTCCTGCGGGAGGAGATCTCTACCGACTCGCTGTCCTTCCTGCAAATGGCGAAGGACACCCTCACCAAAGCAGGACAGAGCGATAATGTCAGGCTGGCGCTCCTGCCGCTGGAGGATATCATCTACAGCTTTTGGGGGAGCATCAATGAGCATATTTACGATGATGAGATCAGAAATATCATCTACATCGGCAAGACCCTGGAAAGGCTGGATCTGTATATCAGAATGAAATATCCGTTTGGTATCGTTGAGAAGGAATTTATCCGGTTGATGAAGAACCTGAACCGTGTGCCGAAGGGTACGCCTTATCGCTACAGCACGAAATATCTCTCCGACCTGGTGGAGATACTGGGCACCGAGGAGGACTATAAGCGCGAGTCGGACAAGGCTATTGACAGTCTCGGGCATTTGTTTGAAACAACGGAGGTGTTTGCATGAAGCGCGTGAATTTCTATTACTCGACCAAGCTGACCTTTGACGATTATGTTCACGGTCACAGCTTTGCGCTGCGGGTTATCCCGCCGGAGACCGAAACACAGCATATGCTGTCGTGCAGTCTGAACATCTCGCCTTATGTCTCCACACAGCAGACGGTTGACTCCTTCGGGAACAACGTCACGGCGGGCTATATGCGGGACGATCACCGCTTCCTTGATTTCGAGATAAAGGGCGCAGCCGAAGTTGACCACTCAAAGCACCGCACCGATTACATGCCCTGCTATCTCTATCAGTCGCAGTACACCAAGCCCGACGAAGCGCTTAAAAGCTTCTATGAAAGTATCAAGGGCAAATGCACCGGCACGGCGGCTGACAAGGCGGAGTATATCAGCAATATACTTTCGGAGACTATCGAGTATGCAAAGGACGTTACCGACATCTCCACAACTGCGGCGCAGGCGTTTGCGCTTAAAAAGGGCGTGTGTCAGGATTTTTCGCACATACTCATATCGCTGCTGCGAATGGACGGCATCGCTGCAAGGTACATCGCAGGGCTGGCCTTCTGTGACGGGGAGACTCATTCGTGGGTAGAGTACTGGACGGGCGACCACTGGGAGGGCATCGACCCTGCCAACAACTGCCCCGTCAGCGACGATTATATCGTTATCTCTCATGGCAGAGATTTCCGCGACTGCGCCATTGACAGGGGCGTGATGTTTGGCAGCTATACAAAGCAGCTCCAGCTGGTGCGCTCGGTGCTGACATAAGGGGGTGGGACCAATGATAGAACGTGTGGCAAGCATTCCGCTTGCGGTGAACGAAAATCTGAATATACAAAAGCAGCGAATACAGAACGGCAGCAGCAAGACCCGTCTAAGCCTTGTGACAGGCACTCACGGCGATGAGCTGGAGGGGCAGTATCTTGCCTATATGGTCGGCAGTTATATTGATGAGCATATCGAACAGCTTGACGGCATTCTGGACATTTACCCCGCCCTAAACCCTATGGGTATCGACAGCATAACTCGCGGAATACCCATGTTTGACCTCGACATGAACAGAGTTTTTCCCGGCACTAAGCGGGGCACTATGGTTGAAGTCATATGCTCGTCTATCGTTGATGATCTCTCGGGCTCGGACGTTTGCATTGATGTTCACTCCAGTAATATTTTTCTCAAAGAAATACCGCAGATTCGCATTAGCGTGCCGACGGCAGAAACGCTCGTCCCTTACGCCAAAAAGCTGAATGTGGATTTTGTGTGGATACACGACGCCGCAACGGTGCTTGAATCCACCCTCGCTCACACCCTCAACAGCAGAGGGACAAAAACGCTCGTTGTGGAAATGGGCGTTGGTATGCGGATCACAAAAGAGTATTGCAAGCAGCTGTTTGACGGCGTGCTGAACCTGATGAAGGAGCTTGGAATGTGGAAGGGCGAGGCCGCGCCTGTGCGGGAGCCTGTTATCTCTCAGGGGCGCGAGGTTGGCTTTGTCAACTCCGATGCAGCAGGGATCTTTGTGCCGTGTGCTAACTTTGGCGATCATGTCAAGCAGGGCGACCATATCGGAGATGTGGTCGATCCGCTGACCTCGAAGGTGGTAGAGCGGGTGCAGGCGGTCTGCGACGGAATGATATTTACGCTGCGTGAATACCCCGTGGTCTATGGCGGCTCGCTGCTGGCGAGAATTTTGCAGCCTGCGGGAGGTGAGCTGATATGAAAAAGAAGATATTATTTTCACTCAAATCGCCCTACCGCGAGCAGCTGGATATTATAGGCTTCCGCTTTGGTCACGGTAAAAAGTCCCTTGCGATTGTCGGGGCAATGCGAGGAAACGAGGTCCAGCAGATGTATGTCTGCTCCCGGATGGTTCAGACGCTTAAAAAGCTTGAAAGCGAGGGCAGGCTCGCCGAGGACACCGAGATACTTGTAGTGCCCTGCATAAATTACTATTCCATGAACATCGGCAAGCGCTTCTGGGCTATGGATAATACCGACATCAACAGAATGTTTCCGGGCTATAATTTGGGCGAGACGACCCAGCGTATCGCTGACGGGGTTTTCAGCAAATTGCAGGGCTATGAATACGGCATACAGCTTGCAAGCTTCTATCAGCCGGGCATCTTTCTGCCCCATGTCAAAATGATGGACACAGGCTTCACCGACCCCGATATAATGAAGGATTTCGGTCTGGAGTTCGGCATTATCCGCAAGCCCCGGCCCTACGACACCACCACCCTCAACTACAACTGGCAGGTGTGGGAGACCAAGGCCTTCTCGGTCTATGCCAATGCCACCGACGAGATAGATGTCAAGGCGGCTGATGAGGCAGTAAATGCCATACTTCGATTTATGGACAATCGGGGCATAGCAGCAGTCAAAACACCGCCCGGGTATATCACCGAGATCATCGACGAGGGCAAGACTAAACAGATACAGTCAGAGCACGCGGGCATTTTTTTCAGGACTGCCGAGATCGGCAAAACGGTGGAGCACGGCGAGGTGCTGGGCAGGATATACGACCCGCTGGACGGCGAGCTCATCGCCGAGGTGAGAACGCCTGTATCGGGAACGGTGTATTTTGCCTACAACAGCCCGCTGATAAACGCAAAGACGGTGTGCTTTAAGATAATAAAATAAAAGCGCGGAGATGCTGCTATGGTCATCAAAGCAACAGCTCCGTTTTATTGGGTCGTCAATTGCAATTTCGCACAAACTCCTCAAATATCAATATACTGTTTTCATCACGCTGATATGAGAGCTCCGGATGCCATTGTATTGCCCACAGGAATTTCTGATCGGGTGCATATACGGCTTCGATCAGTCCGTCCGGGGCAAAAGCCATGCTGACAAGCTGCGGTGACAGCTTACGCACGCCTTGATGGTGATAGCTGTTGACGGATATATTTTTTATTTTTAAGAGAGAATAAAGCGGCGAGTTGGTCTTAATCTCAACATCGTGAGAGGGAATATCATAAGGCGGCTTCTGACAATGTATCACATTGCTCGGAAGCTCGGTCGGAATATCTTGCCAGAGTGTACCGCCCAGAGCGGCATTGATAAACTGTATCCCGCGGCAGATGCCGAGGATGGACTTGTCTCTTTTTATAGCCTCATCAAGAATGAGCATTTCCATTTTGTCACGTTCTGGACTGCACTCGCCGCACAATGGGCTTTTTTCTGAATGATATAAAGCCGGGTCAACGTCCTGACCGCCTGTGAACAGAAAACCGTCGCACACTTCCATAACAGTCTGAAGCTCACTCCTGCTCTCTATGACAGGCAGCATTACCGGCAATGCTCCGACAGTCTGCAATCCTTTTAAGTAGCCCGGTATCATCCAATAGCTGTTTCTTCCGTAATCTATAAGCGGGATAACTCCGATTGTCTTCATAACAAACCTCCAAAAAAGGTGCCGCAGGAATGACCCACAGCACCTTTGCTGATATGTTATTTACTTCGTTTTTATTCTATCATCTTTGGCGGAGAAAGTCAATATATCAATTGGACTGTTTAAAATATTATCGGATAATTTACAGTAATTTCTTAAATCGTTGAAAGTGACTTGACCTCCTGCAAAAAGCCGACACTGTTTTTGGGTAAAAAATAGAATCCGTTTCAAAAGGCTTGACTTTGCAGGTATAATGTGATAATATGAAGCTGTCGAAGGACAAGGCACGGACAACGGGGTTCAGCAGGCTTCGCTGTCCGTTATTATTTAACTGAAATGTGGGCATTGGCGTTCATTTTACGAAAGCTGATGCCCACATTTTTATTTCAAAGGAGATGTTTTTCATGAAGCTGAAGGATACCGGACTTACCGCTGCTGAGCTGAAGGAAAAGGCTTCAAGGTACATCATTGAGACATACGAGCGCTTTGATTTTGTTGCCGACAGTGCAAAGGGCATATATGTCTATGATGATAACGGAACGCCTTATCTGGATTTTTATGCAGGAATTGCAGTCAATTCGGTCGGCAACTGCAATGAGCATGTTGTAAAGGCTGTGCAGCAGCAGGCGGAAACAGCAATGCAGCTTTTTAACTACCCATACTCTGTTCCGCAGACGCTGCTTGCCGAAAAGGTCTGCACGACGATAGGCATGGATAAGATATTCTTTCAGAACAGCGGCACCGAGGCTAACGAAGCTATGATAAAAATGGCGAGAAAATATGGCGTCGAGAAGTACGGCGCAAACCGCTTCAATATCGTGACTGCCGCCAATTCCTTCCACGGCAGGACCTTCGGCTCAATGTCCGCAACCGGTCAGCCTGACAATGCCTGTCAGATAGGCTTCGGCGGAATGACCCCGGGCTTCACTTATGCCCCGTTTAACGACCTCGAAGCTTTTAAAGCAGCCTGTACGAAGGATACTATCGCTATCATGATAGAGCCTGTGCAGGGCGAGGGCGGCGTGAACCCCGCAACGCAGGAGTTCATGATGGGTCTCAGAAAATTCTGCGACGAAAAAGAGATGCTTTTGCTGCTGGACGAGGTGCAGACAGGCTGGTGCAGAACAGGCAAATATATGTCGTTTATGAATTACGGTATAAAGCCCGACATTGTTTCTATGGCAAAGGCGCTGGGCGGCGGAATGCCGATAGGCGCTATCTGCGCGACGGAAGAAGTGGCAAAAGCGTTTACTTCCGGCTCACACGGCACCACCTTTGGCGGGCACCCGGTTTGCTGTGCCGCAGCACTGGCAGCCATCGAGGAGATGGAGGAAAAGCACCTTGCAGACAACGCCGCAAGGGTCGGCGCATACTTTATGGAGAAGCTGAAGGGTCTGCCACACATTAAAGAGGTGCGCGGCCAGGGTCTGCTGGTGGGTGTCGAGTTCGACGGAGTGAATGCAGTTGAGGTCAAGCATAAGTGCTTTGACAGAAAGCTGCTCATCACGGCAATAGGTGAGAGCGTCATCAGAATGGTACCTCCGCTTATCATCACCGAAGCAGACTGCGACAAGGCCGTTGAGATCATCAAAGACGCGGTTGAAGAAGCCGCCGTATAAGGAAAGGAATGGAAAGTATGAAAATGAAAAGATTTGCAAAAAAATTCGTATGTATGGCATTGACAGCAAGCCTTATGGCAATGCCGCTTTCAGGCTGCGGTGACTCAGACAGCGGCTCCGGTTCAGACAAGGCTGTTCTGAGAGTCGGAATGGAATGTGCTTACGCTCCCTTTAACTGGACACAGGTTGGTGACGATGTGCCCGATGGCAGCAAAGCTGTGCCTATCTACGGCAGCAGTGACTATGCCTACGGTTATGATGTTATGGTAGCACAGAAGCTGGCAGACGAAATGGGAATGGAGCTTGAGATCCATAAGGTCGAATGGGATTCCATCGGGCTTTCTCTGGACGCAAAGGAATATGACTGCATTATCGCAGGCATGGGCAGAACTGCCGAACGTGAGGCCTCCTACTCCTTTACTGAGCCCTATTACTACCGCGACAACTGCCTTGTGGTCAAGAAGGGTTCAGACTTCGAGAGCGTTAAGGGGCTTTCGGATTTCAAGGGAAAGAATGTCACCGTTACCACGCAGCTTGGCACAGGCTGGGTTCCGCTGCTTGAACAGATCCCCGATGCAGTTAAGGGTGCCAATTACGAGACCACCGCAGAGGTCTTTATGGCGATCTCCAACGGAGTTGCCGATGTGGCCCTTATCGATCTTCCCACAGCCGAATCAGCACTGCTGACAAACACAGATCTGACTATCATCATTCCAGATGCAAGCGACGCCTTTGAGGGCGACAAGGAAATGACCAACGTCTGCATTGCCACCAGAAAGGACGATACAGAGCTCCGTGATAAGCTCCAGAAGGCAATGGACGACATTGGCTGGAATGACAAGGCAAAGATGGATGAGCTCATGAATGATGCCGTAAAGCTGCAGCCCGCAGCCAACTGATATATTTCTTCCCCTACCTCCACAAAGACTGCCGGCCGGACTGTGCTGCCGGCAGCCGCTTTGCGGTGAAAAGAATACTATTAGGCGGTGATCATTATGACAGAAACACCCACCAACTCATTTGAATGGGTCTGGTTTATAGCGAAGAAATATTCCGATCTGTTTATCCGGGGCACCTGGCTGACGCTTGTCGTTGCCGTCACAGGAACTCTTGCCGGGTTTATACTGGGATATATAGTCGGCATCGTTCAGGACACAAGAATAAACAAAGAGGATAATATCATCAAGAGAGGTATTGTCAGGCTGTTCAAGATAATAGCCACAGTATATGTTGAGCTTTTCAGAGGCACTCCTATGATCGTGCAGGCGATGATAGTTTTCTACGGATTGAGGCAGTCAGGACTTGAGATAGATTCCATCTCAGCAGGTATTCTTGTGACCCTGCTCAACACCGGAGCTTATATGGCCGAGACGGTCAGGGCGGGCATCAAGTCTATAGATATAGGTCAGCGTGAGGGCGCTCTTGCACTGGGTATGTCTCCGATAGCTGCAATGTTTCATATTATCCTGCCGCAGGCATTCAAGAACATTGTTCCGGAAATGGCTAACACCTTTCTTACCAATCTGAAAATGACCTCAGTGCTGAATGTCATCGGCGTGCAGGAGCTTTTCTTACAGGCAAAAACGGCAGGCGGGACATATTATAAATATCTTGAATCCTATCTGGTCATCGCGCTTATTTATCTTGTGCTGTGCTTTGTATTCAGCAGGATATTTGCGCTTATCGAAAAGAAAATGGCTGGGCAGAAGGATTACGTTCTCGCTGTAGAGTATATGGAAAACACGCAGTAAGGAGGGCGGCAGAATGAGTGAAGAGATCATCAGAGTTGAAGAACTGGGCAAGAGCTTCGGCGAGCATCAGGTGCTGAGGAAGATAGATTTCAGCGTTAACAAGGGTAATGTTATCTGCATACTCGGCTCATCGGGCTCGGGCAAGTCAACACTTCTCAGGTGCATAAATCAGCTTGAGACTCAAAGCTGCGGCAGGATATTTTTTCATAACAAGGAGCTCGGACGGACGCAGAAGGAAATAAACGAATACCGTTCAAAGGTGGGCATGGTGTTCCAGTCCTTCAACCTGTTCAACAATATGACGGTACTTAAAAACTGTATGGAGGGCACCCGCAGGGTCCTTCACCTTTCAAAGCAGGAGGCTCACGAGCGTGCGATAGCCCACCTGAAAAGTGTGGGTATGGCTCCGTTTATCAACGCCTATCCGGCGCAGCTGTCCGGCGGGCAGAAGCAGAGAGTTGCCATAGCCAGAGGCCTTTGTATGAACCCCGAGGTGCTGCTGTTTGACGAGCCGACCTCTGCACTCGACCCGGAAATGGTTGGAGATGTGCTGAATGTTATGAAGGAGCTGGCACAGAAAAGTCTGACCATGCTGATCGTTACCCACGAAATGGATTTTGCAAGAGATGTTTCAAACCGTGTGCTGTTCATGGACAAGGGCTACATTGCCGAGGACGCTCCGCCCGAAAAGTTCTTTACTGCCCCGGAGCACCCGAGGGCAAAGGAATTTCTTAGCAGGTTCATAGCGGGGTGATAAGCATGAAGAATTTTGTTGTGACTTTCGCAAGAGGCTTCGGCACAGGCGGTAAGGTCATCGCCTCAAAGCTTGCAGCTGATCTGGGCGTCCATTGCTACGAGAACCGTATCCTGACCCTTGCCTCACAGATGAGCGGGCTTGACGAGGATATGTTCCAGGAAGTGAATGAGAAGATACGCTCCAAGCAGGGAGCCTTTGCCGGACTTATGAAGGGTCTGCCGAGAGCGAGAAAATATATTGCACGGAATGAGAAGTTTGTTTCTGACGATGCACTGTTTGAATATCAGAAGCAAATAATCAAAAACCTTGCTGATACAGAATCCTGTGTCATTGTCGGCAAGTGTGCAGATTATATTCTTGCGGGAAGGCCAAATGTAGTCAGCATATATATTGAGGCACCACGGGATTTCTGCATCAGGCGAACTATGGAGAACATGGGTGTTACCGAGGAGGTCGCTGCCGCTACGATCAAGCAGACCGACGCCTATCGGGCTGAATACTACAAATATTATACTCACGGCAACTATTGGACAAACCCCATAAACTACGACATGACCCTTAACAGCGAACGTGTTGGGATAGACGAATGTGTTGAACTGATAAAGGCATATATGAAGATCAAAGGTCTTATCTGATGAGGTGATCAAAATGGATTTCAGATACTATTTACCGGTCAATCTGATATTTGGCAGAGGAAAGGTCTGTGAGGTCGGAAGGCTGGCAGCAAAATACGGCAAACGAGCGCTTATCGTTACCGGAGCGAGCAGCACTAAGCGCTCCGGACTGCTTGACAAGGTAAGGAACCATCTCGAAAACGAGAGAGTAGATACCTTTGTATTTGACAAGGTAACGCCTAACCCGCTTACCACAACTGCCGGAGAGGGAGCAGAGCTTGCAAAGGCAAAGCAATGTGACACAGTCATAGCCCTCGGCGGAGGAAGCGTCATCGACTGTGCAAAGGCTATAGCCTTTCTCGCAAAGAACAACCGCGACATCAACGATTTTATATATAACAGGTATCACGGCAGAGGGGCTCTGCCGATAGTGGCGATACCCACCACCTGCGGCACAGGCAGCGAGGCAAACGGTTTTGCTGTGCTTACAAATCCCGAAAACAACGATAAAAAATCCTTGCGGCGGGACGAGATAATTCCGGCTGTTTCAATAATCGACCCCTCGCTTATGGAAACCATGCCGAAGGAGCTGCTGGCTTGCGTCAGCTTTGACGCGCTCTGCCATTCAATGGAGGCCTTTCTCTCGGTGAACAGTCAGCCGATAACGGAGTATCTTTCTTATCAGGGAATGAAAATGATAACGGACAGTCTGGTCAATGTTTATAACGGCTATAATGATACAGTAGCCTGGGACCAGCTTGCATGGGCCAGCACGATCGGTGGTATGGTCATCCATACGGCGGGTGTTACGCTGCCTCACGCTATGGAGCACCCGGTCAGCGGGCTTAAAAACATAGTACACGGGAAAGGTCTGGCAGCGCTCACTCCGGTGATAACCGAGGCAAGCGTCGAATCCGCGCCCGAAAAGTACGCGCTTATCTCTCGGCTGCTGAGGGGAAAGAATGCCTATGATTGCGCAGATGCAATGCGAAAATTCCTTGAACGGATAGGCCTTTCAGTCTCACTTTCCGAGGAAGGCGTCACCGAAGATGATATTCCCTGGCTGACCGACAATTGCTTTAAGGTATCAGCTGCAAGCATAGCAAACCACCCGGCTGCCTTTTCCTCAGAAACAATATACAGACTGTATGAAAGGGCGTTGGCATTCTAAATATAATGGGATATAATTTGAGCCGGCCTGCATTAGGTCGGCTCAAAACATAAACGGAACACGCCAATAACTTTGGGACTTATTTGGGCCTTATTGCCGCAAAAAGCTGCAATAAAATGCATTAAGCTGTTTTGCTTAACTTGGTCTGAAATGGCGTAAAATCGGACTTTTTATCGATTGGCAATATGTTGTAAAAGAACGCTTGTACGATTCAAGTCCCGTTTGCCGCATAAATGAAAAGCTCGCAAACACGTCGTTTGCGAGTTCTTTTTTTGCTCAAAAGTGTGTTTTGGTCGTAACCGTCAAATTTTCCGCATCTTGAACAAACTGCGCCCAGCCGGATCATTCCGACTGGGCGCTTGGCTATTCATCGTCGCTTTGAAATTTCATTAC
>ONMZ01000020.1 GCA_900319075.1 uncultured Eubacteriales bacterium
ATTCGACCATCAACAATGACTAGTGGCTCAATATTTTTTTATCAAAACCGGCTCAATTTTTTATTAGCGCTGTGGCTCAGATTTTTATTGACAAAGGCATTTCATCGTCCTTTCTGTCAAACAGAACATTTGCAACGGCTCTCAGGTTTTCGGGTAGATGTATGTTTTTTATTTGCACCTCCAAAACAAAAACAGCCGGGTTTTATCCCGACTGTAGCTGCATGATCTTACATTTATCTCACCTTACAGATCCTCGTATCTGAGGCCGCACAGGTGATACTCCTCATCCCTCATGATCTCAAATGGAATGCTGGCTTGTTCAAGCTCGCAAAGCAGTGCTTCAAAAAGTTCCCTTGAAGAATTGCACTGAGCTAAGGCAACAAAGAAGCTGTTATTTATGCAGGCGATCTCGCACACAACATCAATCGAGCGCACTTCCGCAAGGTTGTAAAGCTCTTTGATATATGGGTCGAGAGGACCGAAGCTGCGGCTGTTCACATAGGAAACTGATGCAGTCCAGCGGCTTGCTGATGCAGCTTTGGGAAGAATATCCAGTTTCATTTGCAGCGGCATCGCCTTCATTTTTTCAAAGCCCATTTTTCTTGTTTTTATATACCACGCTGAGTTTTCAGGCTGTGCCTGGAGCATAAGCTGACCTCTTGTCATGGTACACAACTTCATAATGTCATCAAGCTGACGTTTTTTCGGGAAATCAAGCTCGTAGGCATTGGCAAACATTCTGTAATTCTCGGAATTGCCAAGCATGGCTTTATGGTCTATCGCTACGGACACGGTGACGGGTTTTTCACTTATGGGATCAACACGTCTTATTGCCCTTGCGATGAGCACCGCCATAAGCACGTTCGGGCTTCCGTCGTTTTCCTTGCAATACTTCATTACAGCGCTCACAGGCATTTTAAGGTAATAGATATGATCCGCTTCGCCGGTTCGTGACGGCAGACGGTAAAAATCCGCAGTTGGTTCTTTCTTATAAAACGGTCCTTGTACGTTGTCGGTATCAACAGCTGCAAAAGGATCACCTGTTTCAGATAAGGGTGCCTCGCTTCCGGGCAGACGAAAACCCTGAGCAGAAAAAGATACTCCTGTTTTCTTGGAAAGATACACAAATAGCAGGCTCTTAAAAAAAGGCGATACACCTGCACCGTCAGACAAAGCATGATTCATTTCAAGGCAGATCCGGTTTCCCTCATATTTGATCGCTGCAAGGTGATAGTTAGCTTCTTTTGACGCAAGCTCTATCGGTGCCCAGGTATTTCGCACGGTCATAGGCAGCGGATTGGATACAACAACGATATCGTTATCCTCGATCTTCGCTCTAACATAAAAATACGCAAAACGCTCACGAAGCTCCTCTGCAGCTTCTTTCAGCAGTTCTCCGTCTATATCCTCGGTAAGCACCGCTGTAACGCCCATTGTCATGGGATTTTCCGGCGAGCACGAACACAGCATGGGGTCGTAGTAATGTTTAGCCATTGGTATCCCTCCGATTATTACTTCACTGATCTTCTCAACAACTTCAAAAAGTCATGCCTTTAATCTGCCGGTCCCAAAAGCATAAATGGTAATATACATTATAACGTCTTCGCATCAACTGTTTCTTCACGCCGGAAACGTATAATGTTACGGTTATAGCCTGTGGTCACAAGGTACGCTTTTTCCTTCTGCGATTCCATCAGTCCGCTGATTATCAGGCTGCTCAAGCCGTCTATATGAAGATCGGGATCGGTGATATCAAACAGCTTTCCCGAGTCACGCTCGATAATAAGGACAGAGTCGTCTTCAAAGAAAAGGGAAATCTCTATCAGAACAGACTTTTTAGCCTGTTTGTTCTTTTCCAAAACGGTCAGGCCTATCTCTTCAACAAAAAGCGAAGCACGCAGCGCTTCCTGCTTGTGATAGCCGTGGGAGAGCAAAGCGTCCGTCACTTGCCTTGAGAGCTTGCCCGCGCTTTCGGCAGTCAGCTTGTCGTCCATCACAACGATCTCGGATCCCATATCATTCAGAATAAAAGGGAAATTTTCTTTTCCAAAGCGCAGATATACAAAAATCAGCGCAATTATCAGCGTCAGAAGCGGTGAAATGACAAATCCGACCCACATACCTTTCAAACCGAAGATCAACCCCCCAAGGATAGGAAGTCCCATATACAGTGCACCGTTTTGCAGGCAGGCAAAGCAAGTTGCCATTTTGATACGGTCAATCAGCATATAGTAGGAGGTCATAAGGGAGACTGTGCTGACAAAGGTAAATCCCAGGGACACGATCCGTATAGCAGTCATTGACGGTGCAAGAGCTGCCCCGTCCGTGATTCCGAAAAGAGCGCAGAACTGTTTTGCAAAAATACAGATCAGCACAGTTGCTGCCACACCCTGGATCACCGCCGCTTTCGCTGCGGACTTCATCACTCTTTTGATAAGGCATGGGTTCTTTTCTCCGAAATATGTACCGATAAGCGGCTGCATCGCCATTCCGACGCCGTCCAGCACCACACCGAATTCGATCAGACTGACGACTACGGCGAGAGTGATAAGCCCTGTATCACCGTAATTCTTTGACACAAATCCGATAAGAACGTAGTCCATAAGCGCCCAGCACAGATAGACCGAGGAATCAACTATGCTGTACCTCGACGTCATAAGGAAATCCTTAAACGAAAGATGCCACACAAAACGCAGAGTGTTCCCCTTGCGGAAAAAGTGCCAGATACAGGCGAAAATACCGAGTGTGTTTCCGATTATCGAGCCGAGGATTATACCCGTCATACCCATAAACTTTGCAAGAATGACAGAGCACACAATGTTTCCGCCGATCTGGAAAACGTAGCAGATATTGTTGCACAATTCATCTCCGTCGCTGTAGACCATCTGTTCGAGATAGAAAATAACGATCGTCAGCAAAGCGTTGAGCGGAGTGAGCATATAGTATTTCAGCGCTTGCTCACGGATCTCCCCCGAGACACCGTTGATGCTGAAATAAACGTCCTGCATCAGAAAGATAGCAAGTGCAGATAACAGTCCGATCGAAAGACTGACGATCAGTCCCTGACCGAATATCTCGTCGGCACGTTTCTTTCTCATCGCCCCGACTTCTCTTGTAAAAACTATTCCCACTCCGGTGGAACAAAGATCTCCGAAAAAGGTCACTATCCCGGTTATGGGTGTGATCGCATTGATCGCCGCAACTCCTGATTTGCCGACAAAATAACCTGCGATGATGCTATCGCAAAGAAGCATTATGTACATGACCGCTTTTGTAAAAATACCCGACAAAAGCATTGATCGGAATTTTCGTTCGCAAAACCCATTCATAATGATGAACCTGCCTTTTTGTGATATGCTGCTGTGGATCCTCAATTCTTGTTGTTATGCCATTGTGTTCTCCGATCGGAAGTGATGATCTGCGGTCACTGTATATCGAACACGGCATCAAGGCCGGTGTTTTGCAGTACCTCCGAAAAGTTCTGACCGACGTTGATAAGTTTCATCGTGCCCTTTGCCCCCTTCATCTTCTTGAACGCTGCAAGAAGTATGCGAAGTCCGGCAGAGGAAACATAGTCGCACTGGGCAAAATCAAGTGTGAGTGTCTGCACGCCGTCAAGCTCGCTGTCAACAAGTGCGGACAGCTCAGGTGCGCTCAGCGTGTTGAGTTCGCCTGACAGGCGGACAGTCAGTTCATTTCCGCTTTTTTCTTTGGTAAGTGTCATAGCAAATACTCCTGTTCATTTATTATTTGATGGTCAGTACGACCATCGTTATATCGTCAAACTGCGGGACTTTGTCAGCAAAAACTCTGATATCGGCAAGGATATTCTCAAGTGCCTTTTCACCCGGCTCGTCCCTGGTGCTATCCAGTATTTTTTTCAATCGCTGGGTGCCGTAGAGCGCATTCTCACAGTCGTGCGCTTCCGTGACGCCATCGGTGTACAAAAGCAAGCGGTCGCCCGGTTCGAGTGTGATCTCAGCCTGCTTATATCTCGTAAAATCCATTCCTCCAAGGAAGAGTCCGTGTACACTTTCTATCAGCTCGCACGGCTTACCTTTACGCTGCAAAACAGGGTAATTATGACCTGCGTTTGTGTATTGAAGCGTCATAGTTCGGGTGTCGAGAATTCCGATCCACGCTGTGGCGAACATTGCCTCATCGTTGTTCTCGCACAGTCGTGCGTTGACGGCGTTGAATATTTCCGACGTGGTGTCTTTTGTAAGAGTGTAGTCCTTAATCATAGTCTTGGACTTCATCATAAAGAGTGCAGCCGGGGTTCCCTTGCCGGATACATCGGCGATCAGAAAACATAAATGGTTTTCGTCAATGGGAAAATAGTCATAGAAATCGCCGCCCACTTCTTTTGCGGTATTCATACTGCCTCGCAGGATGATCTGTGGGAAACCTTCAAAATCCGGTGCAGCGGGAGGCAGTGCATCCGCCTGGATCTTTGATGCGATACGCAGATCGGTCTCGACCGCCTCTATATGCGCCTTCGTATCAAGGACGGCGTGAGTGCTGAGGTTGGTTACAAGATAGACAAGCGCAAGAGAGGTAGGCAAGGATGTTTCAATATACATATCCGCACCTTCGCCAAGGATCAATATCTGGATCCAGTAAATGATAGGTGCAATGGCGCCGAAAACGAACACGCTCGTGGGGATCTCCCCTCCGGCAGGTCTTTTTTTCTTTCCCAGCGTGAGAAAATAGATCGCAATAAGCAGAGGAGAAAAAGCGTAAAAATACACCACACCCTGAAATAGGCTCTCGAACAGCACCATACTTTCAATGACTCCGTCCTCATTCACCCAGAACAGCAGACGTGTCCAGGGGGTAGTGATGCTGAGCAAGGTGATGACCGCAACAGGTGTGCCGTAATATAGCAATATCCATTTTCTTTTCATCTTTACGCCGAAGCGTTCCATCAGATACCTGTTGAGGTAAATTGAAAAGAAAACAAATGCGATGCAGTATCCGCCTGTGGATATATATTTCAAAGCGATAGGTACATCCTGCCCGTCAAACAGCGTCCAAAGAGTCTCAAAAGCACACTTTGCTATGCCGAAGATCAACATAAGAGAGATATAATCTTTGACTTTTTGTTTGTAAAGGAAAATATTGTTGGCAAGCAAAATAGCCATCAGGATCGCTGAAACGAGCAAAATTTCCATAAGCAGTCGATCAGCCAGAGTATTCATATCATATTCCCTTTCATTGTGTTGGTCGTTTGATCGAAAATGCACTTCGGTCAAAACTCATTGTAGTCAGATAACACCGGTTCTCACCGGGCTTTTCCATATAGGCGGAGACTGCGAAAGCGGCTGATGAGGTAACGCTTACGTCCTCAGAAATGAAACCGACCGGTATCATCAACCCTGCAGTCCGGCGCACCGCATCTCTTCGCAAATTCCTCAGCCGAAACGTCTTTAAGACTTGTACGCTTCAATACAGCAAGATCGGGTTTTATCATGGGGTAACAGATAAGATCCTGAATTTTAGCCTTGAAAGTTAATTTGTTTGTATTATACCACAGCTTAAAATAAAAGTCAATTATTACGGGCAATTCCCGGGGCTTTTTGAAGCTTTTTGCCCCACATCTGACGGTGCTTCATATCTGTCATTTTTCCCTCTTTCCAAAATCAAAAGAGCCGGGCGTATCTGCCCGGCAATAGTTCCTGTTATGGTTATAAAATGTTTTTGCGTATGTATTCTCTGATCTGCTCTGCAAGCTTTTTGTTTATCTCTGAGTTTTTGTTGATGCCGTCGTTGAAATTACGGCGGAGATAATACTTGTCCTCATACTTCCCCGACCCGAAGCCGGAAACATCAAGTCCGCTCAGAAAGCCTCGCACTGTCAGCCATTGCTCAGGCGTGACACGGTCTTTTTCGGACTCATCACCGTGGACAAAGAAATAATAGTCTAATAGTTAAAAAGCAGCCTGAACAGTGTCTATCAAATTGATAAATCCATCAGATGTCATTTTGTCGCCGTCAACGAACACGCCGTCGATGACCTGTTTTTTCAGCAGCTGCGTCAGCTGCTGGGGCGAGATCTCTCCCCCGTAGAAAACAGGCAGCGGTTCGGGCAGCTGTGGCAGAGTCTGCATTGAAACCTGCTTTATGGTTTGTATCATTTCAAGAGCATAGTCAAGGTCAGTTTCCTTTCCCTCAAACTCCCACAAGGGGCGGTACATTATGCCCATACGATAGACCGCATCGGCAGGGACTTTTGAAAGACCTGTGCTTACCTGTTGTGTAATGACCTGCTTTGCGGTGCCGCTGCGCTTCATCTGCATATTTTCGCCAACGCACAGCAGTCCCTTCATTCCCAGCGTCAGCAGCTCATATACGCCGTCACGGCACATCTCGTCTGTTTCGCCGAGCAGGTATCTTCTGTCGGCAAGTCCTGTCATACCTGCGTGTGCACCTATGGCTTTGAGCGTATGGGGCGAGGGCATACCCGTTATCTTTCCTGCACAAAAACACTGTGAGCATATTTTCACAAGCTCTTTGTCCTCAACGCTTCTGCACACAGCTTCAAGCGACATAGTCGGCACGCAGACAAACAGCATGATCTCCTCCATTCGTTCGTACTGTTTAGTACGCTCACAAATATCGTTTATCTGCTGCTCTATCTGCTGTGCAGACAGCTCCGATGAAAAATTGTACCAGTAAAAATTAAGCATTCTTATCACCTTCCCAATTCAACAAGCATATTGTTAAGCCCTATGACTCTTGTATATTCAACCTTGTCAGCCACGCTGTCGATCATTTTAAGATTTGAAAATTCCTGTGTGTCCTCATCCACATTTGAAGGGTCAAATATTGCGCCGTTATCACGCACGGAAAGTATCACCCTGTCGTCAAGCACCTTGCAAAACAGGTCTATCTGCGGGACTTTTTCGGTATTGAAACGGCGAATGTGCTCGACCATTTCTTCTGCAAGCAAACCTGCATACTTTGCCTTTTGCTCGTCTACCGAGTTTTCAAGGCAGAATGTGCAGATGCTTTCAGAAACGCTGACTGCATCAGCCTTTTTTGCCTCAAGGCTGACATCAAACACTGCGCTGTTATCTGCAGATCTCTCAAAGAGAAATACGCTGATGTATTTATCTTTTTTTGTACGCAAGATCATAAAGCTTACAGCAAACGCCGCTGCCGCTGTCAGCATTTCCGAAACAACTATCGACCACCAAATACCCGTAACGCCGAAGAGCTTTGACATTGCATATGCCAGCGGAACGGTCAGAACTATCCCCCGCAGCAGCGTTATCATTACAGACATCGCCTTGTGCTTTACCGACTGAAAGTAATTCATCATAATATAGCTTATACCCATTCCGATAAGGCTCAGCGAGAATATCCTCACAGCAGGCACACCAATGGCAAGCTTGCTTTCCGACTTTACCGAGAATATGGCAAGTATGGCTTGTGGGAACAAGCATATTATCCCAATGATCGCAGCGCAGCAGCACAGCACAAACGCAAATGTCTTTTTCAGTATGATGCCTATGCCCTTATTATCCTTTTCGCCGCTGAGCATACTTACTATGGGTGTCATAGTATCCGCTCCGCCCGACACAAACATCGATATGAACGTGAGCAGGAAATTACAAACCGAGAAAGCCGATATGGCATCTGCTCCGCCTGCATTTATAACTATTCTGTTGAGCATTATCGCCTTTATGAACAAAAGCAGTGTGTTGAGCACAGAGGATATTCCGCTTGTACAAAGCTCCGCAATATTCTTCAGCTCGCTTGCACCAAGCTTTATAAATCTGAGGGTGCGCTTTTTATAGATACAAAGATAATAAAGCACCATGAGCGATCCCACAGCGTACCCTGTCACCGTTGCAAGTGCGGCACCCTTTATCCCCATATCAAAAACCCTTATATAGACAATATCCATTATAAGATTTACTGCATTTGAAACGATCAGGATCGCAGATGAGAACTTTGGCATACCGTCTACCCGCATAATAAAAACAAATGTGGGGACGATTATGATGAGCGAGCTTCCGTAGATGCTGTATGAAACATACTCGCTGACCATTTGTGTCAGCTTTTGTTCGTTGCATATCAGCGATACGATACCGTCTTTAAAAAGCGTACCGAACACCGTAACGGCAAGTGACACAATAAGTGCACCCATTATGGCAAGGGTGAAAAGGGAGTTCGCCTTGCCCCTGTCTCTTTCTCCAAGCGCCCTTGAAATGCTTATCAGACCGCCTATGCCAAAAAGAAAGAACAGCGCCTGAAAAAACAGTATAACAGGTTCTGCAAGGTTTACCGCCGAAAGTGCATCGGGGTCTATGAGCTTTGAAACGATTATGCCGTCCACAAATGATGCCAGAAGGATAGACATGGCGCTGAGTATTGTGGGCAAAAGATATTCGTTGAATTTTTTTCCCAGAAGCGCTGAGTTTCTTTTTAATGTCTCCATGTACTATTCCTCCGTTCTGAAGAACCCAAGTCCTATCAGAGCTTTCAAAAATGCTGAGATATAATTATCCGCCGTCATAGACCAGTTGAAGCCCAGGCGGTACAGGCACTGTGTGGTATAATCATTTTCCGTGCGTATCATCTCTACCTTTTTGCTGCTGTCCATAGTCTCATAAGCAAGAAGCGCCGTGAGCAGCGCAGCCTTTTTCTTATCGCCCTGTACAGCCTTGACGCACCGTTCAAATTCCTCATCATCGCACAGCTTTATATCAAGTCCCATTTGTTTCATTCTCAATATTATATCGCCCAGCGGGATATAATGATTGTTGAACGGGTGGAATATACAGCATTTATCCTCGGTCGTACACAGCCTTAATATCGCATCTGACGTTTCATCTATCGGCGCAAGCTCGACAGGATAGCCCATCATCGAATACGGATATGCGCCGATAACGAGATATGCTCTCAGCCTGCCCATAAAGCCGTTGGAAACGAAGTTTATCTGGAACTCTCCGTCGCTGGATCTGGGTGCGAGATTGCCCACACGCATTATCTTGGCTCTCAGTCCGTCCTTTATCGCCTCCAGAACGTATCCTTCAGCAAGGAATTTACTTTTCACATAATCGTTATCTATGGTCTGCCCGAAATAGAAGCTGCGCTCGTCAAGGCATTTGTCCTTCCCGGGATAGCCGTTGACTCTGTCGCCTGCAACGCTGCCTGTTGACACCTGAACAAGCATACTGCCGTGCTTTTTGCAAAGCTCGATAAGATTTCTTACTCCGCCTGTGTTGACACGCTCGATGTCGTCGGTGTCCGAGAAATGCTTGACAAGTGCCGCACAGTTTATGACCGTATCAATCCTGCATCCGTCTAGCTGTGCAAACCAGTCGGTAGATGTAACACTTGCGTTGATAACAAATATCCTTTTGCCGAACAGCTCGGAATAATCATTCTCAAAGTAGTAGTAAAGCATTCGTTTCAGCTTGCCCTGGGCAGAGTTATCCCTGCCTCTGACAAGACACCACACCTTTGCATCGCTGTTTTCAAGAAAGCGCTTGAGTATGTGTATCCCAAGAAATCCCGTTGCACCCGTCAGCAGAAGATTGCCTACATCATTTTTCCCCTTTGAACTGTCATCAAAAACGTTTGCCTTGAGGATATCATCAAATGCGCTGTGGTCAAAGCCTGATATCCTGTCATCAATGTTTTGTATGCCGGCAGCTTTTCTTGCAAGAGCACGGGGAGTTTTCAAGGCAAATATATCGGTGTAGGATATTTCAAGACCTTTATCATTTGCCATTATAAGCACACTCGTTGCAGTCAGAGAGGTCCCTCCCAGATCAAAGAAACTGCTGTCTGCTCCAACCTTGTCTGTTCCAAGGACCTGTGCGAATATATCACACAGCAGCTTTTCCGTTTCATTTTCAGGCTCGCTTATTTCGGAGGTAAATGAAAGGTACGGCTTGGGAAGAGACCGAACATCGGTCTTCCCGTTGGGCGTCTGGGGCATGGAGTCCATTCTTATCAGGCAGGAAGGTATCATATATGCGGCAAGTCTCTTTGAGATGTGCTCACGAAGGATCTGTGGTGTTACGCTGCTGTCTGCACAATAGTATGCACAAAGATGCTCTGCCGAGTTGATCTTACCTATGATCGCCACCGCCTGCTTTACGCCTTCAAGCGACAGTATGGATTTTTCCACCTCGCCAAGCTCTATTCGCAGTCCTCTGAGCTTGACCTGATCGTCGTTCCTTCCCAGGATCACTATGTCGCCGCCGTCTGTCCAGCGGGCACGGTCGCCGGTTTTATAGATCCTTTCGCCGCCAAATTCCGCAAAGCTCTTTGCAGTAAGCTCGGGAGCATTCAGATAGCCCTTTGCCACGCCGGCACCGCCGACATACAGCTCTCCTACCGCACCGGGCGGCAGCAGGTTGCCGTCCTGATCGACGATGTACTCGTTCACGTTCAGCAGCGGCTTTCCTACGCATATCTCACTTTGATCGGTAAGCTCCTTTGCATTACAGGAAACGGTTATCTCCGTCGGGCCGTAGGTGTTGAATATCCTTGCCTTTGTGACCGATCTTAGCTCGCTGAGCAGCTTTGGCGAATACTTCTCTCCGCCGCACATTATGACACGGCAGTTTGCAAGCGCCTTTTTAAAGCTGTCAAGCATCATATACTGTTCAAGCCTTGAGGGAGTGGCGTTGAAAACATCTGCGTGCGTTTTTTCAAACAGAGCGCACAAAAGCTGCGGGTCCCTTGTCTGTGCTTCGTCTGCAAGCACAAGTGTAAGTCCGTTGCAAAGCGCTGCGGCAGTTTCCTTGAGAGACATATCGAACGATACCGTTGTTACGGAAACGTAAACGCTCCCCTCATTTGCCATTGCATTTATATGTATATTTTCTTCATAAGGCATAAGATAATTTGCGATTGAGCCGTGACTTACCGCAACACCCTTTGGTCTGCCAGTTGAACCTGATGTATATATAAGATAAGCTGTGTCCTCAGGCGTTACGCCGCTGTCAGGGGTCTGAGTGTTTGTACACTCAACGAGCCGCTCTATGTTTATCTCGTTTTCATATCCCTTAGGTGAATCGGTGATTATATATTTTGCACCGCTGTTTTCAAGGATATATTCAATACGCTCCTGCGGATACTGCGTGTCACACGGTATATATGCACCGCCTGCTTTGAGCACGGCATACATAGCGATTATCTGTCTGCTGGTCCTTGGCAGAAGTATAGCTACTCTGTCGCCGCACCTGACTCCAAGCTGTGCAAGTCCGTTGGCTGCTGCGTTGATGACCCTGTCAAGCTGTGCATAGGTGTAGCTTGCATCACAGGCGATGAGCGCAGTCTTTTCGGGGTGCTTTTGTGCCTGAGCTTCAAACAGCTTGTGAAACAGCCTTATAGGTATCTCTCTTTTACCCGTGCAGGAGAATTGTGCAAGACGTTTTTTTTCTTCGCCGGTTATCATGCTGATACTGCACAGTTTTTGTGAAGGCTGTGCGATGATATTCAAAGCCGTCCGGGCTATTGCACCGGATATCATATTTGCCAGCTTTTCGCTGTACAAAGCGGTGTTATACTGAACCTTCACAGCAATCTTATCGCTGCCGCTTTCTTCGATATGAACAGACAGGCTGAACTTTGGCGCAGGGGGAAGTATCACCTGCTCACAAACAGCTTCGCCCCCGACGACTATCTTTTCATTCACGCCCAGCTGACAGGCATAGTTTATCTTTGAAGCAAATCCATACTTATCAAACAGCTTTATAAACGGATAAGCGCTGTTTCTCTGTGCTGCTGTGATAGCAGCTGCTGTATCGTCAACGAACTGAAGTGCAGATCTCTGTGTATCTATTGCTGCGTGCACCGGAAGAACATTTACGAACATACCTACCGAGTCAAAATACTTTACATCCTCTCTGACTCCGGATATCATCGACATATACACCTGCCTGTCGCCTGTAAACCGGCTGACTGCATATTGCGAAGCAGCAAGGAAAAGTGCTGCCGGTGTTACCGAGTTTTCACGGCAGAAGCTCTCTGCATCTGCTCTGTCAACAAGGCATGTTGCTTCGCCGAGGCTTCCCAGCTCTGCGTCGGAATTGAGGTCCGGCGTGATGTCGCTTGCATTTTCATAATCCTCAAACAGCGCTTTATAGTACTGCTTTGCCATTTTGCCTTTTTCACTTTTTTCCATCTGTATCTGCTCAGCGATATACTCATAGTACGAGAGGTCTGTTACAGGCTCGGTGCCGTTTTCATAAATATCGGCGAGCTTACGCATGAATATGGAAAGCGATATGCCGTCCATAATGATATGGTGAACATCAAACAACAGCACAACACGGTTTTCTGTTCTAATGATCTCTGCTCTGAAAAGCGGTCCCTTGTTAAGGCTGAATGGCTTTACAAAGGCTGTCATATACTGTGCAAGCTCATCATCTTCAAGATCGGCGATCTGTACATCAGCCTTAAAACCGGGTATAGGCGACTGGATATATTCTGTTTCTTCAAGATTTATTCTCGACCACAATACAGGTGTTGCATCTATCAGCTTTTCAAGTGAGCTTTTCAGCTTTGCAGCGTCGGTGTTTTTCGCAAAGGTATAGCTTATGGGAATGTTGTAGATCAGCGAATCGGGGCGTTTCATGCTGTCGATGTATACGCCCATCTGCTGTGCACAAAGCGGAGCACTGTCAAGAGGCTTTTTCTTCGCATCCCCGCTGCTGTCTTTGCCGGAACCGATAAGGCTGTCTATTATAAGCTCCTCCAGGGTCATCAGCGTACAGCCCTCGTCCATAAGCTCGGTAACGCTGACCTTCAAGCCGTATTTATCATAAAGCTCAGCTGCGAGCGTTATTGTTGTCAGGGAGGTAAGCCCCAGCGAGATAAGGCTTTCGCTCACGCTAAAGCATTCAAATCCCGTTATATCGCCTACCATGCCGCACAGCGCCTTTTCAAGGGAGTTCAGCTGCCTTGACTCCGCTTTTTCACCGCTCTGAACAGCCGGCTTTGGCAGCTTTTTCTTATCCACTTTTCCGTTTGGTGTAACAGGTATTGCGTCGATCTGCATTGTGACAGAGGGCACCATATAGCTGGGAAGCTCCTCAGAGATAAACCTTCCAAGGGCGGAAATATCCACCTTGCTTTGTGATACCACATAGGCACAAACAGCTTTGCCGCCCCCGGGAAGATCCACAGCGATAACACTTGCATCGGTTATACCGCTATATTCTCTTATGCGTCTTTCTATTTCCGTCAGCTCTATACGAAATCCTCTTATCTTTACCTGCTCGTCACGCCTTCCCACGAACTGGATATTCCCATCTGAAAGATAACGGCAGACATCACCTGTGAGGTACATTTTTTCATATCCGCCCACAGTGAAAATATTATTGTCGATAAACTTTTCCTTGGTCAGTTCATCACGCCCAAGATACCCCCTGCTCACAGGCAAGCCGGAAATAACAAGCTCACCCACAGCACCCGGAGGCAGAAGCCGCCTGCACTTGTCAAGGATATAAATATCGCAGTTGCCAAAGCTCTTTCCGATAGGAACGCTCTCATACTGCCTGTCCACCTTGTAATCGCTGACATATATCGTACACTCGGTAGGGCCGTAGGTGTTGACAAGATCAAACTGAGGCGGCTCACATGGTACGAGCTTTTCGCCGCCAACGGTGAACACCCTCATATACGGACTTTGTGGATATGATGTGATGTACTGTCTGCCAAGCTGAGTGGTACAGTCCATCATCGTTATCTTATTTGAGATTACAAATTCGTTCAGCCCCACAAGGTCAAGCCTTGTTTCCTCGGGGACGATATACACAGCTGCACCGCTTGTAAGCGCAGGATACAGATCCTGCATGGAGGCATCAAATCCAAATGCACCATATGCGGCGAATCTGTCCTTGTCGCTCACACCGAAGCGCTCACAGAAGGATATGCAGAAATTCACAAGGTTGGCGTGTTCAAGCATACAGCCCTTTGGCTTGCCTGTTGAACCCGATGTATAGATAAGCGCAAAAAGCGTGTGTGCATCAGGCTCATCAAGGACGGTATCGTTATCCTCCGGCAAGTCGTAAATACTGCCGGCGGATATGATCGTGCCTTTGTAATTCGGTATAAGTCCTGCAAGCTCGTCGTCAGCGATCACCACCTGTGCCTTTGAATCCTCAAGCATGAATTCAAGCCTGTCCTGAGGATAGTTGCTGTCAAGGGGCTGACAAGCGCCGCCTGCCTTCAACACGCCAAGAGTGCATATCGGGAACAGCTCACAGCGCTTTACCATTATACCCACAGGCTGCTCTTTTTTTACACCATTTCTTGCAAGCAGCCTTGCAAGGTTTTCACTGTATCGGTCAAGCTGTAAGTAGGTAAGGCTCTTGTCCTTAAAGCATACAGCGGTATTATCGGGGTGCGCTTTGACCTGTTTTCTGAAAAGGTCTACAAGGGTAAGGCTGCGGTCAAATACGACCTCGTTATCGTTCACCCTGCGGTAAAACTCTCTTTCACGCTCACCGCACAGCGCTATATCACACAGCCTGTCACATTCGGTCAAGCCCTTGACGATATTTATGTACATATGTGCAAAATTTTCTATCGTCTGCTTTAGGTATAGATCCTTTCTGTATTCAAAAGACAGCGTGTAGCTGCCCTCCTGCTTGAAAACATCAAGTGACAGCTTTGCCATAGCGTCACCTGTTTTGTGCATACGGCGTGTTATTGTTTTTCCGCAAAAGTCAACACCCGAGAACATTTCGCCTTGATAAACGAAAAGTATATCCGAGTTCACGTTATACTCTCCCGCAAGCTGAACTATGGAAACAAGGTCGTGATCCAGGCATTCAAAAAGGGTGCCCTGCACACTTGAAAGATAGCTGCTTACCTTTTCATCGTCATCTGTTTTTATGCACATCGGCAGGGTGTGAACAAGCATACTGAAAGTGTTTTTCAGCTCCGGAAGGTGTCTGCCGTTTTCAACTGTACACAGCAAAGCAAGCTCCTGACCCGACTGCTTGGCAAGAGCATATGAAAACGCACCGAGAAACAAAGTGTTTTCAGTGATCCCGAGTTTTTTGCAGAACGCCGCTATCTGTGCAGCATCAGCGTAGTCAGCTATATCGTATCTGATGATACCGCCGTTCTTTTCGGGTGCATCGGTTATCTCATCGGGGATTATATTGGAATCAACTTCAATGCCTGCGAGCATATTGTCAAAGAACTTTTTGCACTCTTCAAATTTACTGCTTTGTTTCAGCTTTTGCTCATAGGTGCTGAGCATAAAGCTGTTGACGATCTCTTTTTGCGGCGCTTTGCCGCCGTATATAAGAGCAAGATTTTTCACAAACAGCGTCTCGGATGTTCCGTCTGTTATAAGGTGATGGATATCGCTGAAAAATACCACGCCCTGGGGTGTTTCGTACACGGCAAATCTGAACAGAGGACCATTTTCAAGGTCAAAGGGCTTTACAAATTCATGGCACAGTCCCTCAATATCCGTCTGCTGCGTCCGGATAACAGGGACATCTGTCTGCATATCTCTCACAGGAACGATACAAGGCTCACCGCCTACGATCCTTGCGCAGACCTTCATAAACGGATAAAGCTCCGCTGTTTGTTTCACAGCATCGGCAAGCTTGTGAGCATCTATGCCCATAGCCTTTTCAAAAAACATACTTGCAGGGTTGTTGTACTCAAGACTACCGGGATCGTGAATGCCTGCAAGATAGATCCCCAGCTGCGGATCCGTCATCGGGTAGGCATCCTTTTGTTCATACACAAACTCAATGCTTTCCTTTTTGGAAAGGCACTTGGCAATTTCACACGGAGTTCTCTTTTCAAATATCTGCTTAGCTGTTACGCTGTACCCCGACAGCTGTTCCTGAAGCATAACGCTCTTTATAGAGTCGCCGCCAAGGGCAAAAAAGTCGTCGTCCACGCCGACTCTTTCCAGTCCGAGCAGCTTTTCAAAAGCCTTGCAGACAAGTTTTTCCTCATCGGTCTGTGCAGCTTTATATTCTATGGCAAAGTCCTCAGCCTTAGGAGCCTGTAAAGCATTTCTGTCCAGCTTTCCGTTTGGTGTAAGCGCAAACTCTTTGACCCAAACGATAAATCGAGGTATCATATACGATGGCAGCGACTTTGCAAGCTTCCCTCTTATCTGTTTATCAGAAAGCTTTTGCTGCGCCGTATAGTATCCGCATATATAAGTCTGTCCGTTGTCGTCGGTAAAGCTCTTCACTACGGCATTGTCTATCCCCTCGATCTTTGAAAGGACCACCTCGACCTCGCCCATCTCCACACGCTGACCGTTGACCTTTACCATCCAGTCCTTGCGGTTTACATAGATGATATTTCCGTTTTCGTCTTTTTTAGCTATATCACCTGTATGAAGCAGCCTTTTGTCCATGTCATCGGTACTGAAAGGATTGTCTGTGAAAACCTTTGCTGTAAGCTCGGGCAGGTTTATGTATCCCCTTGCCATCGTTCCGCTTATGCAAAGCTCACCCTCCTCACCGTCAGGGACCTGCTCGCCGTTTTTATCCACAATATATGCCTTATAGCCGTCCAGCGGCTTTCCGATCGGAGTATTGTCGTATGCCCTATCAAGCTCAAAGCTAAGCGCAATACTAAGCAGCTCGCTCAATCCGTAAGCATTTTTTATTGCAGCATATGGACTGTATACACCGCTTATACGCTCTCCGCCGCTGTTTATAATCCGCAGAGTGCTTTTTCTTACCGGCAGTCTTTTAAGCAGCTGCGGACTGATAACAGATGATGTTATTCCGTGAGCATCAATATATTCATCTATGAAAGCAATGTCTTTTCTTTGTTCATCGGTCAGAATATGTATCTGTGCGCCTGCCCATAGACTCGTCAGTATATCGCAGGAAGATATGGCAAAACTGAACGGAGTAACGCTCATTTGTACATCGTCTTCGCCGCAGCCTACCTTGAGCTGTCTGACAATAGTGCTTGTAAACGAATAATGGTCGTGGATTATACCCTTTGGGTTACCCGTTGAACCCGAGGTATATATGGCAACAGCTGCGTCCTGCATTGATATTTCGGGCAAAGTATCCGGCAGCTGCTCATTATTGATGCCATCAAGAAAATCCTTGTCGATTATAAGATCCGCACCGCTGTCTTTTTTGATATACTCAACTCTGTCTTTAGGATACCCCACCGACAAAGGCGAATATGCTGCACCCGATTTAAGCACACCGATTATCGCAGCAATATACATACAGCTGCGGTCAAGAACAATAGGATATATTTTCTCCTTTTTGGCACCGTTTCGTATCAGCCTTGCAGCTATTTTTGAGCTAAGCTCGTCGAGCTGATGATATGTAAGGCGGTCATCGCCGCAAACAAGAGCGATCTTGTCAGGCGTTTTACCAACTATATATGTAAACCTGCGTACAAAATTTTCCATTGTAAGACCCCTTTTCCATTTGTATTTATATAATAATTATATCACATAAAATCGTCAATTTCAATAGTTCAAGGCTCCCGGGAGTGCAGAAAGGTTTATGAGATCAGCGAGGCAATGTTCAAAGAATAACAGCGTACTGTGTTAAAACTGAACAAAAAAACGTCCGCACTGCTGCACGGGCGTTTTGCTGTGTTTTTGCTGTAAATTTAAGGGAGGGAAATTATTAATTGTTTTTTGTAAAAGGTGTTTTGTGTTTGTCTCCTGTCATTTGTTTTTCTTTCTGTGTCTATATAATAACACCTGCCGGCTAAAATTTCAATATTCAATTTTTCGCCAAAATGTAGTATAAGCAACATCTTTTTTAAAACCGGTAGTTTTAGCTACAAGCGGCAGTTGAATTGTAGTATTATTTCATTATCTGCATTTATTTTGGAACATATAAATAACAGCTCCCGTCCCCCGGGACACGAGCTGTTTTATTATGGTCAAAGTCATCCCAGCTGTTTTAATAGCTGATATATATCGCCTGCACAGGCGAGCCCGTCGGAAAATGCAGTCGCTCCCCCTGCTGCCGTTCCAAGCTTCAGGGCATATTCACTGCCGCCGGTCATAAAGCCTGCTACGAATCCTGCGACCATAGAATCCCCTGCACCCACAGAGTTGACAGCCTTGCCCTTGCAAGCCGGACAGATGTGCACAGCCCCTGTATCATCTATAAGCAGCGCACCCTTTTCAGCCATTGACACCAGCACGTTCTGAGCACCCATGCTTTGGAGTTTTCTTGCCCCTTTTTCTATATCCTCCATGGTGTGCATATCCTCTCCCAGCATTTCTTCAAGCTCTTTCTCGTTGGGCTTTACTAAAAAAGGTTTATATTTCAGCACATTCAGCAGCAGCTCGTTTGTGGCATCTACCACCGCTTTGATGTTTCTGTCCCCGAGCCGTTCAAGCACCTTTTCGTAAATATCCGAAGGAAGGCTGCCGGGTATACTTCCCGCAAGGATAAGTATATCCCCATCTTGAAGCTTATCCAGCTTGTTAAAAAGCATATCCAGAGCATTTTTATCAATGTTGGGGCCCTGGCCGTTTATTTCTGTTTGTTCATTAGATCTTATCTTTATATTTATACGAGAGTTGCCCTCTTTAAGGGTGATAAATTCGGTCTTTACACCTGCACGTAAAACTCCCTGTTCAATGGCTTTTCCGGTAAATCCGGCAACAAAGCCCAGCGCTGCCGATTCCACCCCCAGCTCTTTGAGAACAAGCGAAACATTTATGCCCTTGCCCCCGAAGTATATTTTCTCGGAAATGGTGCGGTTGACTGTACCCGGGGTTATTTCTCCCGTGCATACAACATAATCTATCGCAGGGTTGAAGGTCACAGTATATACCATTTTATCATCTCCTAAACTTACTGATGTTTATTATACAGCAAAAGCCCCTGAAAATCAAGCTTTTTATCAAGCGCTCACAAAGAGCGCAGATAAATATCCTGCTTGCCCCTGTCTGTTATGCCTGGGATGAATAAGCGAATATTTATAATTAGTATTTGTAATTTTTTGCGCCTTGTGGTATAATAGAGTCAAAGATAACAATGATCAACAGCCATTCATCACAGGAGGTATATATTATGGGTATGTGGGCACTTATATTTGGTTCGGTGATCGTTGCGGCGTGCCTTGGTATAGCATATCTTACCCTTTGCATAGGCAGGTTTTCAGCAATAAAAAAACTTTCGGGGGAAAACAAATGGCGTAAAAGGATAATTTCCCTTGGTGTCACAGCGGCAGGCTTTGCTGTGGCAGCCCTTGCTATTTCTGTGGTGAACGCTGTTATGATACTTTTGCACGTTGTTATCTTTTTCCTGATCTTCGGCCTTTTGATACGGATAATAAACAAGGTGCGTGGAAAGGAATTCAAAATAAACTATCAGGGCTGGCTTGCACTGATAACATCGGCGGTTTATCTCTCCGTGGGCTGGTATCTTTGCCATAATGTATGGCAGACCGATTATGAGCTTACCACAGATAAAAACGTGGGCACATTGAAGATAGCTCTGATAGCGGACAGCCATATGGGCACAACCTTTGACGGCAAGGGTTTTGAAGAACACTTAAAGACCATAGAAAAACAGTCTCCGGATATGCTGGTGATCGCAGGTGACTTTGTGGACGACTCCACCAGAAGCCAGGATCTTATTGACGCCTGCAATGCCTTAGGCAAGCTTGATCTGAAATACGGTGTATGGTATTGCTATGGCAACCACGACGAGGGATATTACAAAAATAAAGATTATACCCCCCAGCAGCTGGAAAAATCCCTGAAAGATAACGGGGTACATATTCTTGCAGACAGCTATGAGCTTGTTGACAACAGGTTCTATGTTGTGGGCAGAAAGGACAAATCAAGAGGAGAGCGCAAGGACATGGATGACCTGCTCAAGGGAGTGGACACCGACAAATACATAATTGTCCTTGACCATGAGCCCAACGACTATAAAGCCGAAGCAGATTCTCCCACAGATCTTGTACTGTCCGGACACACCCACGGCGGACAGTTTTTCCCTGTGACCCACCTGGGAGTGCTTATGAGCATGAATGATAAAACCTACGGCTATGAAAGACGAGAGTCTACGGACTTTATTGTCACTTCCGGAATTTCCGACTGGGAGATCAAATTCAAGACCGGCACCAAGTCCGAATATGTTATTGTAAATATAAAGGGCGATTAAAAAAGCATCAATTTCACATCAATGTGTAAAAAAAGCAACAGATCTTATGCAAAATGTAGTTTATGCTACATTTTACAGTAGTATTGTTTATTGATTTTAATGTGGATATGTGTTATTATTACTACAGAACAAAGAAAGAGAGATAAAAGTAACTTCTCCAAAAAATACTTAATATTTCCCCCCCATTTGCACCTGAGCATAAATTGCTCAGGTGTTTTTACGCTGTACCGCAAACGGCAAAGCCCCTATGTTCCCAATCAAGGAGAATAGGGGCTTTTATTTTTTAATAATGGTTCTTTTGCGTATTAAAGCGATTTCAGGCAGCACCGTGCGCTACATTTCCCATGCCGACAACAAAAGTCCCGGTATGACAACTATGGCAAAAAACGCCCAGCTTATAAGTGTAAACACCTTGATGAACCTTTTTCCCTGTCCGGGGTATTCACGTACGTATATACGGTAATTTATCACCGATGCAAGCGAACCGATAAGCGAACAAAGTCCTGCTGTGTCCGCCCCGTAAATAAGTCCTGCGTTGCTTTGTGAAAAAGGGTAAAGAACGATGGAGGCAGGAACGTTTGAAATTATCTGGCTCAACCCGATAGCCCACCAGTATTCACGCCCTGCAACTGCTTTTCCCAGAAAATCTGCTATACCCTGATTAGCTGTGACCGAAGAGGAAAATATAAAGAAAAACAAAAATGTAAAAAGCAAAACATAATCCACTTTCAAAAACAGCCGTCTGTCCGCCGCTGCGATCACAGCCACAACTATGATAACAGCCGCCCACCACAGCTGTGTCCTGCTTACAATAGTCAATATGACCAGCACAAAAAGTCCCAGGTACACCAGACGTTTACCCCCGGGCTGCAGGTCCAGCTGAGAATGGTCAAAGTCTATCTGTTCGTGAAGCCTTCGGCGGTAAAGCACCAGCACAAATATCACAAGCAGCACCGCAGATCCAGCGCACAAAGGAAGCATATGAAGTATAAATCTGTCCGCCTTTATCCCAAAGCGGCTGAATAAAAACAGATTTTGCGGACTGCCGAAGGGCATGAGCAGAGAGCCACGTATCGCAGCTATATTCTCCATTGTTATAACCGGCAGGATATATTCCTCTTTGCCGCCGCCTCTGAAAGTGAAAATTGTCAGGGGAACAAAGATCATAAGTGATACGTCGTTTGTAACAAACATTGAGGAAAAGAATACTCCGAATATGTAAAACAGTGAAAGCTTCACCATGTTTTTTGTTTTCAGCGACAAACGCACCAGGGGGTAAAGTACGTTTTCCTGCTTGAATCCCTCAAGAACGCAAAGCATCATCAAAAGGGTACCCAGCGTGCGCCAGTCTATATCCCTGAGCAGACGAGGACTTGGCGGCGTAATAAATACAGCCGCTGCGGCTGCTGCGGCTGAAACTGTAAGCATAGGCTCCCGCCTGATCAGTTTCATGACCTTGTTCACTGTTATCCCCCTTTCCATTGCGAGCGTTTAAAGTTTTTCTGCCATTGATTATAGCATATCCAAAAGAAAATGTAAATGATGTGAAAATGCAGTAAATATGCCTCCACGGTCCACAACAAAACCGCAGAGGCAAAGTTTATTCGCACCTTACAGACCACAGCAGCCTTCCAACTTTACACACTGCTCACTTAGAAAGTCTTTTGATAATATATCTCCCGCAGAGTTCGGCACTTCTGCCGATGTTATAAATATGCTCTTTGAAAGTGCTTTCTATCTGTTTGCTGTATTCACTGGTATGCTCAAGCATTTGTTTCACAGTTTCGCAGACGCTGTCCAGTTCATCAAGACCGACCACGGTGCCCAAAGACGTGCGGAGGGTTTTATTTACCGGCTCGATCCCGATCTTTTCATATTCCTGATTCATTATCTTCATCGGAGTATCTATATACAAAACAGGACGCTTAGTTACAAATGCGTATTCCCAGGCTATATCCGACCAGTCTGTGATCAGAAGATCAGACTCCATAACAGGGTTTGTAACGGAGAAATCTGTCTGTATCTCTATATTGCTTATGCCCTCATATTTTTCCTTCAAAGCCTCAAACCTCTCCGGCTCATGCCTTACCTGCTGAGGGTGAGGACGCAGTATCACCTTGTAGCTGCACCTTGAAAGCTCGTCAATGAGTTTTTCAGCGCAAAGCTCTATAATGTTTTCCGGCTGCCATGAGGGCGCTATCATTATCTGAGGTGTTTCGTTCTTGCTGTGCTTGATGGATCCATAGTCATGTATCATGGAGTCTATAAGAGGGTATCCTGTCTGTACTATCAGCTTTTCAGGTGTGCCGTAAAGCTTCTCAGAGGCTCGTATCCCCTCATACAGATCCGGAGTGGGACAGAAAATTGTGTCAAACCAGTCAAAAGCTCCTTTTCTGTATGTGGAAAGACCTCCAATACCATGGAAAGTATAAACATACTCAATATCTTTCCTCACACGTGACCTTTTGATATGGTATTTTTCAAGGTCGGGCATTGTCATCACGCACATATCGCAGTCAAGTTTCATGAAAAGCGGAATAAGATATCTGTCTGATGCAACGTAGTAGCTTTGTATCTGATCCCCGGGGGCATTAAGTATATCGTCCTTCGGGTCACTGGTCACATAGTGTATTACGATCTCAGAGTTTTTGCATACATATTCGATCATATCTTTGAAATATTTGTAAAAGCCCTTGGATTCGGAATAAAAGACCAGCTTCATATCCTTTTGCGAGAAAAAGCGCTTATAATCAGACTTTTCTTTTTTGTGGTATTTTTTGTATTCCTCCTGCTTTATCTTCTTTTGCTCCCTTATCCGCAGCAGCCTGTCATAATCAACATATTTCTTCGGGGGTATGACCAGATTTGTCACGACCATAAGAGGTATTGCGAAAAGATTACCGAATATCCAGTAAAGTCCAACTCCGCAGGGGACTATAAAAGCAAAATATGTGGAAAATGCCACCATGAACACTGTGGTTATTATTTTGTTGAGCTTGTTCTGCGCCAGCTGAAGAACATTAAGCTTGTTCTGGGCAAAACATAAAAGCCATGCGCTCAGCCCTGCAAGCAGGGGTATCAGCAGCAGGATATAATCGCCCTTGAAAGAAGGCGTTTTGCCAAGATCTATTCCCAAAAATGTCATGTCAAATCCGGTTATACTGCTTATATCACCGCTGTTGACGCCTGCCGGTGCGGATAATCCGGACTTTAACTTTTCGGCAATGGTTATCTGATATGTGCTCCCGGCATCGGTAACACCAAGGGTGTTGACCAGCCAGCTGTTGAGTTTATCGACTGTTTCGCTGCCTATGGACAGCACATAGCTAAGTGGCTTGTATACAACTCCCACAAGTCCCAGCACAATTGGTATCTGAAGCAGCAATGGGATAATATCCAGAAACGGGTTATACTTATACTTTTTATAAAGAGCTACCTGTTCATCGGTATATTTATCCTTGTTATCTATATATTTGATCTTAAGCTCATCAAGCTTTGGCTGAAGCTTCACCATTTTGATGGAGTTTTTCTGTGTAAGAATGCTAAGCGGGAAAAGCAGGACCTTAGTAAGCAGAGTAAACAGAATTATTGCCATGCCATAGTTTCCTATGAGCCAATAGCATCCCCGCATCACATATCCAAGTATCCCCGTAAGAAAATCAATAACATACGACATTTCGTTCTTCCTTTTTGCCCCGTCTGCCTGCACGGATCACCGGAGCATTATGATTTTTTCCGACTGAATCAACAGCTAAAGAAAACATTTCCCATATGATTATATCACGTCACAGGATAAAAATCAACTCTTGCGCCAACAAACCTTCCAAAGAATGCGGCCATCATAAAGCAGTCATACTATATAACTAATACTGCTATTTTGATAATACAAAGGGTGGAACTATTCGCAAAATAAATAGCAGCACATTCAAAATAGGTATTTGTAATTAACTGGCGGCCGTGATATAATAAAGTCACAAACAACACCGATAGTCCAAAGACCATTTTTCATATGCTCCGGTCGGTAATGGGCTGCAAACTATAAAAAAAGGAGAAAATCAAAAGTGACTAATGAAGAGTTTATAGATCGTATGAACTGCGGCTTGCCTGTTCAATGCGGCAGCGAAATACATCTGAAAATGCATGAACTGAGCCAGGAAGCTCTGCGTATCACTTCACAGATCAACGGCAAATATAACCCGCCCGATGAGCTTGGCAGACTGATGCAGCAGCTTATCGGACAAAAGCTTGACGAAAAGTTCGGATTGTTTCCGCCCTTTTATACCGACTGCGGGAAAAATATCCATCTGGGAAAGGCTGTATTTATTAACGCAGGCTGTAAATTCCAGGATCAGGGAGGAATTTTTATCGGAGATAACACCCTTATCGGTCACAATACCGTTATAGCTACTTTGAATCACGGTATGCTGCCTGATGAACGAGGAAACCTTATACCCTCTCCCGTTCACATCGGCAAAGGTGTCTGGATAGGATCTTCAAGCGTTATCCTTCCGGGAGTGACCATCGGTGACAATGCCGTTATCGGGGCAGGCTCTGTTGTAACAAAAGATATACCCGCAGACATGATCGCTGTGGGAAGCCCGGCAAGGGTAATAAAAAGTATTTACGATTAAGGAGGAATGGTCATGCTTGGTAATTTTAGTTATCACAATCCAACAAAGCTTTATTTCGGGGAGGAATCACTTGGTTTTCTGAAACAGGAGCTTGCAAACTATGGCAAAAACGTACTTGTTGTGTACGGAGGAGGCTCTATAAAGAAAAACGGTCTTTACCAGGAGATAATGGAGATCCTTAAAGGCTGCGGAAAGAACGTAGCA
This sequence comes from uncultured Eubacteriales bacterium, assembly GCA_900319075.1. Classification (GTDB taxonomy): domain Bacteria; phylum Bacillota; class Clostridia; order Oscillospirales; family Ruminococcaceae; genus Hominimerdicola. Next base: position 24,962 of record ONMZ01000020.1, read on the forward strand.
GAGGTTTCCGGCGTTATGCCAAACCCTACGGCAGATAAGCTCAGAGAGGGTGTAAGGATCGCCCGTGAAAACAATTCCGATTTTATTCTTGCCGTGGGCGGCGGCTCTGTCTGCGATTATTCAAAGGCTGTTTCTGTTTCCGTTAACTGTGATGACGATCCCTGGGATAAATACTATATCCGCTTTGAAGAGCCGCAGTGCGATATCATCCCTGTTGGCTGTGTGCTGACAATGGCAGGGACAGGTTCGGAAATGAACGGCGGCGCAGTTATCACAAATCATGAGCAGCACCTGAAGATCGGCCATGTTTTCGGTGATAACGTTATGCCCAGATTCTCTATCCTTAACCCTAAATATACAATGACTCTGCCTGTATATCAGATGGTGGCAGGGATCTATGATATTATGAATCATATCTGCGAGCAGTATTTTTCCGGGCAAGACGACAACACCTCGGATTATATCAGCGAGGGACTTATGAAAGGCCTTATCCATGCAAGCCGTATCGCAGTTAAAGATCCGCAGGATTATGAAGCACGCTCCAATATAATGTGGACAGCGACCTGGGCGCTCAACACCCTTATTTCCAGAGGTAAGTCCACCGACTGGATGGTGCATATGCTGGGTCAGGCAGTAGGCGCATATACCGATGCTACCCACGGTATGACTCTGGCAGCTGTTTCCCTTCCCTACTACCGCTATATCATGCCATACGGTGTTAAAAAGTTTGCCAGATTTGCCACCCAGGTGTGGGATATCCCGTCACAGGGAAAAACCGATGAACAGCTTGCACAGCAGGGACTGGACGCAATGGAAAACTGGATGAAGGAACTTGGTCTGGTGATGAAGATATCCGAGCTTGGAGCTACCGAGGAAATGATCGAGGGAATTGCAGATGCAACCATTATCCTTAACGGCGGCTATAAGGTCCTTGACCGTGATGAGGTAGTCAAGATCCTGAAAGCAAGTATGTAGAATATAAAGGCCATGTAACGGCTGTGCCGTGATCTGATATTACCAAATCAAATAAATGCGTATTTGATATAAGTATTTGTAATATAGAAAGATATGTTGTATAATAATATCAGACACAGGGTAAGGCAAATAAAAGTATATCATAAATCGGTCGATTTGCCTTTATCGCTGATGCACAGAAGTTTATGTTTATAAAAACAAGGAGGGTCAATATGAAAAGGATCAAACTGCTGAGCGTGTTTTTGATAAGTGCCGCAATGCTCCTTGCCGGCTGTGGTTCGTCAAGCTCATCATCAGACGTGAGCAGCTCTTCGGCTGCAAGCGGACATTCGGTAGCAAAGGATGGTGCAGATATGCAGACAAATGATAAAACCATGCCCACAAGAAAACCGATGGAGGGCGGCACAAAAATAAATATGTACTTTGGGGACAAGGTAATTCCCGGAGTGCTCAACGATTCCGAGACAGCAAAGGCTCTTATTGCCAAGCTCCCGTATACCCAGAAGGTGCACAGATACTCTCACGACTTCTGCGGAGTTACCCAGGAGCTGCCATACAATAAAAGCGAGGAACACTACGGCTGGCTCAACGGAGATATTGATTATGCCACAGATGCGCCTTACTTTACAATTTTGTTTGAGGACGAAGACCTATCCGAGAAATACGGGAACCAGGTTAATATCGGAGTTATCACCTGTCCTTTGAAAGAAATAAGCAGCCTTGAAGGCGACTATGAAGTAAGGATCGAACTTGCTGAGTAAAAAAGGAGCTTAATAATGAAAGCAATAAAAAAGGAAGTATTCACAATTGTTACAATAAGCGCATTGCTTCTGGCATCATGCGGTGACTCATCAGGATCTGATGAAAGCGTCAAGACGGTGCCTGTGAAAAAATCTGCGGCGGTATATTTCAGCAGAGTTGGAAATACCGAATTTGCCGATGATATCGACGCAATTACAAGCGCAAGCCTTAACCGTGCTGACGGGGAGCTGAAAGGCAATGCCCAGATGATAGCACAGTGGGCAGCCGAGGAAGCTGATTGCAAATCTTTTGAGATCGTTACAGACAAAAGCTATCCGGCAGATTATGACGAAACCGTGGATCTGGCAAAGGACGAAAAAAGCTCAAAGGAAAGACCTTCGCTGAAAGGCAGCTTTGATGATCTGAGCGACTGTGATACTATCTGGCTGGTTTTCCCAAACTGGTGGACGGATCTTCCTATGCCTGTTTATTCATTCTTTGATAAATACGACCTTTCGGGTAAAAACATATACGTTTTTGTCACCCATGAAGGCAGCGGTTTTTCATCGACTATAAAAACTATAAAAGAACTTGAACCAAAGGCAAATGTAGTCCAAGCGCTTTCCATAAGGGGCGGCTCTGTTAAAGACAGCGAGAAGAACGTCAAAGATTATGTGAAAAAGCAGCTTGAAGGATAAAAAAAGCGGCATTCCTGTCCTTAAACGTAACCTTTTCAGCCAGTACATCAGTTTGTCCTGCCTCAAAGGGGCAAATATCCCCTCGGTGAGCGACTTGAAAAAGCTCTGTATGTGTGATATACTACACTAAAGCGGCGCTGAAAAATAGCCATGCGGTAATGACTGTACTTTGCTCAGAGGAAGTGATCTGATGGAAGGACAAGAAAAAACTATAAAAAGAGATAAGCGCAGGGTGATCGTTAAGATACTTAATATTCTTATAGTTGCATTTGCCCTTATCGGTACTGCGATCATGGTAAGTCATCACGGCAGCGGAACGGGGCTGTCCTCATCGGGCGTTGAAAACCTCAAATTCTTTACCGTGCTTTCAAACGAGTTTTGCGGGATAGTTGCTTCCATGTGGCTTATATTTGATATATTCGGCAAAAAACTCCCGGTGATCTTTAAACTTATGGCAGCCTCATCTGTTGGGCTGACCTTTCTGATCGTTGCAGCCTTTCTTGCACCCATGTACCCGGATCTCAATCTTTACGAGAACTCAAATCTCTGGTTTCATCTTATCCTGCCCCTTACCGCAGTGCTTGAGTTTCTGCTTATGAAAACACAGGAAAAAATACCCTTTAGATATGCCGTCATCTCAGCGCTTCCGCCCCTTGTTTATGGTATAGGCTATTTAGCAAATATCCTTATAAACGGCAAAGGGGTCTTCCCCGACACAAACGACTGGTACGGCTTTCTGAATTGGGGCTATCCGGTTGGTATGATCATTTTTGCTGTTATCGTGCTTATGCAGTTTGGCATGGCGGTGCTTATGAGAGCTTTGAACAACAAGCTCAACAAACACGGGAAGCGAGAGGTCTGATATGACTTTTGAAAACGACAACAGGGCAAATTGGAGCCGGAGTCACCAAAGACTCATATCCTCTCTGGCTGCTCTTGGCTATCCAAAAGAGCTTGGGGATATCATAGCCGAGCATATTGGCAGTCCCAAAGGCATAGAGCGAATGATAGCTTATCTTGACTATGTAAAGCCGGACAAGGTGGAGCTGATCGTTGACGAGATGCTGGCGATCAAAAGCGAGATCGACAGATGGCGTGAAAAGAAAGAGTCTGAAACAGCCAACAGCGAATATAATATGCTGCTGAACAACGGACTAAATTAAATAACAGCGGCGATAACCAGTTAACGCCCTGTCGGAATAAGGTAGGTACCAATATAGAAGATTTATAAAACGTTTTGCGGAACATCATTTATTGTGAAGGACTGTTTCCTAACTGCATTTCTTGACCATAACTATTTTTACCCCCCGATGGTTTTATCCATCGGGGGGTAAAAATCATTAAGAGTTTTAGGAAAGTTTATAATACTTCTATATGAGTACCATACTTAACTCCGGCGGGGCGTTGTTTTTGTTTTGTATCCTCAGCTTATCGGGCTTTTACAATATATATAAAAAGCAATAGGGCAGACTGATGTATCGAAAGTATTATGAATATAATTGAAAGATGTTATGGATTGTATTAAAGAGGTGCATATGTCAGTGCACTTTTCACAATACAAACAGCTGCCCTATGCTTTTTATAAGCTATATCAAACAGGTTTTATAATCCCCATTGTTTTTCAGCTGTTCAAACCAAACGCCGGGATCAATGGTCTTTGCACAGTATTTCCTTAAATTGAAACGCTGGAGCTGCAAACTTCAACAGTCTCATAGTTTGATCCTGCGTACACCTTGGCAATTGTTCTTACCTGATATGTGCCGCTTTCGCTCACTGATTTTGTGTTCTCAAACAACGCATACCAGTTGTAGTATGTCTGATTCCAGCTTTGAGTTCCGTACCACCAGCCGCTTGAAAGCAATTTTTCAAAGCGCTGAGTAACTTCGATCTTTGTGGTTTCACCGCTGTATCCTTTTACGATGCTGACACAGGTTGCTGTATTGCCGCTTATAGATAATGAAGATCTGCAGGAACGTGTGTATTGATAGCGATTGTGCTCCTCACCATGTGCTTGTGCAAACACATTTGTTGTAAGTGCAGACAGCATTAAAATAAAAACAATGACCATGCTTACAATTTTTTTCACATTAAACACCCCCTTTGCTGTGTAATAGCCGAAACGAACATCGTTACTCACTACTAATAACAAAACAAAGAGGGAAAACATTACAAGATTTTTTATTATTCTACCTTTTGCACAGATATGTGTGCTGAAACTTGTTTAGTTTTACTAAATACCGAGCCGTTTTCCGACCAATGGCAGCGAAAAATGCACCCGAAAGTTGATAAGAAACTGCTGAAAGTGATTCGGAAGAAAAAGATAAGTTTGGGGTATAAGTATGATGATATAACAATTACTCCTCAATAATACTGTCAGATCAGTTGTTGGCTCTCACAGCGCTGTTGATGACAGCAACCTGTGATGAGCCTCTTTGTTCGGTTTAAAGGTTATTTATTGATTCTTTTATTAGATTAAGCGTATATCTGTCATTTATCACATCTTCGGTAAGACCATATTGAGATAGCTTATCAAGCTTTTCATGTTTGATGTAATCTATTATTTGATCGGCTTCTTGTTTGTATGTTCTGCTTTTTAAAAATAATTCAAAATTTGACGAATATACCGAATAATCAGACAACAATACTTCTTTTACCCTATTGGCGACCTCAGGTTTCTCATCAATATTTTCACTTCCGAATTTCTCAAATCCATTACCGTCGTTAAAAATCACAGAACCGTTTACTTCGTAGATCGTTACAGAATCTGTTTTATCCAATAAAATGAAGTCATCTTTATTTATTCTGCCACCACAATGCCAGTTTAAATTTGAATTTGGGGAAGTTACTGTACTTTCTCCTTTAAAGCTATCATAAGTTATACAAAACGTATCACTGCAATCTGTTTTGATATTATACTTGTCAGAAAATGATAACATTTGTTTAAAAGCAATTATCATAATGAATGCTATAATCATTACAATAAGTAAAATCAAAGGTTTCTTGTATTCATCATCCAACTTTTAACACCTCTTTATCCAAATCGTTCAATATTCCAATGAATCCTTATGAATGTAACAAAACCATATGTCAATGCGTCAGATTCTTCATTTTTAGCATCAGAATTATTTGCTTCCATTATATCCCACTGCATGGTGTATGTCAATAACACCCCAAAAAGGCTCTCACAACAAATGTGATGAGCCTCTTTGTGGCAATGCAAAACGATAATATCCTATAACTCTATCAGCGTTTTTCCTTGCTTTTTAAGCTCTTCATCATGGGTAACCATTATTACCGTTTTGTGTTCGTTTTCATTTAGTTCTTTCAGTATGCTCATTATCTTTTCGGCGTTTGCCTTATCAAGTGACCCGGTGGGTTCATCGGCAAGGATTATATCACACTTTTTTACCATAAGCCTTGCAAGGGCAACTCGCTGCTGCTCTCCTCCGGAAAGGGTATATACTTTGGCATCTATCTTATCAGCAAGACCCACCTTTTCAAGTGCCTGCTCAATAGTTGTTCCGCTGCGGTTCTTCTTTCGCACCAGCTGTAAATTCTGTTTCACGGTTTTATTCTCTACCAGCGCAAAGTTCTGAAACAGAAAGCCGACTTTTGTACGGAAGTATTCAAGCTTGCCCTTTCTCTTGGAAATATCGCTGCCGTCAACTGTTATCTTCCCTCCGCTTAACGGCTCGATCCCGCCGATCATGTTGAGCATTGTGGTCTTTCCGCATCCGCTTGCGCCGGAAAAGATAACAAAATCTCCGTCCTTTATCTCAAAAGTCACCCCACGGAAAAGAATATGCTCTCCGAATGCCTTTGAGACGCTTTCCAGTTTTATCATTACAGCGCACCTCCTTTGAGCACCTTTGAAACATTTGCTTTTTCGGTTTTTAATACATATGGCATACTCACCAGCATATCAACAGCCATGACCCCAAGGGTAAACGCTGTTATTAACCCTGTGTTGGCACTGAAGGATGCTTTTTTATCACGATCAAGAGCATAGATCAGACCAGGGATGTAAACGCTGATACTCAGCAGGAATGTTGGATAATACCGGGAAAGAAAGCCGTGACCAAAGATCCTTTTTATGCAAAGCTCTTTGGCTTTTGTGATAAATGTGAATTTGAGGATCGAAAAGCTGATAAGCATCACCACAAACAGTATCACCGCTTCAAGGGTTATCTGCGATGCTATTGCAGCCTTGCCAACGCCCCATTGCCGCTGGAATGTATCTTTGACCGAGCAAACTGCAAGATCCTTTTTGCTCAGACCGTACTGAGCGCAAAGCTCATCTGTTTTTTTGCTGTCCATTAAAAGTGCACAGTGGGATTCATTATCGATATTACGGCTTTCAAAAAACTCCGGTCTTGCAAGTGTGATCACTACGATTGGATCCTTTACAAAGTCAACTGCTGTGATCGTATCTTGCTTCAAACCCATTACCGATACGGACCTATCGTAAAAAATCTGCTGCGGCTTGACGCCATATATATGCTCATAGCTCTTTGCGGTGCTCATGAGCTTTGACATCGCAGCGTCGTCGTCTTTTCTGCAAAGAATGATAAACTCCTTGCTACGGTCGCAATCATCGAGCTCCGGTATTACTGAGCAAAGGTAATCCATAGCATACCTGTTGGCATTGACGTATCTTGTTCCGTCTTCACTTGTTCGGCATGAAAGCAAAAGAGGTTTCATATCATCGTAATGATCACGGTGTATGATGTATTTTATCCTTGCAGGATCGTTCTCATCAAGCTTTCCTGCAGCCTGATATCCTGCTGCCTCGTCAACATAGTAATAATCACCAAAGTATTTATCCAAAACCTCCGATGTATCCCGCTCTGCTTTAGTGTCCTGTGTTATACCGATCAATTCTCCAAGAATAATAAAGCACACGAACACCGCTATTATTTTTAGGAAATAGTTGAAATAGAGTATACGTGTACCTTGTTTTACACCCCCAAGAGCCTTTTTTATGTTTGAAAGATAAAGGGTGAGATAAACCACGAGTGACAATAAGATCAACGCAGCAAGGTGCACCAGGCTGAACGCAAAGCTAACGGCGGGTGTCCCAAGTATGTATAAAACAACAAATACAAGCGATAATACAGCGGTGTACCCGGCAATATCCTTTATTAACCGTTTTGCGATAAACGCACCTATGGAATTGCCCCCTATCAGTGATACTACGGCTTCTTTGCGAAGGATAGCCGTTTCAAATATTACTATCACAAGCATTATGGCAAGACCTGCTGACCAGGTAAGAATAATATTTCTAAGTACAATATCCTTTGCGCCTGTGGATCGTCCGTCATAATAACACTTATACTTATCTGCGTAATTTTCTTTTATAAGCATAACAAACTCATCGGCAAATCCGCTTACACTGCTGCTTTTGCCAATGAGCCTGATATCATGCATATATCTGACCTCTCCTTTTGCTTCGGATAAAGGTCTGATCCGGAAATGGAAAGTATATTCTCCCGAAAAGATCCCGGAACGGTAATTGCCTTGTGAAAAGAAGGCTTCACTTTCAAGTACTTTCTTTGATGCATCGTCGGCATAGAAAACACAATCTATTTCTGATTTGTCCTTATTGTATACATCAGGAATAAATACGTTCACATCATATTTAGTTTCCAGCTTGCTGATAGTGTTAAAAACAAAGTCTGAATTCTCCGGCGAAAACATCATTTGTACACAAGGATAACCGCAATGATCGTAAGCAGCCAGATCAATAAACTGTGATGTTGTTATCACTGCACAAAACAAACTGACTATCGCAAAAAAGAAATACTTGTATATCCTCATCTGCCGCCCCTTAATAATTACCTTTAGTGAGTCTGCTTATAAAAGTTCTCCTCTCCAAAGAACTGGAAGAGCTTGTCCATTCTGTCTCTGACTTCATCTCTGTGCTTTTCAAACATTGCCTTTGCCGATTCCTCAGAAACCGGCACATTCTCATTAGAGCCCTTTGCGCTAATTACCTCCAGATCCTTTGTGACCTTAAATGACCCACTCATTGAAGCAGTTAAATTTCCTGCTCCGTTTGGAGAGAGCTCGTCAATATCAACAGTATACTCTATCCTCTTATCACGGTACACATTATAATTGATGGAAATACGTGACTTTGTTATCAACTTGTCGTTATCATCATAGCCCACGCTGTCAACTATATTTGCATTAACTATCGTATCATTAAAATAGGGGAAGCTGCAAGCACCAACTGAAAAGCCGTACAATACACGAGAGGCATCATCTCTGTAAATCTCCCACATATTCCTGCTTTCTACAAGATGCAGACCCTTATTTGAAACCAATCCTTTGGCGTACTTATTATACATCATCTTACCGTTAATGAATTTTATCAGCAGTATTGAAGCAATCACTACGAGAATTATTACTGCTCCAAGGATGATCATCTTTTTTCTGCCGGACATTGACAAACGCTTTTTGACCTTGATCTGACTCTCATTTGATGATATATCGTTGATGTTCATTTAATCCTGTCCTCTCTTTGTTAATTTGTGTGGTATTATCCGAAACGGCTGCGCCCAAGAGCAAAGCAAAATTCGACCAAAGGTCGATAAGAAACTGCTGAAGAAGATTACAAGAATAGTAATTGCTATAAGATTAAATATGATGACGAAACTATGAGCAAACAATATAGCATAATAATTATTTTTGATTTATTTTATCGATTGATATTGTTTTATTTGAGTTTTCGCTATTCTTATCTTTAAATATCTTTACCTTATACAGCAAATACACATAAGGAACTAAAACCAGCGTTAATGATAGACAAATAAGCAGAAGCTGCACACTCGAATAATTGGTAGCAGAATTACTTGCTTGCATCATAATTCCAAATATCAGCACTAAATATGATATTATTATAGAAATCAGTAATATTATTTTTATTATTGCAATGAAGATTTTGACAGTTGTTTTATTCATATCAGTACCTCTATATATAATAATTAATGATAATAAACCATACAGCTATTGTTAAAGAGCTAAATAAAACTGAACATCCCCAATATACAGTCTTTTCTTTTTTATTCTTCAAAGGTTTAAGCCTATACAAAATGATAGTATGGGGTTGAAACAAAAGAATAGGAAGTAACACACATACAGGATAAATTGTTGGCTTAGTCGGAGACATTCCCCAAAAGAATGACACATGTTCCTTTCCAAACGTAATACACGGGTTTAATTCAAACCATATAATATAGTTGCAAAATAAATAGATAATAGTCATTTTTACAAGTTTGAATAATATTCCGTATGATTCTGAAATACTATTTTTCATATTAAGCACCCCAATTTGCTGTGTAATTGCCGAAGTGAACATCATTCCTTGCTATTATTGTATATACCGTTCCACCAGAGCCGTCTGCACGCTCCGTCAGAGCCACCTTGCCGCTTGACGAGAGCCACTTTCACGGAAGTTGAGTCAGATGTTGA
>ONMZ01000041.1 GCA_900319075.1 uncultured Eubacteriales bacterium
TATCCGCAGGATAGTGTAGCTTTCTTTTACGAGAAAAAGCTTGACCAAAAAACCTGTTTATTATCTGGTTTTGAAAGTTTGCATAGAACACTGAATTTTATTTTATCTGAGCAGACAAATAATAAAATAATGCCCCGGAGCAATTTGATTTGCTTCGGGGCAAAACTTCTATATCAGCATCGCATATAATCTTACCTCTTTTTTTATTTCCAGCCGTATTTTGAAAGATCGACTTTGCCGTCTGTGACCTCAACGCCCTCGGCTTGCAAAAGTGCGATCTGCATATTTTCGCCCCCGAAGGCGAAGGCTTTTGAAACTTCGCCAAATCGGTTCACCACACGAAAACAGGGAATATGCTCCGGGTCGGGGTTGACGTGCAGGGCGTATCCCACCACCCTTGCCCAGCGTGGATTTCCCGCCATTGCGGCGACCTGTCCGTAGGTCGCTACCTTGCCCTTGGGTATTCTTTTCACGACCTCGTATATGCGTTCAAAAACGTGTTCTGACATTTGTTTCATCTCCATTTTGTGCTCCTGTTGCGGTGCATAGGGTATTAATTGAGAGAAGTTCTTCTGAAAAGATTTTTTCCTTAATCCTCTCGGTGCCCTTACTCATTTTCGGCGGTCGGGAGCAAAGCTCCCAGCCGCCGAAAATCAATAAAAGGTTTCTGAAAAGGGGTTTGGGGAAAAACTCTTCTCTAAAAGAGTTTTCCCCCAATTAATGTCCTTATTCGTCTGTCGGCTTGTTCGGCAGGGTGAAAATAAACTCGGTATATTCTCCCTTGACGCTGCGTACCATTATCTTTCCTCCGTGGAGCCTGATGATAGAGCGCACGATATTAAGACCCAGTCCCACGCCGGTTTTGTCAAGTCCTCTTGATTTATCGGTCTTGTAAAATCTGTCGAAAACCAGCGGCAGCTCGTCCTCGGACAGTCCCTCGCCGCTGTTTTTGATAGAGATAACAGTCATATCTCCCGACGGAGTGAACGTAAAGCGTATAAAGCCGCCCTCGTCTACAAATTTTATTGCATTCTCAATAAGGTTATACATTACCTGATGAACAAGGTCGTTGTCAGCATAAAGGTTGACCCTGTCCACGTCAAGACCTTGTATATCTATCCGCTTTTTCTCCAGCCTCGGTTCAAAAGTCACAAGGGTGTCCACAATAGGTTCCAGCACCGAAAAGGTGGTGAAGTTAGGCTTCAGCTCTCCTGCCTCTATCTTGGCAAGGTTAAGCATAGAGCGCACAAGGCGGGCAAGACGGTGGACCTCTGAGGAGATTATTTTCAGATAGTGCCGCTCCTCCGACTTGGGGATAGTTCCGTCCAGCAGACCGTCCACAAAGCCGCTCATTGAAGTCATAGGCGTTCTCAGCTCGTGGGAAACGTTGGCAAGGAAGCTGTTACGCATGGTGTCGTAGTTTTTAAGGCTGGCAGCCATTTCGTTAAAGGCGTTTGACAGCTGTGCATATTCCTCAACGTCGTATTCGGGGACCGTTACGGAGAAATCACCGTTTCCTATCTTTTTGGAAAGATCGGATATCTCCTTGATAGGGTCGGTAAATTTCAGGGTAACTATATAGATCAGAAATATCGCAACGGCAAGCACACCCAGGGCAGATATGATGAACACCTCGGTGATGTTCCACATATAGTTCTCCTGCTGGGTCTTTGAAGAATACGAAAGCATATAATACACAGGGCCGTTGCCTTTGAAGTTCATGCCTGTGATGTGAAAATCCTGTCCGAAGGCACCCGAGCAGCTGCCGTAGGAGTAGCTGCATTCCTCCCCGAAGGGTTTAAGTCCCTCAGAGGAGATCGTGGTGGGGTTTGAACCGGCTTCGGAGGAGGTGTTGTAAATGACCTCGCCCGATGCGGAGCACAAAATATAATCCGCATTGCTGCTTATGGAGTATTCGTGCATCTTTGTGGTGACTGCATCTTTCCACCGGGAAGGGTTTTCGGTGAGCCGCTGCTGTGTAAAATTGACCAGAGCCTCGGTGTTTTTCACCATAAGGTTTTTCTTTTCGTCGATAAAATACCTTGAAGAAACAAGCAGTAATACTGCTCCTAAGCATATAAAGCTTATGAGTATTACTGCTGTGCATAATGCAAAGTATTTAAAGACAATACTTTTTCTCTTATTCATATTATTACGATGATATTACTCGTGGTTCTCCGCTACCTCAAATTTGTAACCTACGCCCCATACGGTCTTGAGCGCCCACTGGTCGGAAACGCCTTCAAGCTTTTCACGAAGCCTTTTAACGTGAACGTCGATGGTCCTGGAGTCGCCGTAGTATTCAAAGCCCCATACCTCGTCAAGAAGCTGGTCACGGGTGTATACTCTGTTTGGATTGGAAGCCAGATGGAACAGCAGCTCCAGCTCCTTTGGAGGAGTGTCAAGCACCTGTCCGTTTACCCTGAGCTCATATCTGGTCATGTTCACAGACAGCTTGTCATACTTGACTTCCTTTATCTCAGCCTCCGCAGAGGACTGACCTACACGTCTGTAAACTGCCTTGATGCGGGCAATTACCTCCTTGGTGTCAAATGGCTTAACGATATAGTCGTCTGCGCCCAGTTCAAGTCCCAGCACCTTATCAAAAGTCTCGACCTTTGCGGTTATCATTATGATCGGTACATTTGATTTCTTTCTTATCTCACGGCATACCTGCCAGCCGTCAAGTCCGGGCAGCATAATATCCAAAAGGATTATATCAGGCTTGAGTGCGTTGAACTTTACAACTGCCTCCTCGCCGTCGTGTGCAAGGATAACTCCGTAACCTTCCTTTTCAAGATAAAGCCTTAAAAGCTCGCAAATATTCTTGTCGTCGTCAACGACCAGTACTCTTCCTAAAGACATATTTACCCATCCTTTCTGATAGAATCTCTTGTTTTAACTTTCCTTTTTCTGTTTTTCCCCATTCATTACGTTTCAAAATTTGAACAAATAAAAGTAAATATTTATATTGATAGTGATATTATAACAAATTTACAATTGCGATGTATGAACATATTATGAACAAATGTTTAATTTTAGTAACAAGCCGATAACAAAGAGTTAAAATATACACATAGCGGAAATATATTTAACAGCTCCGCCGAAAGAGATGCAAACAACAAAACGGCATAATACCCTGTGTATCAGGGGTTTTCGCAAGCAGGCAAAAGGGATCGGGATAAAAATTTATTGGTTATTTTTCTGTTTTTGTGCAAAGTGACAAAATTTCTGCATTTACCTTTAAATGACTTGAAATTTAGAAAAAATATGCTACAATATATTTAGCACTCAAAGAGCAAGAGTGCTAAACTCGTGTGCCGTTGATCTGAAAGACGGCAAAAATCAAGTTTCAAATATACTTTAATATAAGGAGGAACAATCATGACTATCAAACCGTTACAGGACAGAGTAGTTATCAAAATGGTGGAGGCAGAGGAAACCACCAAGAGCGGAATAATCCTTGCAGGATCGGCAAAGGAAAAGCCGCAGATCGCCGAGGTCATTGCAGTAGGCGAGGGAAAAAAGGACGTTACCATGACCGTTAAGGTCGGGGACAAGGTGCTTATGAGCAAGTACAGCGGCACAGACGTTAAGATCGACGGACAGGAATACACCATTCTTAAAATGGATGACATACTTGCAGTTGTAGAATAATTTTTTTTGGAGGGATACATCATGGCTAAACAGATCATTTACGGCGAGCAGGCAAGAAAGGCTCTTCAGAGCGGTATCGACCAGCTTGCCGACACAGTTAAGATAACACTTGGACCTAAGGGCAGAAACGTAGTTCTGGACAAGAAGTTCGGCGCTCCGCTTATTACAAACGACGGTGTTACCATCGCCAAGGAGATAGAGCTTGACGATCCATTCGAGAACATGGGCGCACAGCTGGTAAAGGAAGTTGCCACAAAGACAAACGATGCAGCAGGCGACGGCACAACCACAGCAACACTGCTTGCACAGGCTCTTGTAAGAGAGGGCATGAAAAACATCGCAGCAGGCGCTAACCCCATGGTGCTGAGAAAGGGTATGGCAAAGGCTGTTGACGCAGCAGTTGAGAGCATCGTTGCCAACTCCAAGAAGGTAGAGGGCAGTGACGACATCGCAAGAGTCGGCACAGTTTCTTCCGCTGATGAAACAGTAGGAAAGCTTATTGCAGAGGCAATGGAGAAGGTCTCCGCTGACGGAGTTATCACCATTGAGGAGTCAAAGACCGCTGAAACATACAGCGAGGTAGTTGAGGGTATGCAGTTTGACAGAGGATACCTCTCACCTTATATGGTAACAGACACAGACAAGATGGAGGCTGTACTTGACGATCCTTATATTCTTATTACAGATAAGAAGATAGCTAACATCCAGGAGATACTTCCGCTGCTGGAGCAGATCGTAAAGGGCGGTTCCAAGCTGCTGATAATCGCTGAGGACGTTGAGGGCGAGGCTCTTTCAACACTTATCGTAAACAAGCTGCGTGGAACATTCACCTGCGTTGCGGTAAAGGCTCCGGGCTTTGGCGACAGAAGAAAGGAAATGCTCCAGGATATAGCTGTTCTCACAGGCGGCGAGGTGATCTCCGCAGATCTTGGTCTTGAGCTTTCCGAGACTACTCTCCAGCAGCTTGGCCGTGCAAGACAGGTAGTTGTTCAGAAGGAGAACACTATTATCGTTGACGGTGCAGGCAACAAGGACGCTATCAAGGACAGAGTAAACCAGATAAAGAACCAGATCGGCACTACAACCTCCGATTTTGACAAGGAAAAGCTCCAGGAAAGACTTGCAAAGCTTTCCGGCGGTGTTGCAGTCATCAAGGTGGGTGCTGCTACCGAGATAGAGATGAAGGAAAAGAAAATGCGTATCGAGGACGCTCTTGCAGCTACAAAGGCAGCTGTTGAAGAGGGTATCGTAGCAGGCGGCGGAACAGCTCTTATCAACGCTATGCCAAAGGTAAAGGAGCTTGTTGATCAGCTGGACGGCGACGAAAAGACAGGCGCACAGATCGTGCTCAAGGCACTTGAGGAGCCTGTAAGACAGATCGCTGTAAACGCAGGTCTTGAAGGCAGCGTTATCATCGACAACATCGTTCGTTCAAGAAAGGTCGGCTACGGCTTTAACGCATACACCGAGGAATATGTTGATATGATCCCCGAGGGAATCGTTGACCCAACAAAGGTAACACGTTCTGCACTTCAGAACGCAGCTTCGGTAGCATCAATGGTACTTACCACAGAGAGCCTTGTTGCTGACAAGAAGGATCCGAAGGCAGATGCTGCTCTTGCTGCTGCCGCTGCAGGCGCAGGCGGAATGGGCGGAATGTACTGACAGACCAAACAGGTAGTTGGGGAAAACCCTTTTGAAAAAGGGTTGTTCCCCAAACCCTTTTCCTAAAACTTTTAATGAAAATCAGCCCTATGGAAAAACCCATAGGGCTGATTTTGACTAAGACTCAGAAATGAGCTGAGAAATAACACTTTCAAAATGAGTTCCCCGACTATCTGCTGAACTATTGGAATATACCACATCATAAAACGGACTGAGTAAATTCTCGGTCCGTTTTTTTAATCGTATAAAAAGATACTTCCGTCGGTATAGAGGCGCAGATACAGGCTTGCAGCGCCCATGTTGATATTAACGATAAAATCAGTTTCCTCGCAATATTCCATAGGATTGCTCCTGAGCACTTTTGTGTTAACATAAACAAAGGACAGAGATCTTATTTTTCCTATCTCCTTTTTTCTGAGCTTATATCTGTCTGTCTTCATGATCTCTTTTATTATCATTTTTCTGAATGCATCGCTTGTTGTCATTTTGTCCTCCGCAGAATATTCCAAATTTTAGGTTGTGCCTTTATTTTATCATTCAAACGAATGATTTTCAAGTACATTCGTTTGAATGTATGTTAAAATCTCCATAATAAACAAAACGGGGTGTGGAGATTTATGTATTATTATCAAAGGGTAAGAGATATCCGTGAGGATAACGACATGACACAAAAACAGGTGGCACAGATACTTGGGAAACTACCCAGCAATATCAGCTTTACGAAAGCGGAAAAAGAGAAATGCCGATGCATCTTTTTATCCTGCTTGCCGATCACTATGAGGTAAGCATTGATTACCTTGTGGGAAGGGTAAGATACAGAAATAAAAAATAGCACTCCTTGCAAAACTGCAAAGAGTGCTATTTTCGTTGGTTATCAGAACTCTATTTTCTTTTCGATATATGCACAAAGCTCATCTATCTTGATGCGCTCCTGCTGCATGGTGTCTCTGTCACGGACAGTTACGCAGCCGTCCTCCACCGAGTCAAAGTCATAAGTCACGCAAAGGGGAGTACCGATCTCGTCCTGTCTTCTGTAACGCTTGCCGATAGAGCCTGCCTCGTCGTAATCTACGCTGAACTTTTTAGCAAGCATATCGTATACCTCCCCTGCCTGCTGGGAGAGTTTCTTTGAAAGAGGAAGAACGCAAGCCTTGAAAGGAGCAAGCGCAGGGTGGAAACGCATAACTGTTCTCACGTCGGGCTTGTCCTGCGTGCCGATATTCTCCTCGTCGTATGCCTCAACAAGGACTGTCAGGAACAGTCTTTCAACGCCGAGTGAGGGCTCGATAACGTAAGGAACGTATCTTTCGTTTGTTTCAGGGTCAAAGTAATCAAGAGTCTTGCCGCTGGTCTTGATGTGCTGGTTAAGGTCGTAGTCTGTTCTGTCGGCAACGCCCCAGAGCTCGCCCCAGCCAAAGGGGAACAGGTACTCAAAGTCGGTAGTAGCCTTGGAGTAGAAACAAAGCTCCTCTGGGGAGTGGTCTCTCAGACGCAGGTTCTCCTCTTTGATATTCAGGCTAAGCAGGAAGTTTTTGCAAAAGCTTCTCCAGTATTCAAACCATTCAAGATCGGTGCCCGGTTTGCAGAAGAACTCAAGCTCCATCTGCTCGAACTCACGCACACGGAAGATGAAGTTGCCCGGAGTTATCTCGTTTCTGAACGACTTACCCACCTGAGCAACGCCAAAGGGGATCTTTCTTCTGGTGGTTCTCTGGATATTTGCAAAGTTTACGAAGATGCCCTGAGCAGTTTCGGGTCGCAGATAAAGCTCTGCCTTTGAGTCCTCGGTAACGCCCTGGAATGTCTTGAACATAAGGTTGAACTGGCGGATATCGGTAAAGTTGTGCTTTCCGCAGCTCGGGCATGGGATATTCTTTTCTCTTATATAGTCCATCATCTGCTCGTTTGACCAGCCGGCAACGTTTGTGCCGTCAAAGTCCTCGATAAGATTGTCGGCTCTGTGTCTTGTCTTACACTCCTTACAGTCCATAAGGGGGTCGGAGAAGCCGCCCAGGTGACCGGAAGCCACCCATGTCTGTGGGTTCATAAGTATAGCGGAATCAAGACCTACGTTGTACTTGTTCTCCTGGATAAACTTTTTTCTCCAGGCTGTTTTGATGTTGGTTTTAAGCTCAACACCCAGCGGACCGTAGTCCCATGTGTTTGCAAGACCTCCGTAGATCTCGCTGCCCGGATAAACGAAGCCTCTGCCTTTGCAAAGTGCAACGATCTTGTCCATTGTCTTTTCGGAATTGTTCATTTTTTTCATTCTCCTTACAGGTAATAGTTCTCGCTTTGTTTAAAAGCGTATTATATCAGGTTTTTTCGCCCACCTTTTTCTCGTAAAAGAAAGCTACACTATCCTGCGGATAGCGTGCGGTCAAGGGCAGCGCCCTTGTCGCCGTCCGCAGACGGCGAAATGCCCCGTGCCGTCAGGCGCTCCGCAAAGAGTGAATTTTAAAACAGTCCGGTGGACTGTTTTAAAAGAGGGAACGCCCTGCAAGAGAGGGCGTTCCCTTGTGAAAAGCCTTCTCTTATATTCCTCAAACCCTTCAGGGTTTGACTGGCTTGCTAAAAAACCAAGTATTCGGATACCTAATTTTACCGCATTGATGCTGTTTTGTCAAGCTGTATCACTCTCTTATCTGTCCGTCGCCTGTGATAAGATACTTGGTGGTGGTCATCTCGGTGAGTCCCATAGGTCCTCTTGCGTGGAGCTTCTGGGTGGAAATGCCTATCTCTGCCCCAAGACCGAACATATCTCCGTCGGTGAACCTGGTGGAGCAGTTTACATAAACCGCTGCTGCGTCAACACGCTTTTGGAACTCTGTTGCGGCAAAAAGGCTTTCGGTGACGATACACTCGGAATGGCC
Organism: uncultured Eubacteriales bacterium; assembly: GCA_900319075.1. GTDB lineage: Bacteria > Bacillota > Clostridia > Oscillospirales > Ruminococcaceae > Hominimerdicola. Next base: position 8,196 of record ONMZ01000041.1, read on the forward strand.
TGTGGAAAATCTCTCGATATGCTCCAGTGCCTGAGCGAAGTCGTCAACGACCCTTATTGCGATGATATAATCAAGGAACTCTGTTGCATAGTCGTCCTCGTCGGCAGGAGTTACGTTTTCCCTGCCAAGGATATATGCGGTCATCTCGTCGCCCCTGATCTCCACATTGTGCTCGTCAAGACGGGCTTTAAGCATAGGCAGGAACTTTTCCGCCACGCTTTTATGCACAAGGCAGGTCTCAACAGCGTTGCAAACGCTGGGTCTTGAGGTCTTGCCGTTATCAACGATATCCACCGCCATTTTAAGATCGGCGGACTGGTCCACATAAACATGGCAGTTGCCTGTGCCCGTTTCGATAACGGGAACGGTAGCGTTTTGTACAACGGTCTTTATCAGCCTTGCGCCGCCTCGTGGGATAAGCAGGTCGATATAGTCGTTAGCTCTCATCATTTCCACAGCAAGCTCTCTGTCGGTGTTGCTCACAAGCTGGATGATATCGGCGTCCAGTCCTGCACAGCTCACAGCCTTTCGCATAAGCTCAACAAGTATCATATTGGAGTTTATCGCTTCCTTGCCGCCTCTGAGAATACAGCAGTTTCCGCTTTTAAGGCACAAGATAGCAGCGTCCACGGTAACGTTGGGACGAGCCTCGTAGATCATTCCGATAACGCCCATAGGCACACGCACTTTTCTTATGCTCATACCGTTAGGTCTTACCGAGCCTGAGACAACCTCGCCGATAGGGTCGCTCAAAGCGGTCAGCTTTTCGCACGCCTGAGCCATGCCCTCGATACGGTCCTCTGAAAGAGCCAGTCTGTCGATAAGCGATTCGCTCATTTTTCTTGCCCGGGCATTTTGGATATCAATGTTGTTTGCCTCGATTATCTCCGCCTTGCAGCGCCTCAGCACGTAAGCTATCTCCATAAGAGCATCGTTTTTCTCCATGGTAGAGGCTGTTGCGATCCTGCTTTTGCAAGCCTTTGCTTTGCGCCCAAGATCCTGAATATAGCCCATAGTTCTTCCTCCGTTCGTTATTTTTTGGCAGTATTTTTACACTATTTTTTCACGCCAGTGTGGCTGCTGCCTGGAACACTGTGCCCACGGGTTTGTTTTCAAACACACCGTAAAGATTGTCGGGGTGTCTGCCGTTTATTATAACAAGGTCAATGCCTGCATCGTTGGCGATCTTTGCAGCCTTTATTTTTGTTGCCATTCCCCCCGAGCCGAAGGCTGTGCCTGCGCCGCCTGCGGAGGCAACGATGTCATCGGTTATCTCCTGGACAACGGGAATGAGCTGAGCGTCGTCGTTCTTTCTTGGGTCTTTGTCAAAAAGGCCGTCGATATCGGACATTATTATCAAAAGCTCTGCTCCCGAGATCACGGCGACATTTGCCGCAAGGGAGTCGTTCTCGCCCATTTCAAGCTCCAGCTCGTCGATAGCCACCGTGTCGTTTTCGTTGACAACAGGGATAACATTGCTTTGTATAAGCCTTGTGAGGGCATTTTGCACGTTTCTTTTCCTGTCCTCCATAAGCACGAACTTTGTAAGCAGCAGCTGTGCCACGGTAAGACCGTATTCCCCGAACAGCTTGTCATACATATACATCAGCTCGCACTGACCCACAGCTGCACACGCCTGTTTTGTGGGGGTATCCTTTGGCTTTTCGGCAAGACCCAGCTTGCCTGCCCCAAGACCCACAGCTCCGCTTGAAACAAGGATTATCTCCTTGCCCTCGTTTTGCAGATCGGCAAGTATCTTCACCAGCTTTTCCACACGTCTTATATTTAGTCTGCCTGTTTTGTGGTGGGTAAGGGTCGAGGTGCCTATCTTCACCACCACTCTTTTCTTTTTACTCAGATCCATATTTTTCACCGTCTTGTATTATTATAATCTAAACTATTTTATTGCTTGTCAAGCCTCCTTTTTACAGTCGGCTTGAGGATAAAATGACTAATACTCTCATAAGGGGACGCCCTCTCTTGCAGGGCGTCCCCTCTTCCCAGACAGTCCACCGGACTATCTGGGAATTCACCCCTTGCGGAGCGCCTTGCGTAAAGGATTTCGCTGTCTGCGGAGCAGCGCAAAAAAGCTTCGCATTTTAGAGGGCGCCGCCCTGGACCCGCCACCTTTTTTTGCGAGAAAAAGGTGGACGAAAAAACCTGTTATTATTTATTGACCACATTTTGCGGTTTTCCGTCGATGTAGTGTTTAATGTTATCAGCAACTATCGTAAGCAGTCTTTCTCTTGTTTGCTTGGGTGCCCATGCGATGTGGGGCGTTATCGTGCAGTTTTTGCAGCCTCTCAGCGCACAGTTTTCCTGCATGGGTTCGTTTGTGAGAACATCTATCCCTGCCCCTGCTATCCTTTCGCTGTTGAGTGCATCGGCAAGGTCTTTTTCGTTTATCACTCCGCCCCGTGAGGTATTTACAATAAAGGCGCTCTTTTTCATTTTTGCTATGGTCTGCTTGTTGATAAGCTCCCTTGTCTGCTCCGTAAGAGGACAGTGCAGGGTTATTACGTCCGACTTTTCAAGCAGCTCGTTCAGCGAGCACGCTTTTGCGTTTTCGTCCACCTTAGACGGAGTCCTTGTATAAGCAAGCACATTCATTCCGAACGCTTTTGCTATCACAGCGACTTTCTTTCCGATATCCCCGTAGCCTATTATACCAAGGGTCATGCCGTCAAGCTCAAAGGTGGGTATCCCGAAATAGGAAAAAAGCTTGTAGTTCACCCATGCTCCCTCATCGACTGCATCGGCATATTCTCTTACCTTGCTGAAGTGGTTGAGTATAAGGGCAAAGGTATGCTGTGCAACGGAATTTGTTGAATAGGCAGGCACGTTGCAGACAACTGCGCCATGGCGTGCGGCTGCCTGAGTATCCACGTTGTTATAGCCTGTTGCGAAAAGCCCTACGTATTTAAGGTTCGGGCATTTTGAAAAGACATCTTCGGTGATAAGGCACTTGTTGCAAATAACGCCGTCGGCATCGCCTATCTTTTCGGCTATCTCCTCGTTTGGGGTAAAGCCGTAAACGGTGCAGTCCCCAAGAGAGGTTATACAGTCAAGGGAAACATCGTTTCGTGAGACTGTTTCAGAGTCAAGTATCACTATCTTCATTTTCTTTTTCATCTTCTCTCTTCCGGGTCATCCGTGAATCTGCCGGGTCTTGAGTTTCGTTCTTTCCCTCGCCGGCTTCTTTCTGTGCTTTTTTCTCGGCTTTCTCTTTTCTGCTTCGCATTACCGAAAGGGTAATGGCTGTGCCCAGGAAGATAACTTCCATGACCGCAAGGATAATGACCATAGTGCTGTTGGGGAAAAACTGCATAAGCAAAGTAGCGTCCACGCCGGCGGCAATAAATATGTAATGTACAGACTTTTTGCGGTAAGTTTCAAGGGCATAGACCGCTGTTGCGAAAATACAGAATAAAAGGTGCGCCGCAAAGGGCAGGGGAACATAGATATTCTGCAGCCCGGAATTGGTAAAGATCTCAGTCATATGTATGATGATGCCTGTAAAAAAGGCATATCCTCCTTTTACAAAGTTTATCAAATAATTATAACACGGTTTTATCCTTTTTTCAATACCCGCAGGCAAATTTTCAACTAACTTGCCAAAACTGTTGAAAAGAGAGTAAAAGTATGGTATACTCACATATGGAAGATGTTTGAAAATACCAAAGGAAGTGTGGATTATGATAAAGATCTTTTCAGACAGCACCTGTGATCTTTCAGATGAGCTGTTAAAGCGCTACGACATCACGCTGCTGCCCCTTTATATTATTCTCGGGGACAAACAGTACAAAGACAGGGTGAACATCACCCCACAGGATATTTTCACCTGGTCTGACGAGCATAAGACCACTCCGAAGACGGCGGCGGCATCGCTTGATGACATTGTGGAGAGGATAAAGCCCGTGCTTGATGCAGGTGACGAGATAGTTGTGTTTTCCATCTCTCTTGAAATGTCCAATATGGGCAACGTTATACGGCTTGCGGCGCAGGCGCTTGACGCACAGGACAGGGTACATTATATCGACTCACGCAACCTTTCCACAGGGATCGGTCATCTTGTTGTGGAGGCGGCTGTTATGGCACAGCAGGGCATGAGCGCAGATGAGATCGTCGGCAGGATAAAGGGTCTTATCCCAAGGGTAGAGGCAAGCTTTGTGGTAGACACCCTTACATATCTGCACAGAGGGGGACGCTGCGGCGGACTGGCAGCCCTTGCAGGGAGCGTTTTGAAGCTTCACCCCAGGATACACGTCAAGGACGGGGTAATGGGCGCAGGCAAAAAATATCGTGGCAGATACAGCGACATAATAGTGAACTACGCAAAGGACATGGAGCAGGAGCTATTGAAGGCAAAGCCTGACAGGGTATTTGTGACCCATTCCACCTGTGACAAGCAGGTATGTGAAAAGGTGTGCGATTACCTCAGATCCCTGGGGCATTTCAAAGAGGTGCTTGAAACCGAAGCAGGAGGCGTTGTGTCCAGCCATTGCGGACCGGGCACCCTGGGAGTGCTGTACATTCGTGGAGAATAACAAAAAAAGCTGACCATTATGGACTGCACTTATACAGAAGCATTATAAACTCTTTTTGGGGAAAACCCTTTTGCAAAAGGGTTATTCCCCAAACCCCTTTCCTAAAACTCTTAATGAGACTTCTATATAAGCACTGCCCTTCTCGGTCAGCTTTTTTTATTCAGGGTGCCATTGAGGACATTATCCCAAGCGCAACTCTGAGTCCGTCAACGGCAGCGGACATAATGCCGCCGGCGTAGCCTGCTCCCTCACCGCAGGGATAGAGGTTAGCAGCCCCCGGGGCTGTCAGATCTTCCCTTCGTGTGATGCGTACAGGGGAGCTGGTACGTGTTTCCGGGGCGGTAAGAAGGGCGTTTTCGTCCCCAAAGCAAGCCATTTTCCTTGAAAACTGTTCAAGACCCTTTTTCATCATGTTTGAAACGAAGGAGGGATAAAGCTTTGAGATGTCAAAGGGAACTATCCCACGGCTGTATGTGGGGATAATATTTGTGTCAAGATCCGGCTTGCCGCTTAAAAAGCCCCGGACGGTGGTGGCAGGGGCTTTGTAGCTGCCAAAGGCACGATACGCTGCCTGTTCGATGTTTCTTGCAAAGTCTATGCCGTCAAGGGGGGAGCTGCCGAAGTCAAGGGGAGTCACGCCCACAACAAGTGCGGCGTTGGCGTTTGCTCCGTCACGGGCAAACTCGCTCATTCCGTTGGTGACCACGCCCCCTTTTTCCGAAGCCGCAGCAACAACTGTACCCCCCGGACACATACAGAAGGTGTATACACCACGTCCGTTTTCACGAAAGCTAAGCTGATATTCTCCCTTTGGGAGCATATCACTGCCTGCAAGGTCGCCGTAAAGGCTTTTTTCCACCTCACTTTGCAGGTGCTCTATCCTTGTCCCCACGGAAAAAGCCTTCGGCTGCATGATTATTCCTTTGCGGGCAAGCATCTCAAAGGTATCTCTTGCGCTGTGTCCCGGAGCGAGCACAAGGGCAGCGGTCTGCTCGGTGGAGCAGGTGGTGGTGATGCTTTGTACTTTTTCGTTTTCGATTGTGATATCCTCAAGCTTTTCGCAAAAACGGATCTCTCCGCCAAGGCTTATTATGCGCCTGCGTATATTTTTCACCACCCCACGGAGCTTGTCGGTGCCGATGTGGGGCTTTGCCCGGGTGCATATCTCCTCGGGAGCGCCCAGCTGTACCAGTTTTTCAAGCACATAACGGCAAAGGGGATCGTTTATCCTTGTGGTGAGCTTTCCGTCGGAGAAGGTGCCTGCGCCGCCCTCGCCGAACTGGACATTGGACTGCTCGTTGAGCTCCCCCCCGGACCAGAAGCTTTTTACCGAAGCTGTACGCTGTTCCACCTGTTCTCCACGTTCGATAACAAGGGGTCTGTACCCATGCTCGGCAAGGGCGAGGGCGCAGAACATTCCCGCAGGACCAAAGCCTGTGACTACCACTCTGCCCGGTACTTTATTGGTGGATATAACCGGATCGAAGCCGCTTTGCGCCACCGGTGAAAGATCCTTGTTTTTGCTGCACAGGGAGCGTTCCAGCTTTTCGTCGTCAAGGCATACATAGACCGAATAGACATAGTGTATCTCCTTGCGTTTTCTTGCGTCCAGAGAGACCTTATGTATACTGCTTTGGGCCACCCTGTCCTTGTGGCTGCCAAGGCGCTGCAAGGCACGGCGTATCACTTTATCTTCGTTTTCGTCCAAAGCAGCGCTGATGTTGTTTATTATAAAAGGCACTTTCTTTCCCCCTTCACAAGAAAGACCCGGGCAGAGTCTTGCCGGGTCTTTCGGGTCTTTGATATTATCCTTCTGTTTTAGTGGTCGATGGGTCGGAAACTACAAGCTGGATCTCGTTGGTTCCGTAGCACCAGCATTTATTATGTCCCGTTACCTTTATGGTGGCTACTTTTGAATATGAGCCGTTGTTGGTGGTGCCCGTCAGATCCACCGTTGCCACAAGGTCGTCTTCGTTGAGATTTCCCACCTCATTTTCCGGTCCTATCACGGTGACAGCCGGCAGAGAAACAGTTTCGACGGAAACATTCTTTCCGCTTGGCTGATTCTTTGTTTCGATCTTGCTGACCTTGTAAATGGCTGTGCTGTAACCTGTTGAGGCGACTGTTACCGTTACCTTGCTTTCGCCGCTGAGTATTACCTCACCCTCGGAAAGAGGGATATCAAATGTTTCCTGTTTTCCAAGGTTCATCTGTGAAAGGGGCATTGTGCCCAGGGTCACAGTTTCCGTTGCGTTATCGTTGAGCTTTGGCGTAAGGATAGTTACCTCGTTAAGTGAATAGGTTATAGGCAGAGCCGAAACATCAAATCCGTCAGGCGCCCCTGCAATATCCACCTTGAACTTCAGAGTCTTTTTCTTATATACGATAAAGCTTACGTTAAAGGTCTGGTTCTCGTCTCTTGTAATAGCCGAGTCGTTTATACCGTTTCCGTCCTTGTCGTAAAGCACTATCTCGTCCGCTTTGATGTTGGTATCCTCGGTGAGTTTGGCAGTCTTATTTACCTTTGCCGTAACCTTTGCTATGTTTTCAAGGTTGTTTTCCGGTCCCGTAAGAGTTATGACTTCGGGATTTACCGTAGAGTCTTTAAGGGTGAATCCCTCTGCTGCGGTCACATTGGGAGCCTCAGCTTCAAGGGTAAATTGTTTTTCGGTAATGCGGTCAAAATCCACCGTTACCTTGCTTGGGGAAACCGAAACTATGGTACAGCTGTCTGAGGAATGTGACGATTTAACGTCTATGTCCAGATCGTACTGTCCTTCCTTAGTGACCTTGCTCACGTCCACAGTGGCTACAAGGTCCGAGGCGTTATAGTTTCCTATAACATAGTTCATTCCCTTTATCTCCACATCCACTGTGATAGATTTGAAGTTAAGGGCGGAAAGTCCTTTTTCCTTTGCTATGGTGCCCTCAAGAGAAAGTGTTACCGGAACTTTGCTTATGGATTTGTTAACGGTAGGGTACTGGGTTATGGACAAAACAAACCACACCAGCACCGCCGCAACAGCAGCCACGACCCGCAGGGGGAAATCTATGCCGTGACCTTTTTTTACCGGCTTATGTTTTTTCTCGGGCAGTTCTGAGTTTACTTTTTCCATTTTGAGATCACCCTCCCCGCAAGAGAATTTTCCTTTGTGGAATCAGCATTCTTATCCGGCAGCAGCCTGTTATAAAGCAGCCGCTTCAGCGTATCTTCAACATATCCTCTGGTAAGCTCTCCGTTTTCCGCAACCGATATAGTTCCCGTTTCCTCGGAAACAACGATCACGATCGCATCCGAGTTCTCACTCATTCCTATTGCGGCACGGTGGCGGGAGCCAAGCTGTTTGTTTATAAGCTCTTCCTTTTCCGGCTTGGGCAAAAAGCAGCCTGCGGCAAGTATCTTGCCGTTGCGGATTATCACCGCACCGTCATGCAATGGCGTGTTGGGAACAAAAATATTTCCCAGTACCGCTGCGGAAGGAACACAGTCAAGGCGGGTACCCGTTGCTATCTGCTCGCCGAGTTTGGTTTTTCTCTCAAAGATGATAAGGGCTCCTGTCTTTGTGCTTGCAAGCTTGACCGATGCGTCGCATACTGCCCTTATGGCTGCCCGTATCTTATCGCTCTCCACCTCGGTGTCACCGGATTTGAAGGACGCAAGGTCTGCAAGCTTTGAACGCCCCACTCTTTCAAGCATTCGCCGCAGCTCCGGCTGGAACAGTATTATTATTGCAAGGAAGCCCCACTGGAAACAGATCTTCAGCAGGAACTTTATCGTCTGAAGGTTGAGCACCACCGCAATTATGTAGCTTCCCACCAGCAAAAGGATACCCTTTGCCAGCTGTAAAGCCCTGGTCTCACGGATAAGGCGCATTATATGGTAAAAGAGGTAGGACAGGATCAGTATGTCGATTATATCGTTTATGCCCATGCTCTTGAAAACTCCCCATGCGGAGTTTATGTAGGACTTTATGGTTTCCATACCGACTGTTCACCTCGCTTTCTTGAAATTTGTGGAATAAAAGGGTTACAAAAAGGTTACAAACCCGGATAATTTCCAACCATTGGTAAAACCATGCCGCTTATTTTATATACACCCAATATTATAGCATATTCTTTTTAAAAGTACAATAGTTTTCCCTCAAATTTTTTACAGATTGTAATAAAATTTTCGCCCTTTTTCGGTTATTTGAGAGTGAGCCTGTTCCGTGATGGATGCCCGGGGCAGGCGATTGACAAAAGAGGGTTTGTGTGATATGCTTATATGGATATAATTTGAAACGGAGTGATATAAAGTGAGCGAAGGATGCACACATAATTGTGAAAGCTGTCCCAGCAACTGTGCAGAAAGAACTGCTGTGCAGGATATGCACGTACAGCCCCACGATCTTTCACAGATAAAAAAGGTGATAGGCGTTGTAAGCGGAAAGGGCGGCGTAGGAAAGTCCCTTGTTACCGCAATGAGTGCGGTGCTTTCAAGCAAAAAGGGCTACAAGACAGCCATACTTGACGCAGACATCACAGGTCCTTCAATACCCAAAATGTTTGGTTTACACGAAAAAGCACAGCAAAACGAGGACGGGCTTTTGCCGGTGCAGACAAAGGGCGGCATTGAGGTGATGAGCCTTAATTTGCTTATGGAAAACGAAACGGACCCTGTTATCTGGAGAGGACCGGTCATCGCAGGTGTGGTAACACAGTTCTGGACGGACGTTATCTGGGGCGACGTAGACTTTATGTTTGTGGATATGCCTCCGGGAACGGGAGATGTACCGCTTACGGTTTTCCAGTCCATAAGGACAGACGGGATAATCGTAGTGACCTCGCCTCAGGATCTTGTGTCGATGATCGTTGAAAAGGCTGTGAACATGGCAAAGATGATGGATATACCGATCCTTGGCGTGGTGGAAAATTACAGCTATGTTGAGTGTCCCGACTGTGGAAAGAAGATAAACATTTTCGGTGAAAGCAGGATCGACGAGATAGCCGCCGCAAAGGGTCTGAAGGTCCTTGGAAAAATACCTATGAAGCAGACCGTAGCGCAAAAGTGCGACAAGGGCGAGATAGAGGACTGCAAGGGCTGCCACATAAAGGCAGTTGGAGAGTTGCTTGACGAAATGGCGAAGGAGAAATAAAAAAAGCGGGACTGCATTGGATCACAACAGATTTTTGTTAATAAAATCTTTCTTGCAGTGAAAAAAATATATGCTATAATGTATCAGCATCGTAATGGTGCTGATATTTTTTTGTAAAGGAAAGTTTTTATGGATCACGAATTTGTGCTTATTCTTGATTTCGGCGGACAGTATAACCAGCTTATCGCAAGGCGTGTGCGTGAATGCAGCGTTTACTGCGAGGTCAAGCCCTACAACAGGATAACCCTTGAGGAGATAAAGGCGCTCTCGCCAAAGGGGATCATCTTTACCGGCGGACCCCAGAGCGTTTACGGCGAGGGTGCTCCGAGCGTTGACAAAGGCATCTTTGAACTTGGGGTGCCGGTGCTTGGCATCTGCTACGGCTCTCAGCTTATGGCGTATACTCTCGGCGGAAAGGTGCAGACCTGCGAGTCAAGCGAATACGGAAAGACCGAAACAGAGTTTGAAGAAGGCTGCGAGCTTTTTGAAATTGAGGGTCTTGGCAAAAAAAATACGGTGTGGATGAGCCACACCGATTACATAAGCGATATACCCCGGGGATTTAAAATTACCGCTCACACCGAGCATTGCCCCGTTGCCGCTATGGCAAATGCCGAGAAAAAGCTGTACGCTGTTCAGTTCCACCCGGAGGTGAACCATACAGTTCACGGCACAGATATGATATATAATTTTGTACGTAATATCTGCGGTTGCAAGGGCGACTGGACCATGGGAAACTACGCCCAGACCGCTATAAAGCAGATGCGTGAAAAGATAGGCAGCGGAAAGGTGCTGCTTGCTTTGTCCGGCGGAGTAGATTCATCGGTCGCTGCGGCGCTGCTTTCAAAGGCTGTGGGAAACCAGCTCACCTGTATTTTCGTCGATCACGGCTTTATGAGGAAAAATGAGGGGGACGAGGTGGAAGCCGCTTTCAAGGATTGGGATATAAACTTTATAAGAGTAAACGCAAAATCGCAGTTTATGGATAAGCTTCGTGGAGTGAGCGAGCCCGAGGCAAAGCGCAAGATCATCGGCGAGGAGTTCATAAGGGTCTTTGAGCAGGAAGCGAAAAAGATCGGCGCAGTGGACTATCTTGCACAGGGCACTATCTATCCCGACGTTATCGAGTCCGGAAGCGGTGATGCGGCAGTCATCAAGTCCCACCACAACGTGGGCGGACTTCCCGACTATGTGGATTTCAAGGAGATAATCGAGCCTTTGAGAATGCTCTTTAAGGACGAGGTAAGAAAGCTTGGCACAGAGCTGGGACTTTCCGATACCCTTGTGTGGAGACAGCCTTTCCCCGGACCGGGACTTGCCATAAGGATCATCGGAGAGATAACCGATGAGGGACTTGAGGTGCTCCAGGACGCAGACCTTATCTTCCGTGAGGAGATAGCAAAAGCGGGTTTTGACCGCAGCATAAACCAGTATTTTGCCGTGCTGACAAATATGCGCTCGGTGGGCGTTATGGGCGATTTCAGGACCTATGACTATACCCTTGCCCTGCGTGCGGTGACGACCACCGACTTTATGACCGCCGAGTTTGCAAGGATCCCTTATGAGGTGCTTGAGGTGTGTGCAAGCCGCATCGTCAACGAGGTAAAGAATATAAACCGTGTAGTGTACGATATAACCACCAAACCCCCCGCAACTATCGAGTGGGAATGATATGTGAAATAAAAAGGCTCACCGTATGGTGAGCCTTTTCTTATAGGGGTTGGAATATGAGCTTACTTGATCTCAAGTCTCTTTGTTTCGGGCTTGTGCTCCTCTTTCTTTGGCAGGGTAAGGTAGAGTATGCCGTTTTTGTACTCAGCCTCGATCTTATCTGCCTCAATGGCGGAGATGTCAAAGCTTCGCTGATAAGAGCCGTAGGTACGCTCTCTGTAAATATAATTGCTGTTTTCCTTGTCCTGCTTTTCATCATTATGCTGAGCACAGAGTGTCAGCGTGTTGCCTGTTATGTCAAGGCTGATGTCCTCTTTTTCAAATCCCGGCAGCTCCGCTTCCATAACATACTTGTCTCCCTCGTCACGAAGGTCGGTTTTGAAGCCCTTTAAGGCTGTGCCGGTAAAAAAGTCGTTCTCAAAGTCGTGAAAAGCGTTGAAAAGATCATAACTCTTTCTCTCAAAAGGTGTAAGTGCAAACATAATAATTCCTCCTTGTGTATCTGTTGAATTTCCTTACTGCGAGACATTCGGTACTGCGGATGTCCGTTACTATCTTATGCGCTGTATGCGGCGCTATGCATTTGTGTTTCGTTCCATCGGTATCATTTCCTTTCGTTCACTGATTATAAGATACTGCCCGTTTGTGTCAGTTTTGTGATAAAGCGGTGACGCAATGCTGAAAATTAGCACTCTCGAAGATAGAGTGCTAACACTCGTTTGGAAAGAGTGCTAAGGAGCTTTACAAATATTTGCAGAATTATAAGGAAATTTTGTGTAACAACGTGAAAATGCGTATTTTCCCTTGCATTTTTAACAAAGCTGTGGTATGATATTTGAGTATTTTGTAAAAGTGTAGGAGAGAAAGGAGAATTTGCTGATGAGTGACGTTAAGGAAATGGAAAATGATATGAATAACGGCACACAGGACGCACAGCTTCAGGACGATCAGGAAACTGCCATAGAGGATTCTTTGCCAAAGGGTGAACAAGAGGCAGAGAGTGATGAGAACACAGACGATGAAAAAGAAGAAAATGAAAAACACCGCAATCTTTTTTCAAGATTGATAACACCAACCCACAAAGGCAGAGGCTATGGTTTCACGGTGTATTCCTTGCTGACGATATATTTTTTGTGGGGCGTTATATGTTTGCTTAAATACGGCTATGAGCGTGAAGATTACTCCTGGCTGAAGTGGTGTGCAATACCGGCAGGGGTGCTCACCTTGCTGGCAGGGATCCAGACCTTCCGTGTGATCCGTGCATCAAAAAAGAATAAGGAAAAAAACTTCGGCGAACCGATAAACAGGTTTGTACTGGCGCTTATCTTTTCCTTTAACTCGATGCTTATGCCCGACCTTATAATGGGCTCCCCCCCGGTGAAGAGAAATATTATTTACACCCTGCTTGGACTGAGCCTTTGTATGTGTCTTTACCTTATGGGTGCGGCGATGTTCAAAAACCCAAAGGTATGGTTTGGTATCATCAACGGATTTTTCGCATTTTACGGGTTTATGCAGTATTACATATTCCTGTTCAGAGGTGCCCCCATACAGTTTTCCGACCTTTTCAACATTGAATCCGCAAAGGAAGCCAGCGATCTGTACCAGTTCAGTTTTGCGCTGATGCCGGTGTATGCAATAATAAATGTAGCGCTGATGATAATAATATTCATAAAGGTCAAGCTCACACCTGTAACAGCAAAGCAGAGGGTAATATCTGCGGCAGGTTCGGTGCTTTGTGCACTGGCTCTGGTCTTTGTGGGAAAAATAGGCTACGATATCGGTATAAAGAACAGATATATAATAATGAACTTTTCCGGAAATGAGAACAAGCTCACCTATTCCAACGTAGGGTATGACCTTATGTTCTATTTTGACGGAATGTACAACCACGTCTATGAACCGGAGGATTACTCAAAGGATAAAGCACAGCAAATATTGGGACAGTACAAAGAGCAAAAGGCTGAAAAGAGCAAAAAGCCCATAATTATCGGCATAATGAACGAATCCTTTGCCGATTTCAAGCATATCGGCGACCTTAAAACGGACAAGGACTATATGCCTCGCTATAACGCTCTGAAAAAAGAATCGGTATACGGCTATGTGACTGTTTCGGCGTACGGCGGATATTCCTGCAACTCGGAGTATGAGTTCCTTTCGGGTAACACAATGGGATTTCTCCCTGCGGGAAGCGCAGCTTTTACCCAGTATATAAACGGCAATCAGGAAAGCCTTGTGTCCTATCTCAACTCGCAGAATTATCATACAATGGCTGTGACCCCGTGCAGACCGGGACTGTGGAACCTTGAAAATGCGTATAAGTATCTTCAGTTTGACGAGGCGGTCTATAAAGCCCATCTGAAATACTTTGGCACCTCAGCCACCATCAATGCAAATATTTCCGATCAGACCACGTTCAACTGCGTTAAAAAAGCGGTAGAGGAAAATAAGGACAAGGACGAATCCCTCTTTATCTGGACCACTACCATGCAGAACCACGGAGATTATACCCCCGAAAACAGAAAGACCACCCCTTACAACATAAAGATAGAGGGTATCGACAATGAGGAGGCAGGTATATACCTTGACTCTATATATCTTTCCGACAGGTATTTCGGCGATCTGGTGGATTATTTCAGAGATTACGACCGTGAGGTGGTGATCGTTATGTTCGGCGACCATTTCCCTCACATAATGTCCTTTACGGAAAAGCTTTACGGACAGGACGTATCCACACTTTCAACAAAGGACTTTTCCCGTCTGCACCAGACGCCTTTTATAATCTGGAGCAACAAGGGGATCCAGTCAAAGGAGATAAAGCAGATAAGCCTCAACTACCTTTCCAACGAGGTGATGAAGGTAGCAGGGCTGCCTATGTCGTCCTATCAGCAGGAGCTGGAAAAGGTAAGACAGAAGCTGCCGGTTATCAGTTCTTTCGGCTATATGAACTCTGATGAAAAGTGGTTTGAGATAAGCGAAAATGACGATAAGACCAAGGATATAAAAAACGAGTATAACATAGTTGAATATTACCGTATGTTCGGTAACGAGAAAAAGTAGTATGCAATATATAAACATCGCAGGCGTATCCATAGAAAAGACAGCTGCCCTTGCCCCGATGGCATCGGTGGCGGACAAGTCCTACCGGCTTATGTGCAAGTCCTATGGGGCAAGTTATCTTGTAAGCGAGATGATCTCTTCAAAGGGGCTTTGTTTCGGTGATAAAAAGACCGCAAGGCTTTGCGAGATAGAGCCGCAGGAAAGACCTTATGCCCTTCAGCTTTTCGGGGAAGATCCCTATTATATGGGCAAGGCGGCGGATATGCTGGGTCAGTTCAAGCCCGACATTATCGACATCAATATGGGCTGCCCCGTACCTAAGATAGTATCAAACGGCAGCGGCAGCGCACTTATGAAAGCCCCCGATACGGCATTTGAGATCGCAAAAGAAGTGGTCAGAAATGCTTGCTGTCCCGTGACGGTCAAGTTCCGTGCAGGCTGGGACGAGCAGAGCAAAAACGCCGTTGAGTTTGCAAAAATGCTGGAGCAGGCAGGGGTTGCGGCAGTAGCCTGTCACGCAAGGACAAGGACGCAGTTTTACTCGGGCAAAGCTGATTGGGATATTATCAAAGCGGTCAAAGAGGCGGTAAGCATACCTGTTTTCGGCAACGGGGATGTGACCGACGGCAAAAGCGCAAAGGAAATGTATGACTACACGGGCTGTGACCTTGTGATGATAGGCAGGGGATCTTACGGAAGACCCTGGGTCTTTGAGCAGGTAAGAAAATACCTTGAAAATGGTGAGATAATGCCTGAGCCGGATATTGAAACAAGACTTGCGGTGATGAAAAAGCACTGTGAAATGTTATGCAGATACAAGGGAGAAAAGCAGGGAATGAAAGAAGCCCGCAAGAATGTTCAGTGGTACTTAAAGGGGCTTCGTGGCTCTGCAAAGCTAAGAGCAAGGTGCGGCGAGCTTGTGGAGCTTAAAGACCTGGAAAGGTTTGCAGAGTTGATAAGAACGGAGAGTGAGAATATCGGTGGATGATAATCAGCAGCGCCAGCCGGATATATTTGACAAGCTGGTCCATTTAAAAATATTCCGCTGGTTTGAGCCGTTTTTCCAAAAGAACAGAGAGGTGCTCATGTACCTGTTCTTTGGAGTTATGACCACGCTGGTCAGCTTTTTGACAGCAGGCATTTCAAAATACCTGCTGGAGCTTGCGGGACTGGGAAAAGACCCGGTTTCCGTACTCAGTACACTTATATCCTGGATCTGCGCCGTGACTTTTGCTTATGTGACAAACAGGATATGGGTGTTTGATTCAAAGGTCAAAGGGGCAAAAGGGATACTTGCGGAAATGGTATCGTTCTACGGCGGAAGAGTTTTCACCCTGCTGGTAGAAATGGGCATGATGTGGCTGGGTTACTCGGTAATGGGCATAAACTACTGGGTGACAAAGATCGTGGCAAATATAGTTGTGCTCGTGCTCAATTATGTAATAAGCAAGCTGTTTGTTTTCAGGAAAAATAAGACAGATAAAGAAAAGGGATAAAAAGAAAAAACCGTCACACCTCGTTTCCCTCGGTGCAACGATTTTTCCTTTATCGAGGTGACAGGGATCCGCCCAAGCCTCCGGCTTGTTCTTACGAGTTTGACAAAGTCAAACTCGGTTTCAAGTCTGCGTTTCGATAAAAAGAAAAAACCGTCACACCTCGTTTTCGATAAAAAGAAAAAACCGTCACACCTCGTTTCCCTCGGTGCAACGATTTTTCCTTTATCGAGGTGACGGGACTTGAACCCACGACCTCTGCGTCCCGAACGCAGCGCTCTACCAAACTGAGCCACACCTCGTTAGCTTTTCAGCTTATATATTATACCGCATTCCCACGGGTTTGTCAACTGTACAAAGATAAAATTTCTCTATGCGATCTTATCTCCGTTTTTACGGAAATATTGACAAATCTTTTAAAATAGTGTATCATAATAGGGTAAGTGTAAAAAAATTGTGAAAGGACGTAGATCATGGACGAAAAGGAAAAGGAATTATCCCTTGCGGATATATTCTCGCTGCTTTTATCAAAAATATGGTTCATTCTGATTGTTGCTGTTTTGGGGCTTATGGTGGCATTTTGTATTTCAAAATTCCTTATGCCCGTAAAATACAGCTCCTCTGTTTCAATGTATGTTAAGAGCAACGCCAACAAGGGGGAGCAGCAAAACGTTAACATCAGCGAGATCAATGCTTCAAAATCCCTGGTTGAAACTTATATCGTTGTACTCAAAAATACTTCCGTTGTCAAGGAAGTCAGCAACGAGCTTGTGGGCAATGTTGACGATGAGAAGCTGAAAAAGTGCTTTTCCATAACTAAGGAAGGTACCATAGATCCGAAGTCTATCGTTAGCTGCCTTACAATGACATCGGTGAACAATACCGAGGTGCTCCAGCTTACAGCCACCACAAAGGATCCGGAGGTATCTGCCGCACTTTGCAATGCTTATTCAAAAGTAGCTCCGTCTGTACTCATAAGAGTCGTGGGAGCGGGTTCTGTGGAAACTATCGGAAGCGCAGAGGCTAACTATTCGCCGGTTTCCCCAAGAACGAGCAGAAACTGCCTTATCGGTGCAGCGGCAGGTCTTTTCCTTGCTGTTGTAGTGGTTATCCTTGCAGATCTGCTTGACAATACCGTCAAGAGCTCAGATGACCTTAACCACAGAACAGAAATGGCTGTTATCGGTGAGATCGACCAGTTCGGAAACACCAAGACACAAAAGGGCGAGGCATCCACCAACGCCAAGCGATATACAATACTCGATCCGGATACGCCTTTCTATGTAAACGAGGCGTATAAAGCCATGAGAACAAACCTTACCTTTGCTCTTGCGGCAAGCTCTTCAAAAAGCAGAAACGTATTTGCAGTAGCAAGCGCAAACCCCAGTGAGGGTAAATCCACCACCGCTGCCAATATCGCAATATCCCTGGCGCAGATGGACTGCAAGGTCCTGCTGGTGGACGCAGACCTTAGAAAACCTGTTCAGCACAGGATATTCAAGGTAAACAACAAAAGCGGACTTACCAACGTTCTGGTGCAGATGGATATATTTGAAAACTGTGTCAAGAGAGATGTGATACCAAATCTTGACTTGCTCACCACAGGAACCAAGCCCCCTAACCCTTCAGAGCTGCTTGCATCCGATTATACCGCAGACGTTCTGGGCGCTATGTCAAAGCTTTATGACTACGTTATAATCGACACGCCGCCTGTAAACGTTGTCAGCGATTCAATGGTAATAAGCAGATCTATCGCAGGTATACTGCTTGTTCTCAAGTACGGTTCCACCACCTTTGAGGATGTAAAGGAATCGGTAAGGAGAGCAGAGCTTTCCAACACCAATATTATCGGCTGTGTTCTTAACGGAATCAGAAGAAGCGGCGGAGTTCATGACTATAAGTATAAATACAAATATAAGTCATATTACTCTTACGGATACGGAAGCAGCCGTTCCGGCAAGGCTGACAGCAGTTCGGCACCAATAACAGAGAAAGATTAACATAAACAAAGACATGGAGGCATAAGGAGAAACAAAATTGCTTACAGATCACCACAGCCATATCATTCCGGGTATTGACGACGGCTCAAAAAACGTTAAAATGTCCTTGGAGATGATAGGTTGCCTAAAAAAACAAGGGGTGCAGCGTATCGTTGCCACACCGCACTTTTACGCTCACCGTGAAGACGGGATACCGGCGTATCTTGAAAAAAGACAGCAGGCGTTTGACCGGCTTATGGCTGCGTCTCCGGCGGTGGATAATATCATTCTCGGAGCAGAGGTGGCTATCGAGCGTGGGGTATCCGAGCTTGAGGGCATCGAAAAGCTGGCGTTTCAGGGAACAGACCTGATCCTTCTTGAATTTCCCTATACCGGTTTCCATGACTGGATGATAGAGGAGATCGAGAACATTACATATAACTTTCACCTGACACCTATCATCGCTCACCTTCACAGGTATACCGAAGATTTTTCAAAAGCTCAGATGGAGACTGTTTTATCGCTCAATGCGGTTATCCAGTTCAACAACGAGGTCTTTGAGACCTGGGGAGGAAAACGCTTTTTGAAAAGAGTGTTGGAGTCTGACCACCGGTGCGTTTTCGGGAGCGATACCCATAATATGGGGGCAAGAAAACCTAATTTTGACCTTTTGCTTAAAAAAGCAAGACCCCAGTGGATAGAAGAATCTGACAGGCTGCTGGACAGGGAAAAGATACATATCTGATAACAAAGACGGAAAGGACAGCTTTCCGTCTTTTTTGCTTGCAATTTCGGATATAATATGATATTATATTTTCGTGAAATACAAAATGATGCGTCTGTTAAGGAGACCGGATATTTTTTATGGATATATTTTTTATAATTATACTTCTGGCTATATCGGCTATCTGTTCCGCAACGGAAACAGCCTTTTCCGCCTGTAACAGGATAAGGCTTAAAAAGCTTGCCGATGAGGGGAATAAAAGCGCACAAAACGCCATGTATATATGCGATAATTTCGACAAGGCGCTTACCGCCATACTTATCGGGAACAATGTGGTGAATATACTTTCCTCTGCCCTTGCAACTGTGCTTTTCACAAGGTATCTGGGCAAAGGGAGCGTGGGCGTGGCAACGCTGGTGATGACCGTTTTGGTGCTTATCTTCGGAGAGATACTTCCCAAAAGCCTTGCCAAGGAAAATGCAGAGTCCTTTGCAAAGGCTATGGCTGCGCCATTGCGTGTGTTTATGTTCCTTATCACCCCTCTTATATGGATATTTACCGGGCTGACAAAGCTTGGCGCAAAGCTGGGTGGAAAGAAAAAACAGCAGCCTCCGTCAATGACCGAGGAGGAGCTTAAATATATGATAGAAGAGATACAGGACGAGGGAGTGCTTGAACAGCAGGAGTCTGACCTGGTGCGCTCGGCGCTGGAGTTTGACGAGATAACCATTGATAAGATCCTCGTTCCCAGAGTGAGCGTGGAGGGTATCGAGCTTTCTGACAGCCCCGACAAGGTGAAAGAGCTTTTTATCTCCTCAAAGTACAGCCGTTTGCCCGTTTATGAAAAAGACCTTGACCATATTGTGGGCGTGGTCCACCAGGCGGATTTTTTTGAAATGTATCTGGGGAAAAAGAAAAAAAACGTTGCCGATATTATGAAAAAGCCCATTTATATCACCGAGACGATCCGAATTTCCGAGGCTCTGCGTGCAATGCAGAAGGAAAAGGTGCATATGGCTGTGGTCATCGACCAGTACGGAGGCACTGAGGGTATCTGCACCCTTGAGGATATAATCGAGGAGCTTGTGGGAGAGATCTACGATGAGAGCGACGGAGAGGACACCAGCTTTGTGAAGCTGCGTGACGGCAGGGTGGAAATATCCCCCGACCTTTCGGTAACGGATTTTCTGGAACGAATGGAGTTGGAGGAGGACACTATCCAGACGGACATGAATTCTATGGGCGGCTGGATAATGGATATGCTGGACAGGATCCCCCGGGACGGAGAGAGTATCCTTTGCCCGCCTTTTGAGATAACCGTGAAAATGGAGGATGAGCAGAAGATATCCCGCATAACCGTAAAGCTTCAGAAACAGGAGGCGTAAGCTTTGAGAAAGCGAATTTTTGAGATAATGCAGATAAGCAAAAAGGACGATGCACCCAGCATGGCGTTTGATATAGTGCTGGTAATGGTGATCTTCACCAACATTATTGCCATGTTTTTGCAGACCTTTTCGTCCCTGTCCGAGTACCACTACGCCTGCAAGGTGGTGGAGTATGTAACGGTGGGCTTTTTCTGCGTTGAATACTTTTTGAGGATACTTACCGCAGATTTTCTTTATCCCGAAAAAAGCAAGCCCCTTGCCGTGGTGAGATTTTTGTTTTCCTTTGACGGTATCGTTGACCTGCTTACTATCATACCGGCGTTTTTCCTTACAGGATTTGTGGTGTTCAGACTTCTGAGAGTGGTAAGGATATTCCACCTTTTCAGAATAAATAACCAGTACGATTCTTTCAATGTCATAAAGAACGTTCTCACCACAAAGAAAAACCAGATAATCTCATCGGTGTTTATTATCCTTATTCTCATGCTGGCATCTTCCCTGGGAATGTACAGCGTTGAGCATGAGGCTCAGCCGGAGGTTTTTGAAAACGCCTTTTCCGGCATCTGGTGGAGCGTTTCGGCTTTGCTCACCGTGGGATACGGCGACACATACCCGATAACGGTCATAGGTCAGCTTATGGCGATAATCACAGCTTTTCTTGGTGTGGGAGTGGTCGCTATCCCCACAGGTATCATAAGCGCAGGCTTTGTTGAACAGTACCAGAAGGACCAGCACGCCGACGAAAAACAGATAGACATAGACAAGCTGGGAGAGATAATGATCGACCCGGGCAGCGGACTTGCGGGAAAGACCGTGGGGGAGCTGAAAATGGAGTATGATGTAAGCGTTTATATCATAATCCGAAGCGAGCTGAATGTGCTTGCCACGGACAATACGACCTTTGAAAACGGGGATATTATCATCATAAACTCCGACAGACTGGTGAAAAAGAAAAATAAGGGAAAATAAATATACGCCAAAAACATAAAAATTTTTTGAGGTACTTGAAAATATCGCTTTAAAGTGCTATAATGTGATACAGATATTTTAAAATGAAAGAAGGATATATCTTATGATGGAAATCAAAATCGAAAAAACCACCTCGCCAAAGGCTAAGCCAACCGATGAGTCAAAGCTGGGATTCGGTCATATCTTCACAGACCATATGTTTGTGATGAACTATGACGAGGGCAAGGGCTGGAACAACCCGAGAATAATCCCTTACGGCGATTTCCCTATCTCCCCTGCGGCAATGTGCCTGCACTACGGTCAGGAGATCTTTGAGGGACTCAAGGCTTACAGGATCGCCGACGGCTCTATCCAGCTGTTCAGACCTCAGGAGAACTTCAAGAGACTGAACAACTCCGCAAAGAGAATGGTCATCCCTGAGGTTGACGAGGACTTTATGCTCTACGCACTCAAAAAACTGGTAAAGATGGAGGCTGACTGGGTACCCCACAGCG
>ONMZ01000022.1 GCA_900319075.1 uncultured Eubacteriales bacterium
TATCCTTGCATAGCAGTCGGAGAAAGTTCTTCTGGAAAGTATTGTTTTCCGTTCTCTCTTCTAAGCTCTCAGTCATTTTTACTATTTGGGGACTTGTTTCCCAAATAGTAAAAATCATTAAAAGTTTTAGGAAAGGGGTACGGGGAATAACCCTTTTTCAAAAGGGTTTTCCCCGATTACTCCGCAAGGATGCTGCGGTAAATTCTGATTTATAACATAAAAAACAGCGCTGATACGAAATATCAGCGCTGTTTTTTATGGGGGAAATGGGACTTGAACCCACACGATATCGCTATCGACGGATTTTGAGTCCGTTGCGTCTGCCAATTCCGCCATTCCCCCGTCAAGTTACCAAAATATTATATCATATTTAGGAATGCTTGTCAAGGCTGCACGTTTTAAAAAAACAAAGGAATTATTTGTGCCCTTTTGCATAAAAATCATTTGAAAAGCTCTTGATTTTTGTTTGATTTTGTGGTATACTCATACTGTATCTAATAAACGTATAGGAGGCAATGATATGACATTACAAGATCTTACAGTTCTGATCTGCGACGACTCGATGTTCGCAAGAAAGAAACTTAGTATGGCCATCGCCAACATGGGCGTAGGTCAGATATTTGAGGCTGCCGACGGTGCAGAGGCGATCGAAAAGTATGATGAGTGCAATCCCGATGTGGTTTTTATGGACATTATAATGCCCAAGGTAACGGGGATCGACGCTTTGAAAGCCATCGTTGCAAAGCACCCGGATGCAAAGGTCGTAATGGCTTCTTCTGTGGGAACACAAGGACACCTTAAAGATGCTCTTAAAGCAGGTGCGGCAGACTTTTTACAGAAGCCTATAACCGATGAGGATGCGAAAAAGATCCTTGAAAATGCTGCGAAAGGAGTTTTGTAAATGTTTGCACAATTTTTTGGCGGTTATCTTCTCAATAAGGGATTAGTCAGCTCTCAGGACCTTACAACAGCTATCGAGGACAAAAAGAACACCCGTATGCGTCTTGGTGTGCTTGCGATAAATGCAGGGCTTATGACCGCTCAGCAGGTAGAGCACGTAAACATCACTCAGCAGAGCGTGGATAAAAGATTTGGTGATCTGGCTGTAGAGCTTGGATATGTTACAAATGATGACGTTGAAAGGCTGCTTTCACAACAGCCCACAGACTACCTGCTTCTGGGACAGACCTTGGTGAATAACGGTGTTCTTACAAATTCTCAGTTTGAAGAGGCAATCAACGCATATAAAGCAGAGACTCAGTTCTCTGACGATGACATAAGCGATAACCAGAACGAGGTGCTTGCAAGGGTCATTAACGACTTCTATCACTTTGACAGCGCTGAAAATGCAAGAATATACACAGATTATGTTACTCTTTTGTTCAAAAACGTCATAAGGTTTATCGGCGACGATTTTACGCCGCTCAAGTCTCATATGGTCAGAGAATATAACGCAAAGAATCTGGTAAGACAGTCATTTACAGGAAATTATAACTCTGTTGCCTGCATTGCAGCAGACGACGAGGCTTATAAGGGAATTGCAGAGCGCTTTTCAAAGGAAAGCTTTACCGAGATCGATGATTTTGTGGACGCTACCATTGGTGAGTTTTTGAATGTGGTAGACGGATTGTTTGCTGTTAATGAGTCCAATGAGTACGGCGTTGAGCTTACAATGAGCCCGCAGGAAGTTGTTAAAGGGACCAAGGTGGATTTTGTGAAATCAGGATTCTGTATCCCGGTACAGTTCCCATTCGGAACGGTGGATTTTGTGATCTGCAATCAGTAAAGAATAATGGAAAACAGGCGGCTTGCAATTCCTGCGAGCCGCTTTGCGGTGAAGTTTTCCTGCGTTTTGGCAAAAGGCAAGTTTTTTTATAAAACACTTGAAATTTATAGTAGGATATGCTATAATGTTAAAGGCTTAAAATGAGTGAATATGATGTTCCTCATCGATCCGAGATATAGGTGTGCGGGTCCTGTGCAATGAAACGCTGTGAACCATGTCAGGCGGGGAACCGAGCAGCATTAAGCAGTCTGTTTCGTGTGACACAGTTTCGCCTGCATGCCTATATGTCGGATCGATTTTTTAAGGAGTGTGAAAAAATGTACCAGGCGCTATATCGTAAATGGAGACCTATGTCTTTTGACGACGTGGTTTCCCAGCCTCATGTTACAACTACCCTTAAAAATCAGATAAAAAACGGAAAGACAGCTCACGCATACCTTTTCACAGGTTCAAGAGGAACAGGAAAAACCACCTGCGCCAGGATCTTTGCTAAGGCTGTAAACTGTGAAAATCCCCATGAGGGTGAACCTTGCCTTGACTGTAAAATATGTAAGGCGGCTGATAACGGCACCCTTGCAGATATAATAGAGATAGATGCGGCTTCAAACTCAAAGGTGGACGATATTAGAGAGCTTCGTGAGGGAGTTATTTATACACCTGAGATGTGTAAGTATAAGGTGTATATAATCGACGAGGTCCATATGCTTTCCCCGGGGGCATTCAACGCACTGCTGAAAACTATGGAGGAGCCTCCGGAGCACGTTAAGTTTATTCTTGCTACTACCGAGATACATAAGGTGCCTGCCACCATAGTATCAAGATGTCAGCATTTCGATTTTCATAGGATCCGTACCGAGGATATTGTAAGCAGATTGTGCTTTATTTCACAGCAGGAGGGATTTACCCTTGAAAAAGACGCTGCCGAAATGATAGCAAGGCTCTCAGACGGGGGAATGCGTGACGCTCTTTCGCTGCTTGACCAGTGCGTTGCCTTTGACGATCATATAACCCTGGAGGTTGTATCCGGTGCTTCCGGGATCGCAGGGCGGGATTACCTTTTTGATATAATCGAGAAAATTGCCGATAAGGATGCAGCCGGGGCACTTGAAGTTGTGGACAAGCTTTACGGTATGTCCAAGGATCTTAAAGTGCTTGCAAACGAACTGCTGGTGCAGATGAGAAACGTTATGCTGGTAAAAACGGTGGACAACAGCAAAGAACTTGTGATATGTCTTCCGGATGAATATGAACGGCTGAAGAGTATTGCACAAAAATTGAAGCTGGAGGATATACTGCGTGATATATCCATACTTCAGCAGTGCAGCGAGAGATTTGCAAGATGTACTTCAAAGCGGATAGAGCTGGAAATGACCTTTATCAAACTTTGTACCGAAACACAGGCCGATCAGGAGACAAAGGGTGCAGTGCAAAATACTGCTTCACCGGAGCTTAGCGTACTTATGAAACGTATTGCCTCGCTGGAAAACCGGCTTGCAAACCCGGGCACAGCGGCAGCACCGGTGAGTGCAGCAGCGCCGGATAAACCTAAACAGTACGACCCGGAGCTTCAAAAGCTCAACGCCGACAACGATAAGCCGCTTAAACAATGGAACGATATACTTGCAAGGATAAGAGATAAAAGCCCTGCGATCGGTTCTTTTTTGAAGGATTCGGTGGCGTTTGTAAAGGAAGGGAACCTGTTTCTTATCGTCCAGAGCGACTTTTATTTAAAAAAATTCAAAGCTTCAAGCGATGCTAATATCATAAACGAAGTGATGAATGAAATGTATGGACAGACTTTCAATATCAAAGTCAAGTCAGCTAAAAAGGCTGACCCTGCTGATGAAGAAGACCCCACCAATCAGCTTCTTCACAAGGCAATGGACACAGGTATTGAAGTTGAAATAAAAAATTGACTGTAAGGAGTTTTTGAAATGAAAGCAAGATTACCACAGGGAATGGGCAAGGGTCCGTCAAATAATATGAACCAGATGCTCAAGCAGGCTCAACAGATGCAGGATAAGATCACCGAGCTCCAGGCTGACCTTGAACAAAGAGAGTTTACGGGTACAGCTGGCGGCGGCGTTGTTGAGGTAGTTATCAACGGTAAGAGAAATGTGCTTAAGCTGAATATCAAGCCTGAGGTGGTTGATCCTAACGATGTGGAGATGCTCCAGGATCTTATTATGAGCGCATTCAATCAGGCTGTAGAAACACTTGACAAGATCAGCGACGAGGAAATGAAGCAGCTTACAGGCGGAGTTTCATTCCCCGGACTTTTCTGATATGTCTCAGCCTAACGCATTGCCTCTTGTGCTGCTCACAGAGCAGTTTGCAAAGCTTCCCGGTATAGGCATGAAGTCAGCTCAAAGGCTGGCTTACCATGTAATGTCCATGTCCGAGAAGGATGCAAAAGCCTTTGCAGACGCTATTTCAAGCGTCCACAGCAAGGTGCATCTGTGCAAAAGATGTCAGAATTTTACTGAAAAAGATATATGCAGTGTGTGCGCCGACGGTAAAAGAGATCATTCGCTGGTGTGTGTGGTGGAAAGCCCTAAGGACATAACCGCCTTTGAAGGTTCACGGGAATTTAATGGTGTGTACCATGTTCTCCACGGGCTTTTGTCGCCTATGGAAAATGTCGGTCCTCAGGATCTGAAAATAAGTGAGCTTTTAAAGCGTATTGATGCCGAGGGAATCACCGAGGTCATAATGGCAACCAACCCCACGGTAGAAGGCGAGAGCACCGCTATGTATATTTCAAAGCTTCTCAAGCCGTTGGGCGTTAAGGTCACAAGGCTTGCCTTTGGCTTACCTGTGGGCGGAAGCCTTGAATATGCCGATAAGGAAACACTTAATGAGGCTATAAAAAACCGGAACGAGATATAATAAAACTCCCTGTATATCTATACAGGGAGTTTTATTTATGTCATTTTTTGCTTTCTCTGAGTTTTTTGAAAAAGTCTGAAAGTATTTGTGAACACTTCCTTTCAAGTACTCCGCCGATAAACTCCGGCTTATGGTTGAAGGGAAGTTCAAAAAGATTCACCACCGAGCCGCATGAGCCTGCCTTTGGATCTGCTGCGCCGAACACAACACGCTGTATCCTTGAATTTATTATTGCCCCTGCACACATGGGACAAGGTTCAAGGGTAACATAAAGCTCACAGTCTATCAGCCGCCAGCCCCCAAGTTTTCTGCTTGCGGTCTCTATGGCGACTATCTCTGCATGGGTGATGGGAGATCTGCCGTATTCACGCCGGTTGAAGCCCCTGCCCACAATTTCCCCGGTGGAGCGCTTTACAACTATTGCGCCGACGGGCACCTCACCTTGTCCGGCTGCAAGCTCCGCCAGTTCCAAAGCCTTTCGCATATATATCTCATCTCTGTCCATCATTTGAACCTCATTATAAGAAAGAACATTCCCGCAACTCCCACCAGCCAGATCACAATTGAGTTGGTGGTGAAAAACAGTTTTAGTTTTTCCCCTGTGCTGAGTTCGGAGGGATCGTCCTTTACGGAAAATGCCCACTTACCGTTGCACATGAGCCGGGCAAAAATAAACGCAGCCACAGACATGATAAAGGTGCAGATGATGACCTCGACTATACGCCCGTTTGTAAAGCTGTCGATCACCAGCCTTGTAAGTGCATATCCTGATACAGATGCGGTTATACGCATGATTATTGCTGATTTCAGCGAGCCTGTCCTGATGGTAAAAAGCCCCAGCGTTGCAGAACAAAGTACTGCGTATCCCATTGAAGAGATGTCGTAATATGATAAGGAGAAAGCTATGCCGGAAACAAGCATGGCAAAGGTATCTCCGAACTGTCTGAAGGTCTGCATTATCGCTCCACGGAAAAGAAGCTCCGAGACAGCGCTTACAAGTACGCAGTTGAAGATCAGATATATAAGATCCGAAAGATTGTTGTTAGGGTCATGTATTGCTATTGCGTATACACAGTCAAGGTTTATAAGACCGAAAACCAGGCTGATTATATAGTTGAATACTCTGCTGAACACCAATATCACAAGGATAAGGAAAATGCCGCTTTTTGAGAGCCTTGCACCCTTTGGGACAGGGGCGGCGACTTTAAGGGGTATGCCTGTGAACCTTATAAATATCCCAAAAGCAGCCAGATATTTAAACAGATTCATGCTGCAATACAGCAATACCAGGATCGGGGTGAACTCATATGTGGTAGCGTCAATTTTGGAATAGTAAATTGCATACGCCCCCGGATCCTGAAATATCCTGTAAAGTATAAGTGATATGATCCCGTCTATTGTCAGCATAAATATCAGTATTATACCCAACAGACCAAGGCATTTCACCAGGGCTTTGCGCTCTGCGGCGTCTGCGGATCTCTGATAATAACCCTCTCCGTCAACATATGTATGCTCACGTGTGTCGTGGACAAAGCTGTAACCATAGGGGTTGCCTTTTTTAGTCCTCCACTTGGAGAACTCTTTGTGATAATCGTCAAACTGGTTCTGATAGGTCTTATCCTTTGCAATATCTATAAGATATTTCTTTTCATCCTCCAAGCGGTCCACCTCTCTTTCAGGTTACAGTATAACATATTTTTTTTCATAATTAAAGCCCTGAAGCTCTTTTTTTGCAAAAAAAAAGACCGAAAGCATCTGCATTCGGTCTGATATTCATTCAACTTGCTTTGCGCCGGGTTATTTTCTTTGCCTTCCTTTTCATAACATTGCCCAGATGCATACTTATTTCAAGCATAGCGGAATATTTATCTATGGCAACTATAACGTAGCTTTCCGCATATTTTGGCAGCTTTACGGTCAAAGGCCACATATGCTTTACTATCATGTCCTCCTCACGCTTGTCAACGTTGAAATGTGCCTTTGCATTTTCAAGGGCAGTCTGAGGGTGGGTGAAGCCGTGGGGTTTCTCACCGGGCTGTCTTTCTCTTGTACGCCAGTCGTACAAAAACAGATCATGTAAAAGTCCTGCCCTTGCAGCAGAACGTGCATCAAGCCCCAGCTTTCTGCAAACAAGATAGTTGTAATACGAAACGTTCAGACTGTGCTGAAAACAGGTAGTGCTGTAATGGTGACGGTAATTTTTCATCTCGTTGACAACATCGCTGTCAAGAAGGTCTTTTACAAAATCAAAGTATTCTTTGGTGTGATCTGAATGTTCTATATTATATCTGGAACCAATCGCTTTTGCCATTAGTTTTCCTCCTTGAATTCCTGTATCAATGTATGGTAAGGTATTCTTGCTGAGCTGTTACATCACTCCATCTTATATTATAATCTGAAAAAGCAATAATTTCAAGGCTAATTGGTGATAATTATATTATGATTTGGGCAACTTTATATAACTAAGGAGTATATCACAAAAAATGCATTATCGAATTTACAAAACGTTCTTACTATCGTAAAATTTTGGTATAAAATTGGTGTCGGCTGATGACCTTTGCTGGAAAAATCCCTCAAA
Organism: uncultured Eubacteriales bacterium; assembly: GCA_900319075.1. Classification (GTDB taxonomy): domain Bacteria; phylum Bacillota; class Clostridia; order Oscillospirales; family Ruminococcaceae; genus Hominimerdicola. The sequence goes on from ONMZ01000022.1 coordinate 7,254, forward strand.
TCCCAGCTTTACAGCCCGGTCAACAACGCTGTTATATTCAAAAGTCGAGGTGCGCCGTGAAAGCTCCTTGTATTCAAACGCCTTATAAACAGGTACATACTGGCTCATAAGGCTGATAAGGATATCCTTGTTATCAAAATTTGATGCAAGCTCGTTCATAAGCTTAATAGAGTCGTGCCTCTGACCGGGCAGCACCAGATGACGCACGATAACGCCCCTTTGCATAACTCCGCTGCTGTCAAACACAGGACTTCCGGCAATATTCACCATTTCTTTTATTGCGTTAATGGCAACAGGGAAGTAATCGGCGGCAGAGGAATACTTTTGTGAGAGCTCACTACTATAATATTTAAGATCGGGCAGAAATATGCTTACCCTGCCCCGGAGCATTTCAAGTGTCTGTATATTTTCGTATCCGCCGCAATTATACACCACAGGTATCCTCAGATCGTCCTTTATTGAGTCAAGGGCAGTACATATCTGTGGGACAAAATGTGTTGGGCTGACCAGGTCGATGTTGGCTGCGCCCATATCCTGAAGCTTTAAAAATATATCCCCAAGCTCCCCGGTGGTAACTTCAAAGCCTTTTCCCAGAGCTGATATTTCATAGTTCTGACAAAAGCAGCACCGCAGGCTGCAGCCTGAAAAGAACACGGTGCCTGCTCCTTTTTCCCCAACAAGGCAAGGCTCCTCCCACAAGTGCAGATCCGCCCGTGCTATACGCACTTTGTAAGTTTCCCCGCAAAACCCCCGGGATTTTGTTCTGTCAACACCGCAGTTTCTTGGGCAAAGGGTGCAGTGCTCCATTATCCGGCTTGTCATTTTATCACCTCATAAACAAAACAGGGGGCAGTCCCCCTGTTATTGTTTTATCATACTTTGATTTTGAATCTGCAAGATTCCTTTGCGCCTGCCCCTTTGATGGATAAGTCGAAATACATCAGCTTTGAATCCTTGTGTCCAAGCAGAGTGAAGGTCATCTCTGTTCCGTTGTCTGTCAGCTCTATTTTTTTGTTCACCGGAATAAATGAGTAGCTGAGCGATCCGTAAGCATCCGATTTTTCCAGACATTGCAGCGTTGCACTAACAACCGTAGGATCCTTTTGTATCTCGGTGTAGCTTGCTCCCTTTTCTATCCTCACCTTGACAGTCGCCTCGATCCATGGGTCTTGCTGCTTTGTAAAATCGGTTGCCCATTTCAGCAGATCGTTACTGATCTCCGAGGTCTTTTTGGGCTTGCTTACGCAGCTGATAAACTCGCAGCTGTAATGTCCCATCGTTGTGCTGGATCTGGTCTGTGATTCAGTCGTGGTCGTCTGTTTTGTCGTTTTTGCAGTCGTCGTCCGCTGGGTCCTCTGTGTCTGCTGTGTAACGGTGTAAGCGGGATCATTCCGGTTTTGCTCGTAGCGATCCCTGATCTGGGAAATAACCACCGCTGTAACAAATATGAAAATAAAAAATATCAGAAATGTGGTAGCCGCTGCGCTGTTTTTCTTTTTGGGCTTGCCGGTATTGGCGGCAGTATAGCGCTGATAAACAGCCTGCTGCAAGGGCACCGAGTTCCTCTGTGCAAACACCTGTCCGGCGTTGGTAAAGCCGCTGCCAGAGTTGGTCTGTGATGAGGGGGGAGGGTTATAGCCTTTGCGCTGCTGCTGGGAGATATATCTTTGATATGCCGATTGCTGCTGAGGCTGCTGGGGCTGCTGGGGCTGGTTATAAAGGGATGACAAGCTTTTGTCGTTTTCATAATAATCATTTCTTACAAAGCGTGACTGATCGTAGCGGTTATTAAAGTCACTCAGATCAAGCCCTGCGTTAGCCCTGCTGCCAAAGTTCTCCCTTGCAAAGGAGTTGCGCCGTTCCTCTCTCAGTTCTCTTTGCACAAACGATTCGCCGGTATCTCTCAGACCTGCGCTGAAGCTCCTGCCGTGGGAATGTTCGCTTGAGGAATATCTTTCACAGGAAATATCGTCATCTCTTGCGGTAAAGCATTCCGGACAGATCACCTCGTCCTTGCTTTTAAATCTGTATCCGCAGATCTTGCATTTTTTACCCAATCAAAACACCTCTTTAACCGAGCTTTATGATCTGTGTGCCACTTGTTACCGGATCGCAGACCCAAGCCTGTGCATAATCGTTTTTTATTATCTCAAGTGCAGCTTTTGCCTTTTGGGGATGATCGAACACCCCAAAGACAGCCGAGCCGCTGCCCGTCATAAGCGAGCCGAGCGCCCCTGCACCGAGCAGGTCGTCTTTTGCCTTGTGTATCTGTTTTTCCTGCGCTGCAAATTCAAGTGCGTTGAACATTTTGCCGCACATACCCTTTATATCGCCTTTGTTCAGCCTGCTGACAAACGCCTTGGTGTCGCATTTGGGCACATTTGTCAGACTGTCATACTTTTTGAATGCCTCAGGTGTTGATATGCTCACCTCCGGCTTTACCACAACAAAAGCACATCTTGGCAGCGCAAGCTCAGTCATTATCTCGCCCACGCCCCTGCAAAGCTGCGTTCCGCCCTTGATACAAAACGGAACATCTGCGCCCAGCACCGCACCTATCTCAAAAAGCTGCTTTTTTTTGAGGTTCGTTTCAAACATCGTATCCAGAGCACAAAGGGTCGCCGCACAGTCTGCACTGCCCCCTGCCATTCCCGCCATTGAGGGAAGTCGCTTTTCAACATTTACCGTGATACCGCCGGTTTTCAGGTTCGTGTACCTTTCAAAAGCCTCTATTGCCTTCCATATAAGGTTTGTTCTGTCTGTGGGGAACCACGCTTTTTCGCACAATATCTTATTTTCGCCTGTGCCGTTTACCTGAAGATCCAGCGTGTCAAACAGGCTCACCGACTGCATCACCGTTTCAAGCTGGTGATAGCCGTCGGTGTTTATCCCAACGATGTCGAGCATCAGGTTCAGCTTGCCGAAGGCAACTGCCGTGCAGCTATTGTATCTTGCCATTTTTCAGTTCCTCTAAAAACTCACCTATGCGCTTGACGGCTTCACGCAGGTGATTTATGGAGTAAGCATAGGACACCCGTACAAAGCCCTCTCCGCAGCTGCCGAATGCATCGCCCGGCACCACAGCGACTTTCTTGCTGAAAATAAGCTTTTCACAGAATTCTGCACTGCTCAGACCTGTGCTTTTTATACATGGGAACACATAGAATGCACCCTGTGGCGTAAAGCAGTCAAGCCCCAGTTTATTGAAAGCATCAACAACATAACGCCTTCTCATATCATATTCATTTTTCATCTTTTCTATGTCGCCGGTGCAGCTTTGCAGGGCTGTAACAGCGGCATACTGGCTCACAGTAGGAGAGCACATTATTGCGTACTGGTGAAGTTTCAGCAGCTGTGAAACGATAGGCTCCGGTCCGCCCACAAAGCCCAGACGCCAGCCGGTCATGGCAAAGCTTTTTGAAAATCCGTTTATTACTACCGTGCGTTCTCTCATACCTTCTATCTGAGCAAAGGAAACGTGTTTGCCTGAATATGTAAGCTCGGAATATATCTCGTCGGAAAGCACGATTATATTTGTATCCTTCAGCACCTGTGCGATGCTTTCAAGGTCCTCACGGCGCATTATCGCACCGGTCGGATTGTTGGGAAAGGGGAGGATAAGAAGCTTTGTTTTGTCGCTTATATTTTCCCTCAGCTCCTGTGCTGTAAGGCGGAACTCGTTTTCCACTTTGGTTTGAATGCCCACTGCCTTGCCGCCGCATATTTCCACTATGGGGGAGTAGCACACAAAGCTCGGCTCAACCACCAGCACCTCATCTCCCGGCTCCACCATGCTGCGTATGCAAAGGTCGATACCCTCCGAGCCGCCCACCGTCACGATCACCTCGTGTTCTGGGTCGTAGTGAGTGTCGATGGTGCGTTCAAAGTATTTAGAGATCTCTTTTCTCAGCTCTATAAGCCCCGAATTTGCCGTATAGCAGGTCTTGCCCATTTCAAGCACATCTATTGCCTGCTTGCGTATAAGCCAGGGTGTTTTGAAGTCAGGCTCACCCACGCCCAGCGAGATCACGCCCTCCATTCCCTGAGCGATGTCAAAGAATTTTCTTATGCCTGAGGGTTTCATTTCCCGGATAGTCCTGCTAAGCGCCTTTTCGTAATCTATCATCAGAACATTCCTCTTTCGTCCTTTTCATCACTGCCTATAATTATGCCGTTATCTTTATACACCCTTAGTCCGAAATGGGTGGTAGTTTCCTGAACGGCGGCGATAGTTGCCAGACGCTGTGAAACGAAAAGGGAAATGTCTCTGATATTCTTTCCGGTGACCTCAACGATAATATCATATGTTCCCGACATAAGGCGCACAGCCTCTACCTGTTCATAGGCGGATATCTGCCGTGCGATCTCGTCAAAGCCGGACTGTGACTGGGGGGTAACTTTCAATTCGATAAGGGCAAATACGCTGTTGGGGTCATATGCGCTCTCGTCGATGATGGCGGTATAGCCTTGTATTATACCCTCGTTTTCCAGTCTTTCTATTTCCTGTTTTACCTCCTGTTCGCTTTTGCCCAGCATCACCGCAAGTTCGCTGTTGCTCATCCGGGCATTGCTTTTCAGAAGTCCGATAAGTCTGTCCATTGTTCTTTCCCTCCGTTCAATAGGTTTTACATTACAAATATGCACACCCCTGCGATTATCCACAAAACAAGCAGGCATGGCACACAAAACAGAAATTTCAGCTTTCTTGTCTTATGGTGCCAAAAGAACATTCCGCAAAGGGAGCCTATCCCTCCGCCGATGGCGGCAAACATTATAAGAGTCAGCTCGGGGATACGCCAGCGTTTTTTTCTTGCCCGCCTTTTGTCTATGCCGTAAGCGATAAACGCCGCAAGGTTGACTATGGCAAGGTACACCAGCACCCCGGTCATATGGTTTGTAAGAAAATATTTCATATTAACTCCGAAACGGTATTATTTGAAATAGTTTACACCGCTTTCAAATATCTTCTGGTCTTTGTTTCCGCAAACGTTCTTTGCGATGTCTGTTCCAATACGCTCTGAGTGACCCATCTTGCCCAGCACTCTGCCGTCAGGGGAGGTGATACCCTCGATAGCCTCAAATGAGGTGTTTGGGTTGCACTGGATATCAAATGTGGGCTCGCCGTCAAAGTCAACATACTGTGTTGCGATCTGACCGTTCTTTGCAAGCTTGCTTATCTCCTCTGCCGAGGCAACGAATCTGCCCTCACCATGGGAGATCGCCACATTGTGTATATCTCCCACATTGCAGCCGTAAAGCCAGGGTGACTTGTTGGAGGCGATCCTTGTGTTGACCATTTTTGACTGGTGTCTTGCGATCTTATTGAATGTAAGCGTAGGAGAATCCGGGCGCATATCAACTATCTCGCCGTAAGGAACAAGACCCAGCTTGATAAGTGCCTGGAAACCGTTACAGATACCGAGCATAAGTCCGTCACGCTTTTGCAGCAGCTCATGCACTGCATCTTTAAGACGTGGGTTACGCAGGAAAGAAACGATGAACTTTGCGCTTCCCTCAGGCTCGTCACCGCCGCTGAATCCGCCGGGGAGCATAATTATCTGAGACTGTCTTATCTTTGCCTCCATAGCCTCCACAGATTCTTTTATAGCAGACATATTAAGGTTTCTTATTACCATTGTGTCAACCTGTGCACCTGCACGTTCAAACACTCTTGCGGTGTCGTATTCGCAGTTCGTTCCCGGGAATACAGGGATAAGCACTCTCGGTTTAGCTGTCTTTATTGCAGGTGAAAGTCTGTCTGTGGCTGTGAAGGAGTATTTTTCAGGTTTGCTTGTAGGCTCTTTCACATGAACGGGGTATACAGGCTCCAGCTTATCTGCCCACTGTTTATAAAGACCGGTAAGATTTACGTTGTAGTTGTTATTGATGACCAGATAATCCTCAATGGTAACACCGATAACTCTTTCCTCTGTCTGAACGTCCTGTGCAAGCTCGATAACGAATGCTCCGTAGCAAGCTCTGTAAAGCTCGTCAGCCGATACATCGTCTGTGAACTTGAATCCTATGCGGTTTCCGAACGCCATTTTAGCGATAGCCTCCGAAACGCCGCCGAAGGAAACTGCCCAGCAGGAAAGCACCTTACCCTCGTCGATAAGTGCCTCGACCTTTTTGAATACCTCCTTGAGGGAGTCAAAGTCGATAAGCTTGTTCTCATCGTATTTAGGCTTGATAAGGATGACCTTTGAGCCTGTCTTTTTAAACTCCTGAGAAACCACCTTGTCTGAGGTGGACATGGAAACTGCGAAGGAAACCAGCGTAGGCGGAACGTCTATCTCCTCAAAGGTACCCGACATTGAGTCCTTTCCGCCGATAGAGCCGCAGCCAAGGGCTATCTGTGCCTTATAAGCTCCAAGCAGAGCGGACAAAGGCTGTCCCCATCTGTCCGGGTCGTTTTTGGTCCTTTCAAAGTATTCCTGGAAGGTGAGCCAGCACTGTTCATATTTACCGCCCGTTGCCACTACCTTTGCCACAGAGCTTACAACTGCGCTGACAGCACCGTGATAGGGGCTGATAGATGAAAGATACGGGTCAAAGCCCCACGCCATAACAGAGGTGGTCTTTGTCTGTCCGTGGAGCACAGGGATCTTTGCAGCCATAGCCTGAGACGGAGTATCCTGGAACTTTCCGCCGTAAGGCATAAGCACGCTTCCTGCGCCTATGGTGCTGTCAAATCTCTCAACAAGGCCCTTTTGCGAGCAGATGTTGAGGTTTGAGATCATTGCGCCCCATCTGTCTGCGCTGTCCTCGGTTTCGGCAACCGTGTCAAAGATCGGTGTTGCAATATTTATATCCGTGTGCTTTTCTGCACCGTTTGAGTTAAGGAATTCTCTTGAAAGGGAAACGATAGTGTTTCCGTTCCAGTGCATTTCCAGCCTTGGCTCTGCAGTTACCTCAGCCACAAGTGTAGCTTCAAGGTTTTCCTTGTCAGCCTCAGCCATGAACTTTTCAAGGTCTGATCTTGCGATCACCACAGCCATTCTTTCCTGAGATTCGGAAATAGCAAGCTCTGTTCCGTCAAGTCCGTCATATTTTTTTGGCACAGCGTCAAGGTTTATCTGTAAGCCGTCCGCCAGCTCTCCGATAGCCACCGATACGCCGCCTGCTCCAAAATCGTTGCAGCGCTTTATCATAGCGGTAACTTCCGGGTTTCTGAACAGTCTTTGCAGCTTTCTTTCCTCGGGAGCGTTACCCTTTTGTACCTCTGCGCCGCAGCTTTCCAACGAGTGCAGGGTGTGGGACTTGGAAGAGCCTGTTGCGCCGCCGCAGCCGTCACGGCCGGTTTTGCCGCCAAGAAGGATCACGATATCTCCCGGTGCGGGACGCTCACGCCTTACATTTGCCGCAGGAGCAGCACCGATGACCGCACCTATCTCCATTCTCTTAGCAACGTATCCGGGGTGATAGATCTCGTTGACCATGCCTGTTGCAAGGCCTATCTGGTTGCCGTAGGAGGAGTAACCGTTAGCTGCGCCCACAACTATCTTACGCTGTGGGAGCTTTCCGGGTATAGTATCCTCTACAGGTACCAGCGGATTGCCTGCACCCGTTACACGCATAGCCTGATAAACATAAGAACGTCCCGAAAGGGGATCTCTTATAGCACCTCCCAGACAGGTAGCCGCACCGCCGAAAGGCTCGATCTCGGTAGGGTGGTTATGTGTTTCGTTTTTAAACATCAAAAGCCAGTCTTCCTGTGTGCCGTCAACGTCCACCTTTATCTTTACCGAGCAGGCGTTTATCTCCTCGCTCTCGTCAAGATCTTTGAGCAGACCTGCTTTTTTAAGCTGTTTTGCACCTATGCATGCAAGATCCATAAGGGTGATGGGCTTGTCTGTTCTGCCGGCATAAAGGTCTTTTCTTGTGTTTATATAATCTGCAAAAGTATCGGCGATGTAATCTGACTGTATATTAACATTGTCGATGATCGTAGAAAATGTGGTGTGACGGCAGTGGTCAGACCAGTAGGTGTCTATCATTCTGATCTCTGTAATAGTCGGGTTGCGCTTTTCCGTATCACGGAAATAGTCACGGCAGAAGCGTATGTCGTCCAGGTCCATTGCCAGACCCAGCTCTCCCAGCATATCCTTCAGATCGTCGTCGGTGGAATAGATAAAGCCGTCGATGGTCTCCACCGTGGTCGGTATAGCGTATTTTATATCCAGCGTTTCAAAGGGCTCAAGACCTGCCTCTCTTGACTCAACAGGGTTTATCATATAGCTTTTTATCTGAGCTACCTGTTCGTCGGAAAGGTTGCCGGTGACTATGTATATCCTGGCTGATCTTATAGAAGGTCTTTTTCCTCCGGTAAGCAGCGAGATACACTGTGCACAGGAATCTGCACGCTGGTCAAACTGTCCGGGCAGATATTCAACAGCAAAGACAAAATCGTTATCTCTCAGCTGCGGCAGGTGGTCATAGGTATAATCCACCGCAGGCTCCGAGAACACCACAGGTGTTGCAAGGTCAAAATCCTCTTTTGACATACCCTGGGCATCGTAGCGGTTGATAACTCTGAGTCCTTCGAGTTCTTCAAGCCCAAGAGCGGATTTGATATCTCCGATAAGCGATGATGCTTCCACCGCAAATTCAGGCTTTTTTTCCACATATATTCTGTAAACAGACATAGTCACATCTCCCTTTAAATAGATAAGAATATTATACACTATTATAATGGTTTTTGTCAACAACACATGACCCAAAACAGCAGATTTCCCAAAAGAAAAAAGACCGCACCATATGGACTGCACTTATACAGAAGCATTATAAACTCTTTTTGGGGAAAACCCTTTTGCAAAAGGGTTATTCCCCAAACCCCTTTCCTAAAACTCTTAACCATCGGGGTTTAAAATAGTTATGGTCAAGAAACGCAGTTAGGAAACAGTCCTTCGCAATAAAAAGATATTCCTCAAAACAATTCATAAGGCTTCTATATAAGCACTGCCAGTATGTGTGCGCTCTTTTGCGGACAGATGATGCTTAGTCCTCCTGTGCGATACAATGATCTCCCTCGACACCGGTTATGGTAACAGTTTTTGTTTGCCAGCGCCAGGAACGATCCTGCGCTTGCTTCACCACAACAGGGGTATAGTTCATTGTGTAGCCTCTGTGGAAGCCGTCGCCTTTTTCCTTTTCAAAAAGCACCTTTACCCTTTTGCCTATGTTTGAAACAAGAAAATCTCTGCGGATCCGGCTGCATACATTTCCCAGATGCTGTGCACGCTGCTCCTTGATCCGGTTGGGCAGCTGCTGATCAAATTTTTCCGCAGCGGTGCCTTTTCTCACCGAGTACGGGAAAATGTGTACCTTTTCAAAGCCGATCTCTTTTACAAATTCTACCGTCCGTTCAAAATCTTCGTCGGTCTCTCCGGCAAAGCCTACCATTATATCCGTGGTGATGACACAATCGTTAAAAGCCCTGCGGAGCTTTGTGCAAAGCTCTTTGTACTGTGCACAGGTGTATTTTCTGTTCATCTTCTTCAAGGTCTTGTCGCATCCGCTTTGAAGGGAAAGGTGAAACTGAGGACAAAGCTTTTCAAGCCTGCTCATTCTTTCAATGTCTTCATCAAGGAGCATTTCCGGCTCCATGGAGCTTAAACGCACTCTTTCTATCCCCTGTACCCCGCAGGCGGTCTCGACAGCATCGACCAGCCTTGTGCCGTCGCAAAAGTCCTTTCCGTAGCAGCAAAGGTTTATCCCCGTGAGCACGACCTCTTTATATCCCCCTCGGGCAAGCCCCTGGACTTCCTTTTTCAGCTCATCAACCGGCTTTGAGCGTATATGCCCCCTTGCATAGGGGATTATGCAGTAAGAACAGTATTGGTCGCACCCGTCCTGGATCTTTATATATGCCCTTGTCTTAGCTTCCGACGGCTTGTTCTCCATAGGCTGGAAGGATTCGCCCTTTTGGTGCTGTCCGATGCTGATGATTTTCTTTCTGCTTGTCAGATACTCCTGTATCAGCAATGGTATATCCTGCTTTGAGGTGCCTGTGACAATGTGACACCCCTTGAGCTCGGAGGCTTTTTCGGGAAATGCCTGTGCAAAACACCCGGTAACGACAACTATACTGTCCGGGGCGATCCGTTTTATCCTGTTAAGCAGCTGTTTGAACTTGCTGTCAGAGCGTGAGGTAACGGTGCAGGTGTTGATGATGCAAATGTCTGCACCGGATGGGTCATCTGCCGTTTCAAAGCCCTGTGAAGCGAGCTTTTGCCGTAGATTTTCTGTTTCGTATTGGTTTACCTTGCAGCCGAAGGTGTAATAGTATATCTTCATATGGCAAAATCCTTAAAATCGACAATGTGCACAAATTAGACACAATTCAGTTGTGCATGGTGCACATATTTAATTGGAGTGTTTTGTTTCCTTTGAGTATTGTACCATATTTTATTTTTTTTTGCAAATTTTCATTGACAAACGCAAAAAGGTGCGTATAATGGGAGTTGCAGGAACACAAAGGACCTGCGGAAAGTAAAATGGATTAAGACGAAAGTCGAAAAAACAGTTTAAGGAGGAACGGTTTATGAAAAAGACAATGGTAATGTTGGATTCCATCTCAGCGGTTAAGGATTTTGTCAGCATCGTATCAGCATACGATTATGACGTGGATCTCGCTTCTGGCAGATACGCAGTAGATGCAAAATCTATCATGGGTATCTTCAGTCTTGATCTGTCCAAGCCGATCCAGCTTACAGCTCACACTGATGATGCAGACAAGTTCTTTACGGAGATCGCAAAGTACATCGTAGGCTAAGCTGAGACAACTGTGAACGATGCCGCATATAATAAGTGAGGCGTCAAGACTTTCAGCACAGAAAATGTGCGTGAAATGCTTTGGGCGAAAGCCCTGTTCGCTGAAAAAAACGGGAAAGGCCCGCAGAATAACCGCAGACCGGCTTGATTGAAAAAACAAGCCGGTCTTGCATTATAGAGACGGGAAACCCCAAATTAGAGAAAACAAACGTGGAAAAACACGTTTGTGCACAATGAACAAGAGAAAGGGCTTGTTTTTGGCTCTTGTAGTGCATGAATTTGTTTATTGTTAAACGGCGTAAATTATTAGTAAACACTTTCGACAAATTGACAGGTCGAAGTTGTACAAAGCAACAAAAAGTTCATAAAAATATTGACATTTCTTATTATTTAGTGTTACAATGTAGACAATTTCAGATGTTATTTTTGGTTGATTTGTCAAGTTGAATGAATGGCCCGTTGAAAGGGAAAACAAAAAACTATGTGAGAGAGTCAATTTCAGGCAAAGGAGGAACAACTATGAAAGCGTATATCAAGCTCGATTCATTTCAGGACATTATGAGACTTAACGATGTGGCAAGAAGCTGCGACTACGATATGTTTATCGAATGCGGCGCTATCAGGGTTAATCCTAAGTCTGTTATGGGTATTTTCAGCATAGGCACAAAAAAGGTTGTGCTGCTGACAACACGTAATAATGACAGAGCTGCGTTTCTGGAGAAATTCGGAAGCTTTATAAACGAGGGTTAATCAAAATATGGGGTAATAAAACACATGGCCGCAGCGCAAAGCAGCGGTCTGTGTTTTTTTTGCGTAAAAAGGATATAATTATTGACAAATGTTCATATGTGTGGTACAATTACTGTGGCTGAGATGAGATTTCGTCATAGCAGAATAAGTTGAAAAGGAGAGTTTTAGTTATGAAATGTTTTTCCTGCGGAGCAGACAATATTGACGGAGCGGCTACTTGCCAGAACTGCGGAGCACCGCTGAATCAGGGACCACAGATCCAGCTTCAGAAAAGGGATGTAGTCAAGGCAGTTATCTTTTCCATCATAACTCTTGGCATCTATGCGATCTACTGGTTTGTAAAGATGACCGATGAGATCAACGGCTCAATAGGCAATCCAAGTGACGCATCCGGTGTAACTGCATTCCTGCTTACACTTGTTACTTGTGGTATTTACGGATTTTACTGGTCTTATAAAAAGGGCGAGATAATTGACAACTACTATGCCGGCAAAGGTCTGCCAAAGCCAAACAATGCGGTTATCTATCTTGTTCTTTCCCTTTTTGGTTTGAGTATAGTTACGTATGCACTTTTGCAGAACGAGCTTAATAAAATAGCAGCTGGTGAGATCTGATAATCTGAGAAAGACCATACTCAGACGCTATCTGGTAGCCCTTGCGATCCTTGCAGGGTATTATGCCGAGATAAAGCTTATAGGGTTTGAGCTGAAATGCCCCATAAGAGCGGCAACAGGGCTGCGCTGCCCGGGATGCGGCGTAAGCAGGATGTTTTTACATTTAAGCCATGCAGAGTTTTCTGCTGCATTCAATTGTAATCAGGTCTTGTTTTTCCTCGTTCCCATGTTTGCGGTAACGGCGCTGATAAAGGTAATATGGCTTCCCGAGGTGCTTATGCCTCAAAGCAAGTATTATCGCTTGGGTGTGGTATTTATCATTGTGATCCTGCTTGCATTTGGCGTACTGAGAAACGTTTTTGACTTTTAAATGCTTCGATCACGCCGTGATATTAGATCAAATATGCAATAAAATAACTCCTATGTTTTTTCATAGGAGTTATTTTTGTGTATCGGTGTTTTAAATGGAACTGTGTGTGCTTCGTATGTAATGGAAAAGATACTGCTGGGCTATGCCCTCAATGCCCTTTGTGCATTCCGGCAGACCGGCGGGATACCACTGTGCCATTACTCTTTTTACCCAAACGTCTTTAGGAAAAGCATCTGTGCGGTAAAACCCGAAAAGCAGCGCACAATCTGCCACCTTGGGACCTACGCCTTTTATCGTCATCAGCTTTTGCCTTGCCTCGTCAAGGGGCATATTTCGTACCGTCTTAAGCTCTATCTCGCCGCTGAGCACCTTTGAAACAGCGTCAACAAGGTATTTTGCACGAAAACCGGAGCGCAGATAGCCAAGGCTTTCAACCGTTTCATCTTTCATCATTTCGGCGCTTGGGTAGCCGCCGTAATGGCCGCACAAACGCCCGATTATGCCCTTTATACGGGGAATGTTGTTGTTCTGGCTGATTATAAAGGAGGAAAGTGCCTCCCAGCTGTCCTGTTTCAGAATCCGTATACCGCCAGCGTAAGCACAAGCCTTTGAAAGGGTTGCGTCCTCGCTGAGCTGTGATTTTAAACTGCCGTAATCTGTCCAAAGGTCAAAATAATCCGCCCAGACTTCAAAAAGCTCTTGTTCGTTAGTATCATGCAGGCGGAAAAGATCGCTGCCGTTTTCGCAGCTTATGGTCAGCTGCTTATTGAGGAATGCTCCGTGATAGGCGTTATCCGCAATTTTCTCCCACCTGAAAGCCTGACCGCAGTCAAGGGTATCGTCAAGGGCAAAGTCACTTTGGCGCAGCAAAATGTCCCTGCCGTCGATCTTATAGTCAATATCCATTATTTCACGCTCCATATTTCCGATTTTCCGGTGCTGCTGTGCATTTTTCCCATATCCCTTAATTTACATAAAATACTTGAAAAGCCCTTTAAAATACATTATATTATAATCAAGCCGATTTTTCAAGAGGAAAGGACAGGTTATATGAGAGAAAGTATACTTACAATACCCGTTACCGAGATCTTCGAGCCAAAGTGCGGCTGCCCCATATGCAGACTCAGGGATATGCTTGAAAGCAGGACGGTGGAGTACATAATGGGTGCGGCGATGATGGAGCCTGACGTGCGGATAGAAACGAATAAGCTTGGGTTTTGTCACCTCCACTTTGAGCAGATGAGGGAGTGCAAAAACAGGCTGTCTCTTGCGCTTATGATACAAACGCACCTTCAGCATCTTCAGCAGGAGCTGTCAAAGAAAAGCTTGTTTCATGGCAAAAGCGCAAAGCGAAAGACTGTCTCGGCGGTGAACGAGAGCTGTTTTGTATGCTCAAAGATAGACTGGGGAATGAGCAGGATAATGCGGACACTGTTTGAGATGTACCAGCAGCAGGAGGAGTTCAGAAAGCTGTTTGATGAGCAGCAGATGCTTTGCCTGCCCCATTATGAGCTGCTGATGGAAATGATGGAAACAAACCTTGACAAAAAGCTGCACAAGCAGTTTTCGCAAGCCTGCGGCGAGCTTATGAAAAAGTATCTTGATGAGCTTGAAAAGGACGTTTCACACTTTTGCAAGATGTATGATTACCGAAACACGGGAGCGAATGCTGACTGGGGCAACTCAAAGGACTCGGTGGAGCGTGCCATAAAATTTCTGACCACACGATAATTTTCGTTCACTTTCGTCAAGCGTCCGATGGGATGATTATTTTTGCCGGGTTTGTATAAAAGTACAAAAGAATGGACATAATCTGCATGACGGACAGGATGCTATCGCACGGACAATCAAGTGTACGTTTATTTGGACAAATCAAAAATAATTGTAAATTTTTTGCCGAACAAAATAACAGTCTTTGCAAAAGTCCATAGATAAAAGGCGTGCTTGTCAAGTGGAAAAAACCGTTCTCTTGAATTAACAAATCGTTCATAAATAGCATCGCATTTTATTACATAAAATGACAGTTTTCGACCCTTTCAGACAGTCCAAAGATGAAAAAGTGGGTTTTCAACACCCTTCAAATGCTTAAAACTAAGCTCTTTTTCAAAGATTTCAACGGGTTTTTCAACATAAACACATGGTAGGATTGTTGAAAACTGCCCCGTTTTCAACAATAAAGTTGAAAATGTTGAAAACTCCTTGTGTTTTCTTACATATAATGGTTTATATATGTAATATTTAGAAATTGGAGCGGCTTTAAGTTATGATCAAGGGTATAAATAAACAAATCATTGAGATAAAGTGTCCTAAAAATGAACAGTTTGAAAAGATTTTGTTGTTTGTGAACGCCGACAAAGCAGGGGCATCCGGGGTGGAAACGGACGAAAAAGCGAAATGCATTGCGAAAAGTTTTCTTGCAGAAAAAAGTGCCCACCACGGAGGGGTGAGTGTGAAATGTGCTTTGAAAAAACACAGCGGCGTTATCGGTCTGACTGTGGCAGGTGCTGCATTGACCACTCTGTGCTTAGTTCTCTTTTTCTTCTGAAACTACGATCGGGGCCGATTTTTGAAGATGGAAATAAAACCTCTTTGTTTAAGGGGGAAACCTATAAGGAAGACAAGGAAGTTTGCCTGACTGCGTAGGCGGCGGACTTTTCTTCCCTCACTGTTTCTCCCGACAAAGCTCTAAAAGGTTTTTTCCCGGCTGCTCTGCAGGGGTACTGTTAAAATTGACGATATGACATTATATAAGAAGGCAAATTGATAAAATTTCACGAAAATTCTCGAAAGCTATTGGCTTTTGAGTTTTTTTGTGTTATAATAAATCGGTGTGTAATAAAAAGTTGGAAAGAGATAAAAATATGATAGAAAAAAACAGAGATAATGCAAAAATGGCTGAAACCGATCAGTGGGAAAGCCAGCTTATAGTTGGCAGAAATCCTGTGATCGAGGCTTTGAAGGCAGATAAACTCATAGATGTGATATATGTAAATTCCGCTGCCACAGGCTCGATAACACTTATCTGCAAAATGGCAAAGGAAAAGAATATCCTTGTAAAGCGGGTAAATGAGGTAAAGCTGAATAATATGGCAAAGGGCGCTTCGCATCAGGGAGTGATCGCTGTTGGAGCCTGTGCGGAATATGTCGAGCCGCAGAGGCTTTTGGAGATAGCCTCTGAAAGGGGCGAGGATCCGTTTATTATCATTTGTGACGAGATAGAGGATCCCCACAATCTGGGTGCCATAATCAGGACGGCTGAGGCTGCGGGGGCGCACGGGCTGATAATTCCCAAGCGCAGGAGCGCAACGCTTAACCACACGGTTTTCAAATCCTCTGCCGGGGCGGCAAGCTGGCTGCCTGTGGCAAGGGTGGCAAATCTTGCTGCAACGGTGGATATGCTGAAGAAAAACGGAGTATGGATATTCGGAACGGATGGAAGCGGCGAAAGCTATGACAGGGTGAAAATAGACGGTCCGGTGGGACTGGTGATAGGTTCCGAGGGCTTTGGAATGAGCCGTTTGATGAAGGAAAAATGCGACTTTCTTTTAAGTCTTCCCATGGCGGGAAAGATAACCTCGCTCAACGCTTCGGTGGCGGCAGGAATATTTATGTATGAGATAGTAAGGCAGCGCAACAAATAAAAACGGGAGTTGATTTATCTTGGATAAGGATTTCTCAATCGAAGAGCTTTTATCTGAATATAACGAAAGACTGGACAGGCTTGGAGGGAAAAAGAAAGAGCCTGAAAAGGAGCCTGAGGAGCCTGCGGAGGAAAGCGCTGAGCAGGTAAAGGCTATGGCAGGCTTTACCTCGGAATTTGACAGCCAGCCGGACAGGTGGATCCCGCCGGAGAGCCAGGAGGAGATAAAACCTGTTATCCCCCAGCAGCTGCCGGAGGATGAGATCGGGCAGAAAGATGACCAGCCGGCGGATCAGAACGAGTTTACACGCAGTACCGGCAATCCGGACGAGCTGCCTGCGGATATGCCTGCCGAGCAGGAGCTTATCCAGCAGATGGGTGAGCAGGATCAGCAGCAGGACGAACAGGAAGAACGCAGAGAAAGAAACGAGCGCAACGCCGCAGTTATCAGCAACCTGTCCAAGATGAAAAAGCAGAAAACAAGACGTGGAGAGAATGTTTCACCAAAAAACAGAGCAAGCCTTAAAGATCTGAAGCTGGGTCTTACAGGCAAGATCATACCAAAGACAGAGGAATTTGACAAGGCGCAGATACCCGATAATAACACCAGCTTTGAGGAGCGCTCGGAGTTTTTGTCCAAACGCAGACGCAAAAAGGTGGAAAATTTCAGGCTGGATACCGATGAGACAGGCGGTGAGACCGTTGACAGGACCCCGGGCGGCAAGACGGCTTCGAGGGACGAATTTGAAAGCTTTGAACAGGCGCCTGAGCTTTTGTCGGATATTCTTGAGCTGAAAATGAGCCTGCGCCGCAGACTTCTGGTGCTTGTTATTGCGGCGGCTCTGGGAATACTTCTTACGCTGGCAAACGATTTCAGGATAGCGCTTTTGAGCATATTCGACAGAACTGTTCACCCGGCAGTCTATACGGTGCTGAACGTGTTGTTGGGAGGCGTGGCCGTCTTTGAGGGCTATACGGTCATCAGGTCGGGAATAAAAAATCTTATCAACGCAAATGCGGATTGTGATTCCATTGCGGCGATAGGAATGATAAGCGGATTGTTCTCCGGCTTTATGGCTCTTTTCTCCACAGGCTCGGTAAGCGGAAGATATTATCACATATACATAGTTGTGGGCATAGTCGGACTTGTTTGCAACACTATCGGCAAGCTCCTGATAGTGGACCGCACGGAAAACAATTTCAGATATATCGCCGGAGAGTACGACAGATACGCTGTGAAAACAGTGGAAAACGAAGATGTTGCGGCAAACTTCACCCAGGGATATGTTGACGAATATCCTATGCTTGCAAAGATGCAGAAAACAGAGTTTGTCAAGGACTTTATGAAAAACAGCTACTGTACAGATGCTGCGGACGCCCTTTCAAGGAGAGTAAGCCCGATGATACTGCTGTGCGGACTGCTTCTGGGTCTTTTGTCCTTTGTGTTTGACAAGGGAGCGTCTTCGCCGGTGGATAAGATACTTGTGGCTCTGGCAGCTTATGCGGGAACGGTAAGCATGTGCTCGTCGGCAGCGCTGATATTCGTTGTGAATATCCCTATGACAAGAGCATCTCAGAAATATCTGAAACACTCGGCAATAATGATGGGATATAATTCGGTGGACGAGTTTTCACAGACCAACTCTGTGCTTGTTGAAGCAAAACAGCTTTTCCCCATGGGAATGGTCGACTTTATCAAACTCAAGATGCTTTCCACCACCTCTCTTGAGGAATGTATACTTATGGCAGCAAGCCTTTCATGTCAGGCGGACAGCGTGCTGAAATCTGCCTTTTATAAGATGCTGCGTGGAAAGACAGAGATGCTTTATCCTGTGGAAAGCTATATATATGAGGACGGACAGGGTCTTTCGGGCTGGATAGAGAATAAAAGGATACTCCTTGGGACCAGAGAGCTTATGGAAAACCACTCTATCGAGGGACTTCCCCCCCTTGCAAAGGAAATAGAGTACGCAGGAGAAAATGCTGCGGTTTATCTGTCCATCTCCGGCGTTGTTACCACTCTTTTTGTGGTCAGGGCAGTTGCGAGCCCTTCCATCTCCAGCTGGATGCAGGAGCTTGAAAATGAGGGCGTTGTTACGGTGATAAGGACGGTGGACAGCTTCCTTACCAAGGACTTTATCTGTGATTCATTCGGCATTGAACCCGCAAGTATAAAATTTCTGCCTTTCAGGTATCATAAGGATTATGACGAGCAGACGGATTATGTTCCCAAAACACCTGCGTCGATGGTATGCAGCGGCCATTTCCAATCCCTGGCTATGCTTATACTGGGAGCAAAAAGGCTTAAAAACGCAGCAGATCTTGGAGTGGCTTTCCAGTTCGGCGGTATGACAATGGGCGCACTTTTATGCCTTATAATGAGTATAACCGGAGCGTTTGCCCAGATAAGCGCATCTGCGGTGCTGGGGTATAATATGCTTATGGTGATCGTTGCGATGCTCGTTCAGCAGTTCAAAAAGGTTTAAGAAAAAAGAAGGAGGCGAAAAAGATGAGGTCAGGCGTAAGGATCCTGCTGCTGGCAGCGGCAGCAGCTTTGTGCTTTACTCTTGCAGGCTGTGAAAAGAAAAATGACAGCGGCGGGCAGGAATCCTCATCCTCGTCAGCCCCGGATTCCTCTGCAAATCCATCGACAGTTTCGGTAAAGAAATATACATTCCCCGAGTTCATGAGATCTCAGAAGGAACCGGATATGCTGTCCAGAGAGGTATATAAGAGCTTTGACAAGGACAGCGCAGAAACGACGGTAAAAGAGCAGCCTTTTAAGGATTATCAATGCAAAAAGTCCATCGGCGGAATGTTTTATACTTACAGTGAGGGCGAGTACGTGGGGCTTATCGATTCCGCCGGGAATGTTGTCATCAAGGCGGATAAGATATATGATATAACTGCGGTCTCCGGCGATCTGATCGCTTGCTATTCCGACAAGGAACACAAAAAACCTTCGGATTATTACTACGTGACAAGCAGCGGCATGGCGGTCAAAGCCGACAGCAGCACCACCGGCTTCAGAGCAAATGCCATAACCGTGAACGCCCATACCGAACAGGCACCGGGAACACCAGAACCGGTACAGAGGTTCACACTGGACATTGATCCTCGTGCTGTGAGAACTCCCACGGTGGAATATCCCGCAGGGAACAGCCTTTGGGATACCCTTGAAAAGTGCGAACCCCAGGCAATAAATACAACGAAAAGCTACCGGGCATACTATAAGGCTACACGAAGCGGTGCGTCTTATTATATCTGTTTTGACGAATATTACAACTATTATGTCTATGAAGCGTCGTACGCAAGGATAAGAATGAAGATAGGCAGCGATATAGGTGAGTGTTACGTTCAGAGCTTTGACGATTATACGGAGCTTTCTAAAATGGTCAAAAGCTTCGGTAAAGCAGGATCGACTGTTATGCCTGACGGCAACGAGGGACTTGATTATGTCCAGATAACCTTCGGCATAAATTCAGCAGATCAGTACGCTATGACAATGTCCTCGGACGGGTGGTGTTTTGTGGATAACCTTACCCATGTGAACCAGCCGGACAACAAGTTTTTCGCCTGCTACGACAAGGACAGCTTTGTGAGCCTTGTACAATGGGTGGATCAGGTGGTTTCCAAGGAGTATGCGGCAAAGAAATAAGAAATATGACCTACGATGCAGGAACATGACACAGTTCCTGCATTTTTCGTAAAAACAAGGGACTTTGCGGTTGACAATGAGGGGGTTGTGTGGTATACTTAAATAGGTTATGACGGCGTTTTTGCATATTTTTCACACCGCTGCGAATACTCTTTTTAGAAGGAGAGTGAGCGTATGTGTGAAAGCAGCGAAAAGGAAGCTTGTGTGCAGGAGGAAAAAAGGGACGATATATTGGAATTCGGCAGCGTGATGCTGTCAAATGCAAAGCACAATATCCATTGTCTGAACATAATCGGACAGGTGGAGGGTCACTATATCCTTCCGGCACAGAACAAGACCACAAAGTATGAACATATAATACCTGCTCTGGTAGCTATCGAGCAGGACAGGACCATTGAGGGACTGGTAATTATCCTTAACACCGTAGGCGGCGACGTGGAAGCCGGACTTGCCATTTCAGAGCTTATCGCAAGCATGAAAACTCCCACGGTTTCCCTTGTGGTGGGGGGAGGGCACTCTATCGGCGTTCCTTTGGCGGTGAGTGCAAAAAGGTCGTTTATTGTTCCAAGCGCAACTATGACCATCCACCCTGTAAGGATGAACGGAACAGTGTTGGGAGTTCCCCAGACCCTTTCCTACTTTGACAAGATGCAGGAAAGGATCGTGCGGTTCGTTTGCCACAATTCAAAAATGTCACCGGAGCGTTTCAGAGAGCTTATGCTCGCCACCGGACAGCTCGTTATGGACGTGGGCTCGGTCATTGACGGAGAAACGGCTGTGAGAGAGGGTCTTATAGATGAGCTTGGGGGACTTAGCGATGTTATAGAATGTCTGTACGATATGATAGAAAACAGTTCGGAAAAAGAGGTGATAGGCTGTGATCTTCACGGTGATCGACCTTTATGATGTGTTTAGGACCGACCTTTTCCCCTGCACCCAGTGCAACCCCTGCACCCATTGCAACCCCTGCACCTATTGCAGGGAGCAAAAGCGAAGGGAAATGTTCAGCACCTGTCCGGGGGATTATCTGAGTAAGGACGGATTTTATCTTTAGAAAAATGATATAAATTGTGTGGGAGGAAATAATAATGAGTTTGATAAGTGCCATATTCCAGGCTATCATTCAGGGACTTACAGAGTTTCTGCCGGTTTCCAGCTCGGGACATCTTTCTCTTTATCAGCATTTTACCGGCAACAGCGGAGAAGGAGCACTTTTCTTTTCTGCGGTCCTGCACCTGGGCACCCTGCTTGCGGTGTTTGTTGCATACCGTGTAAGGATCATAAATATGATAAAAGAGTTTTTCTCCATGATAGGGGATATAAGCCACAAGAAGTTTTCGCTCAAAGAGGCTAACGCCGACAGAAGAATGGTGGTCATGGTCATCGCTTCTACCCTTTGTCTGCTGCCTTTTGCTATATTCAAGGGCTGGTTCGAGTCGGTGGCGGAGGATTCAAGCATTTTTGCAGAGGGTCTTTGCTTTTTGTACACCGCAGCGATCCTTTTCCTTTCCACAAAATGCATGAACGGCAGAAAAAAGGCAGGCAATATCACCGGGAGAGATTCGGTGGTCATAGGACTTTTCCAGGGAGTCGCTTTGCTTCCGGGAGTTTCAAGGTCAGGCTCTACCATAAGCGCCGGACTTTTCTGCGGCTTGTCAAGAGCTACGGCTGTGGAGTATTCCTTTATCCTGGGAATGCCTGCAATACTTGCAGGCTGTCTGTCTGAGCTTTTGAAGGCAATAAAGGAAGGGGCAGCTATCCAGTGGGGTCATTGCTTTATTGGTTTTGTAGTTGCTGCCGCTGTGGGTCTGGGTGCTATCAAGCTTATAAACTGGCTGGTAAAGTCAGACAGGTTCAAGATATTTGCCATCTATACCTTGGCTTTGGGCGGCGTTGTGCTGCTTATCTCCATAATCGAGGCAATAAAGGGCTCGCCTATCACTTTTGCATAATACATAGCATATATGACAAAAAAGTCTGAAAGGGTTTTCAGACTTTTTTGCGACTTTTAACAGTTATTTTTGAAAGGAAAATGTTTTAATATGGCGGCAAAAAACACTTCGGCTACCACAAAAAAGAATACCGCTAAAAAGACCTCGGGTGCAAAGACTGCTGCTAAAAAGACAGCTGCAAAGACCAAAACAGGCGCTAAAAAGTCCGCAGCAAACACAGACGCAAGAAAAAATGTCAAGACCAGAGAGAACCGGAGATTCTGGTCGTTTATCCTGTTCTTTTTCGGGATATTCGAGCTTTTTGCGACTTTTATCAAAGGCGACGGTCTGTGGTTCAAACTTTACAGCTTCAACAGAGGTATGTTCGGCATATCTGTGTTCCTCCTTGCACCTATGTTTATTTATGTTGCGCTGATGATAGCTTCGGACTATACAAAAAATACCCTTCTTGCGAAAGTTATTGAGGGGACTGTGCTTATGCTCCTTTTCAGTGCAGCAGCCCAGATAATCATGGTTGGAAGCGTTGAGGGAAGCTCGGTGGCAAGAAAGCTGGAATGGCTTTTTGATAACGGTAAAAAGCTGAACGGAGGCGGCGTAGCAAGCGCAGCACTGGGCTGGCCGCTGCTTGCCCTTTTCAAGCGTGTGGGCGCAGCGATAATCATACTTCTTATGATCTTTACCTTTATCATGCTCCTTACGGATCTGACCTTGCCCCAGCTTTTCAGAGCCATCTCAAAGCCCTTTAAAAAGGGCTACGATGCGGTCAACGAGGAAAGATATAACCGTGCGGAAAGAGCGGAGAATAAAGCTCAGAACAATCCCCACGCCCCTGCGGCACAAAGACAGGATATGCCCCAGGGATCACCTTTCAAAGCTCATAAGGCGCCAAGGAGACGTCTGCGTAAGGGCAAGTCAGACGCAGAGGTGGACTTTGCAAGGTATCTTGAACAGGAAAAGAAGGAAAGAGAGCTTCAGCAGAGAGAGGGCGTGCCCGATTACATAGAGTACGACTATATGGATATTGATCCGAAACAGCTGCCGGAGCTTGATATAAAGCCTAAGGCGGAAAAGGAAGAAAGCAAGGAGAACGAACAGGATAAAAAGGACCTTCAGGATATAATAGCCAAAGCGGTGGAAAGAGCGGGACAGCCGAAGGAGGAACCCGTGGATAAAAACGAAGAGCTGCCTTTGCAGACCGAGCAGCCGGATCAGGTGGAGGTCCATGTGGAAAAAAGCGGCCAGACCACCCTTTTTGAGCAGGAGGAAAAGGTGCCTGCATATGTAAATCCCCCTGTGGATATACTTAAATACGCAAAGAGCAAGGTGCCTAGTGAGGTCACTCAGGAGGAGATAAACGAAAAGGCGGACAAGCTTGTGTCCACACTGGAGACCTATGCCGCCAAGGCAAGGATAGTGGGAGTTTTCCACGGTCCTTCGGTAACAAGATACGAGATCGAGCCCGCAGCCGGAGTGAGGGTGAACAAGATAACCGGTCTTTCAGAGGATATTGCCCTTAACCTTGCTGCCACCAGCGTTCGTATCGCACCTGTACCGGGCAAACCGTGTATCGGTGTCGAGGTGCCAAATACCCACAGGGAAATGGTGTCCCTGCGTGAGCTTATCGACAGCGAAGAGTACCGTAACGCAAAGGGCAAGCTTACCTTTGCGGTGGGCAAGGATATCGAGGGCAACATCGTTATCGGTGACATTGCAAAAATGCCGCATCTGCTTGTTGCAGGTACTACCGGCTCAGGTAAATCGGTGTTTACAAACTCTATTATCCTAAGTATTTTGTACCACGCTTCTCCCGACGAGGTCAAGCTTATACTTATTGACCCTAAGAAGGTGGAATTTCCTATATACAACAATATACCTCATCTGCTTATCCCTGTTGTTACCGAGCCGCTGAAGGCCGCAGGTGCGCTGGGCTGGGCACTTAACGAAACTATCAAGCGTTACAACAGGCTGGAGGCGAACCATGTCAAAAGCTTGTTTGAGTATAATGCGATGGTCAAGCAGGAGCGGAAAAAGCCGGAGGATCAGCGTAATGAGGAGATAGCAAAGCTTGATATACTGCCTCAGATAGTTATTGTTATCGACGAGTTTGCCGACCTTATGATGGCGGCAAAGAGCGAGGTGGAGGATACCGTATGCCGTATCGCCCAGATCGCAAGAGCCGCAGGCATACACATGATAATTGCCACACAGTCCCCGAGAAAGGACGTTATTACGGGACTTATCAAGTCAAATATCCCATCAAGGGTCGCATTGAGCGTTTCCAGCATTATGGATTCACGTGTTATTTTTGACTACGGCGGAGCGGAAAAACTCCTTGGCAACGGAGATCTGCTTTACAAGCCGGTGGGTGTTAAAAACCCCATAAGAATACAAAGCGGATATGCCTCCACTGAGGAGATAAGCGCAGTTGTGGAGTTTCTCAAAAGCGAGCACCCAACACAGTACAGCGAGGAAGTTATGCACGGGGTCGAGGAGAATATTCCGCAGGTCAAAGGAACTTCGGACGACGGCGGTTCGGATAGTGTTGTGGTAAACGCCGATGACGAGCTTATAGATCAGGCTATCTCCATAATAGTCCAGACGGGACAGGCATCTACATCCTTTTTGCAAAGAAAGCTTAAACTTGGCTTTTCAAGGGCGTCACGCATTATGGACGAGATAGAGGAAATGGGGATCATAGGCCCCCAGGAAGGCTCTAAGCCCAGAGAGGTGCTTATAAGCCAGCAGGAATGGATAGAAATGAGAGCAAGAAGATAAAAATATGACAGGGGGGCGGCGGAAGATGCAGCAAAACAGAAATAAGCTTAGTATGCAGCCCTCAAAACAGACCGGACAGGATAACTCTCAGACGCTGATCGTTATCGGCGTGGGGCTTATTGTGCTGGCTCTGGCAGTTTTCGGCATTTTATTCTTGTTTTCAAAAGGCAGCGGCAGCTCCGGCGGGGAAAGCAGCGGGGGTGAACAAAGTTTATCAGCAAACAGTGCTGATAAAAGCGAGGCTGACCAAAACGGAAACAGCAGCACCCCGGAGGGCTCTGCACAGGTAAAGGTCCATTTTATCGACGTGGGTCAGGGGGACTGTACCCTTGTGATGTCCCGTGGTGAGGCAATGCTTATCGACAGCGGTGAGCGTGACGACAGCGACAGGGTGATAAAATACCTTAAAGAGCAGGGGATCACAAAGCTCAGCTGCATCATTGTCACACACCCACATACCGACCATATGGGGGAAATGCCGGATATACTCAAAGCATTTAAGACGGATAAGTTTATTATGCCAAAGGTGCCGGACAATATGGTCCCCACCATTATGAGATACGAAAAAATGCTTAAACAGATAAAAAACCAGGGGCTGGAGATCAGCTGGTCAAGCAACAGCGAGTTCCGGCTGGGTGATGCGGTGATAAATACATATACCCCCAAAGGACAGTTCGAGGAGCTCAACGATTATTCCACCGTGGTGAAAATAAGCTGCGGCAGCAGAAAATTCCTTATTATGGGAGATACAGAAAAGGAAGAAGAATCTGACCTGCTGGCACAGAAATTCGATTTCAGGGCAGATGTTTTGAAAGTTCCTCACCACGGGAGCTATAAGGGTACCACAAGCGAACTGCTCAAAGCGGTGGGCGCACAGTATGCTGTTATATGCTGCGGAAAGAACAATGATTACGGGCACCCTCACGATTCAACCTTAAAGCGTATAAAAAAGTTTGTCAGCAACGTTTATATCACCAAGGACAACGGCGATATCGTCTTTACCACAGACGGCAAAAGCCTTACGGTGACAACGCAAAGGGGATGAGCCTATGGGATTTGAATTGACTGTCGACAGGATAGAGAAGGTTAAGGACGGCTACGTTGTCGCAGGAGAACGAGATCAGCAGGATGTGAAAATAAAGGTTAAAAAGCTTTACGGCGCTAAAGAAGGAGATATTGTTGAGTGCAGCGGTGGAAAGCTGACTGTGCTCAGAGAAAAAACAAACAAGCGCCGTGAACAGATTTTAAAGCTGCAAAAGGAATTGTCTGACTAAATCCGGGGGAGGGCATTAAGATGAACAAGGATCTGTTTTCACTTATAAACGAAAAGCTGCCGAGCTTTTCAAAAGGACATAAGCTTATTGCAAATTATATTCTTGCTCACTATGATAAAGCAGCCTTTATGACTGCACAAAAGCTGGGCAAGACCGTAGGCGTCAGCGAGTCTACCGTGGTCAGATTTGCCACGATGCTGGGGTGCGACGGGTATCCGGGTCTGCAAAGATCCCTGCAGGACCTTATGCGCTCCAGACTTACTGCTGTGCAGAGGATAGAGGTCACATCCGGTCAGATGAACGGCGACGATGTCCTTGACAGGGTGCTTAACCTGGATATCGACAGGATAAGAAGGACCCTTGAGGTGACTTCAAAGACTGACTTTAACAGAGCTGTGGACCAGATAATCTCCTGTAACACCATTTACATAATGGGAGCGAGAAGCTCAGCCGCCCTGGCAGAGTTTTTAGGGTATTATCTCTCTCTTGTATTTCCCAGGGTGAAGATCGTACCCTCTATAACCACCTCGGAGCTTTTTGAAAGAATAATGCACATTGACGAAAGGGACGTAATGATAGGCATATCATTCCCCAGATACTCCAGACAGACGGTAAAGGCTCTTGACTTTGCAAAACACAACGGAGCAAAGGTCATCGCTGTGACCGACTCGGCGTCATCGCCTATTGCAAAATATGCCGACAGCCTGCTGCTGGCAAGGAGCGATATGGCGTCCTTCGTGGACTCTCTTGTGGCGCCTTTGAGCCTGATAAATGCCCTTATCGTTGCAGTTTCAATAAAGAACGTGGACAAGGTCTCGGCAACCTTTGAGAGGCTCGAACAGGTATGGGATGAGTACGATGTCTATACTAACAGCGAGGAAGAGGGACAATGAGCCTTGATTGCATAGTAATAGGCGGCGGAGCTGCGGGATTGTTCTGCGCTGTGAAACTGGCGCAAAGGGGCAAGAAAACAGCCGTTATAGAACACATGGACAGATGCGGAAGAAAGCTTGCCATCACCGGCAAGGGCAGATGCAACGTAACAAACAACTGCGATGCACAAACGGTGATGAACAACATTCCACGCAACCCGAAATTTATGTTTTCTGCCTTGCAGGGCTTTGCTCCGGCTGATACAATGAGCTTTTTTGAGGGACTCGGAGTGCCCCTTAAAACCGAGCGGGGAGGCAGGGTTTTCCCCTGCAGCGACAAGGCGGAGGATATTGTCAGCGCCCTTGTAAAAGCAGCGGAGAAAGCCGGGGTCAGGACGGTTTATGACCGGGCGGAGGAGCTTATTATCCGGGACGGCACCGTAAAGGGCGTGAGATGTACACACGCAGAGTATTATGCGCCTAATGTTGTGGTAGCCACAGGAGGAAGGTCTTATCCCAAAACCGGTTCAACGGGAGACGGCTATAAATTTGCACAGCAGGCATCTCATAGTGTGACCCCCATCATGGCATCTCTTTGTCCTATGGTCACAAAAGAACATGAAGAATGTGCCGGTGCTATGGGGTTGTCCCTTAAAAACTGCATCCTTTCCCTTTACGAGCAGGGGAGGAAAAAGCCCGTTTACAGCGAGCTCGGCGAGATGCTTTTTACCCATTTCGGCCTGTCGGGGCCTCTTGTGCTTTCGGCAAGCGCCCATATGGGCGACACAAATAAAAAGAATTACCTTGTCAGGATAGATCTGAAACCGGCTCTGAGTGAAAAACAGCTTGACCAGCGCATACTGCGTGATTTTTCAAGCTTTGAGAACAGAGAGTTCCAAAACAGTCTGGTAAAGCTTCTGCCTGCAAAGCTTATCCCTGTTATAGTCGGGCGAAGCGGTATCGCCGGGGATAAAAGAGTAAATCAGATCACCAAAAACGAGCGGCTTGAGCTTGTAAGGTGCATTAAAGGACTTGAGTATAATATACTCAGGCTCAGACCTGTGGACGAGGCGATCATCACCCGGGGCGGTGTCAGAGTCGGAGAGATAGACCCGGGTACTATGGCTTCCAAGCTTTGCAAGGGGTTGTATTTTATAGGCGAGGTGCTGGATGTTGACGCTTATACCGGCGGCTTCAATCTTCAGATAGCTTTCTCTACCGCAAACAGCTGCGCTGTGAATATGGCGTAGGGAGAAGTGCTGATATATACTGAAAGGAATGTGGAAAGAATGAATATAAATGTTGCTCTGGACGGACCTTCGGGTGCGGGAAAATCCACGATAGCAAAGGCTGTGGCGAAAAAACTTGAATATGTGTATGTGGACACAGGTGCTCTTTACCGTGCCGTGGCTTACTATGTGATCTCAAACGGCATAGATCCACAGGACGAGGAGGCTGTTGTGAGCTGTCTTGACAAGATAAAGGTTAGCCTTGAATATATCGGCGGCGCACAGCACGTTATGCTTTTCGGAGAGGACGTTTCGGACAAGATAAGGACCCCGGAGATATCCATGGGAGCCTCGGCAGTTTCTGCCAAACCAAAGGTAAGAGAATTTCTCTTTGATCTTCAGCAGGATATTGCAAGAAAAAACAATATAATCATGGACGGGCGTGATATCGGAACGGTGGTGCTGCCCAATGCCCAGGTCAAGATATTTCTCACCGCAACTGCGGAGGAAAGGGCAAACAGACGCTTCAAGGAGCTTCAGGAAAAGGGTGACCCTTCAACCTATGAGCAGGTGCTTGAGGACATTAAGCAGAGGGATTATAACGACACCCACCGTGAAACAGCACCGCTGAAAAAGGCTGACGATGCCATTGAGGTTGACTCGACGAAAATGAGCCTTAAAGAAGTCATAGATACTATCGTGGGCATAATAAAGGACAAGACAAAGTCGTCCGGAAACGGAAAAAGCGGCGGGGAAAAGGTTTCCTCAAAGGCAAGCAGAGAGCTTATGCCCCCAAGACCTATAAGTAAGAAAAAACATCTGAACTTTTTTCATCTGTTCTTCTATAATTTTCTCAGGTATATCGTTATTTTTCTGTACCACTGTTTTTACAATATCAAGTGGGAAGGCAAGGAGAACGTTCCAAAGGACGGCGGAAATATCTTTGCATCAAACCACAGAAGCTACCAGGACCCTGTGTTTACCGCATTGGGCGCAAGGATCCCGATCTCGTATATGGCTAAGGAAGAGCTGTTTCATAAAAATATTTTCTTTACAGCGCTTATAAAATTTTTCGGTGCGTTTCCCGTTGAGCGTGGAAAGGGCGATATGACAGTCATTGATACCTCTATCGAAAAGCTGGAAAATGGCAGAAACCTTGAGATCTTCCCCGAAGGCACACGTTCAAAGGACGGCAAGGTCGGTAAGGGCAAAACAGGTGTCGCTCTTGTCGCTGCAGTGGCTCAGACCAAGGTGGTTCCCGTGGGGATCAATTTTAAAGGGGAAAAACTTAAATTCAGAAGTAAAGTAGTCATAAGATACGGTAAGCCTATCATACCGTCGGAAATAGGAGTAACAGGGACTACTGCCAAAGATTTGAAAATTATCAAAAATGAAATAATGAAAAGAATAACGGAGTTAGTACATTAAATGTTAACAAAGTGTAAAATTTCTGTCGCAGCAACAGCAGGATTTTGTTTTGGTGTAGACAATGCCGTAAAAATAGTGTATAATGAACTGGATAAGCGAAATAATGTGGTCACACTCGGACCCATCATCCATAATTCCGACGTGGTGGAGGATCTGCGTCAAAAGGGCGCAGTACCGGTGGAGCTTGAACAGGTCCGTGAAGGACAGACTGTTATCATCCGCTCGCACGGAGTCGGTCTTGACGTCTATGAAAAGCTTGAACGAGCCGGCGCACAGATCGTGGATGCCACCTGCCCGTTTGTGGCAAGGATCCACAGTATAGCCTTTGAAAAGTCAAAGGAAGGATGTACGGTACTTATCGCAGGGGACGGACAGCACCCTGAGGTAAGGGGCATTATGGCTCATTGTGTGGGAGAAAGCTATGCTTTCACAAACCTTGAAGAGCTTGAAAGTCTGGTCAGACAAAAGGACCTTGAGGGAAAAAAGACAGTCCTTTTGGCGCAGACGACCTTTAACAGAGCCGTCTGGGAGGAATGCAGCGCAGCGGCGGATAAGCTGCTGGGAAATGTGGAGATATTCCAGACCATATGCAGTGCGACCAACGAAAGACAGCGTGAAACAGGAGAGCTTGCCAGGCAAAGCGACCTTATGGTCATAGTCGGAGGCAGACACAGCTCAAACACGCATAAGCTGTATTCAATAGCACAGCAGTATTGTACAAGCGTTCTGGTGGAGAACGCAAAAGAACTTCGTCAGTGCCGGTTAAAGCTTGACGCAGTGAGATCCGTAGGGATTTCCGCAGGTGCCTCAACACCTGCTTATATAATCAAGGAGGTAGAACAAACCATGAGTGATTTACTGAATAATGTTGATGAGGAATTTAACTGGGAAGAGGAGATGGAAAAATCTCTGAAGCCAATACATATCGGAAAGAGAGTAACAGGTATCGTGCTGTCGGTGAACAATAACGAAGTTTATGTTGACCTTGGCACCAAGCAGCAGGGCATGATCCCGGCAAGCGAGCTGAGTGATGACCCGAGCAAAAAGCCTGAGGATATTGTAAGCGTTGGCGATGAGCTTGATCTTATCGTTCTTAAGACCAATGACCAGGACGGCGTTGTAACACTTTCAAAGAAAAAGGTGGATGCTGCCGCAGGCTTTGAGAAGATCGTTGCCGCAAAAGAGGCTGACGAAGTGCTTACAGGCGTTGTTACAAACGTTATCAAGGGCGGCGTGCTTGTATCATGCAACGGTGTAAAGGTATTCGTTCCTGCATCTCAGGCTGCTCCAAAGAGAGATTTCAACCTTGATGAGCTGCTGAAAAAGGAAGTTGAGTTCAAGATCCTTGAGGTCAACGAGGCTAAGCAAAGAGCAGTCGGTTCCATCAGGATCGTTGCAAGAGAGGCAAAGGCTGCCGCACAGACAAAGTTCTTTGAGAACACCCAGCCGGGCGAAGAAGTTGAGGGCGTTGTTAAATCTATTACAGATTACGGCGTATTCGTAGATCTTGGCGGTGTAGACGGACTTGTCAGAAGAATAGATCTTTCATGGAACAGAGACAAGCATCCTTCCGAGGTGGTTTCTGTCGGAGATAAGATCACAGTAAGGATCAAGGATATTGATACCGAAAACAAGAAGATATCTCTGATCTATAAGAAGGATTCCGAGAATCCTTGGGAGATATTCAAGGCAAATTATGAGGTAGGTCAGGTAGTTAAGGCAAAGATCGTTTCTATCACAGCCTTTGGTGCGTTCGCACAGATCATTGAGGGTATCGACGGTCTTATCCATATCTCACAGATCGCCAATAAGAGGGTTGACAATGTCAACGATATACTCACAGTTGGAGAAGAGGTAGAGTGTAAGATCACCGAGATCGATCCTGATAAGAAGCGTATAAGCCTGTCTATCAGAGCCCTGCTCCCTGAGGAAGAGCAAGAGGTACAGGCTGCTGAGCAGCAGGAGGATGAAGTACAGCAGACTCCTGATGAACAGGCTGAACAGCAAGAAGTTCCTGCACAGGATGAACCTGCTGCACAAGAGGCTGCTGAGCAGGCGCCTGCTGATGAAACAACAGACGCTTAACTAAGCAAGATAATGCGGGGGCGAGGCATCGTCCCCGATTTTATGTTGAAAACGGTGTCAAAATGCGGCAAACATACCCTTTTACAGCGTTTTTATTGTTTGAAATGACAAAAATACAGAAGAAAAGATAAAAAGACTTAACTTTTTCATTCGTGTGTGGTATACTAAAAGAAAAAACACAAGAAAGGCTGCTTTTATGGAAGACAGAAGAAGAGATGTTCCAAACAGGGCAAGGGGCAGAAGGAAAAGATCAAAATCAAGATCTGCCATGGGTATAGTGTCAAGAGTGCTCAAGACCCTTGGAACAGTTATTTTATCAGTATTTCTGATCGTGATAATCACATCGTGTATTTTTGCAACGGTGCTGACGATATATGTGCTGAATTTTGCGGATACTACGTCAACAGTCAGCCTTGATCAGGTTGCGGACAGCAATATCTCAAGATTTTTGTATGAAAATCCCGAGTATGACGAGAAGGATCCTACTTCACAGCAATATAAGCTTTATTATGCTCTCAGAAATCAGAGCAGACATATTCTGTGGACAGATATAGAAAATATACCTCAGCATGTGCAGGACGCCTTTGTTTATAGTGAGGACGAGCGTTTTTATCAGCATGACGGTATCGACTTCAAGCGTACGATCGGTGCGTTCATTAACATCTTTATCCCTCTTTATCCGGGAAGACAGGGCGGTTCTACCATCACCCAGCAGACCATCAAGAATGTTACCGGAGATAAGGAAGCCGCAGGTATCCAGGGTATCGAGAGAAAGGTCCGGGAGATATTCCGAACCATTAACGTCGAAAAGACTAACCGAAAAGAGGATATTCTTCAGTGCTATCTGAATATCATACCCCTTGGCACCTCAAAGCACGATATTGCCGGAGTTCAGGCGGCGGCAAACTTCTATTACGGAAAAGATATAAAGGACGTTGATCTGGCGGAAGCTGCTTCGCTTGCAGCCATGACCACCGCACCGGCAGCCTATAACCCGCTTGAGGGCGGCAAGGAAAACTATATAAGACGTAAGGTGTGCCTGGATAAAATGCTTGAAAACGGCGCTATATCGGAAGATGAACACGATCAGGCGCTTAACGAAAAAATCAAGATCGTTGGTAATTTCGATTTCTCAAGTGCCACGGTTTACGATGATGAGACCAAGGATCAGGGCGTTACAGACTACTTTATGGATGAAGCCCTTACAGAGGCCGAAAACAGAATATCCAAATATTATGGAATTACTATAGATGAAGCCTCCCAAAGGCTCTTCAGCGGCGGTTTCAACATCTACACCACTGTTGATTACAATCTCCAGAAGAAGCTGGAAAAGGGTATGCAGAACCCTGCCAACTTCACTGCGTACTCACTTGCAGAGGACAACCTTATGTCCGCTTCAATAGCTATGGATTATACGGGAAATGTCAAAGCTGTTGTGGGAAGCAGAAAACCTAAGAAGGAAATGCGTGTGTTCAACACCGCAACACAGGGCGTAAGATCTCCCGGATCAACCATAAAGCCTATTGCATCTTATGCACCTGCCCTTGAACAGAACCTTATTACATGGTCAACTATTTTTAAGGATTCGCCTATTGTTGTTAAAGACGACAAGGGTAAGGATATGCAGTGGCCGGATAACTACTCCGAGACCGGCGGACATAACTGGAGCAACCGGAATATGTACACCTGGCAGATGCTGGCGCAGTCCAAGAATACTGCACCTGCACAGCTGATACAAAAGCTCACTCCTGAGTATTCGTATAATTTCCTGAAGGAAAAGCTGGATATAACCACACTTGAAGAGACAGATGCCCACACCTATTCCGGTGTAACAGTCGGCGGTTTAACAAACGGAACCCATCTTGAAGAACTGGTGGGAGCGTATATGATCTTCGGCAACGGCGGAAAGAAGTATGAGGTGTCCTATATCTCCAGCATCGAGGATGCATCCGGTAAGGTCATCTATGAGAAACCTGACGGATATAAACAGGCTATATCTGAATCCACAGCCTATATTATGAACAGAATGATGCAGAACGTTGTAAACGATCCTACCGGTACGGGAAGAAACGCAAAGCTTGTTACCACCGATCTGGTGGCTAAGACAGGTACATCTACCGAATGGAAGGACCTTACTTTCGTGGGATGTACTCCGGACTATGTATCGGGCGTATGGATCGGTTATGACAATCACAAGCAGATCCCTACACAAAGCTATTATAACAGCGACCAGCTGTGGAAAAACCTTTTTGGAGAATATTTTGAAAGCGAACCGGATAAGACATTCACTATGCCTGATTCGGTAGTTAAAACAAAATATTGCAAAACCACCGGACTTGTGGCTTCTAAGACCTGCGGGAATACTGCGGAGGGATACTTTAAGAAGTCAGAGCTGTCCAAGGTCTGCAACCATTGACAGATAATAAACTATACCCCCACATCAGAGTGATCTGGGGGTATTTTTTTAGAAAGGATAAGCATGGATAAGATCAGACTGTGTGTGCCTTGCCATTTCGGGCTGGAGAGGGTAGTCGCTTTTGAGGCGAAAAAAGCAGGCGGAGATAATATCGCCATCACCGATGGAAAGGTAAGCTTTGAGGGGGACTTTGAGACCCTGGCAAAGGCAAATCTCTGGATCTCGGCAGGAGAGCGAGTTCTTATTGAGCTTGCAAGCTTTGAGGCAAAAAGCTTTGAGCAGCTTTTCGAGGGTGTCAAAGGGATACACCTTGAGCAGTTCGTGGGCAAAAATGATGCGTTCCCGGTCAAGGGAAGCTGCCTCAATTCAAAGCTGCATTCTGTTCCCGACTGCCAGAGAATAATAAAAAAAGCCTGTGTTAAGAGGCTTGAAAGGGTGTACGGGATAAGCTATTTTGAGGAGACCGGTGCAAAACATCAGATCCAGTTCAACATTCTTAAAGATAAGGCAAGTATCTATCTGGACACTTCGGGAGAGGGCCTGCATAAGCGTGGATACCGGCGCAATTCAAATGACGCCCCCATAAAGGAAACCCTTGCCGCAGGTATCATCGACCTGGCGAGAGTCAGGGAGAACACGACCGTTTGTGACCCGATGTGCGGCTCGGGAACCTTTCTTATCGAGTCGGCATACAAGGCGATGAATATTGCCTGCGGATTGAGAAGAAATTTTGCCGCCCAGCAGTGGGAACAGATACCCCAAAGTGTCTGGCAGAACGCAAGGGCTGAGGCTATGGATCTTATAAAGAGAGACTGCGGGTTTAAGGGCTACGGCTTTGACATTGACGAACTTGCAATTGACCTTACAAGCGCTAACGCCAAAAAAGCCGGAGTATCCGGCAGGATAGAGGTCAGGCAGCAGGATATTTCAAAGCTTGCGCTGCCGGGTAAATGCACGCTGTTTTGCAATCCGCCGTACGGTGAGAGGCTGCTGGATATAAAGTCGGCAGAGGAGCTTTACAAAAAGATGGGACAGGTCATAAGTCCCTCAAAGGATAACCCGTGCTATATCATTTCGCCCCACGAGGAGTTTGAAAAGTTCTTCGGCAAAAAAGCGGACAAAAAGCGAAAGCTGTATAACGGAATGATAAAGTGCGATCTTTATATGTATTTCAGATAGGGGAGAGTAAAATGAAACTGAACGAACTTGACGCAGTAGTTTTTGATATGGACGGAATTATTTTTGACACCGAAACCATCGCCCTGCGAAGCTGGCAGGACGCTGCGGACGCTCACGGGCTGGGGGATATTAGCGAAACGGCAATGAAATGTGTGGGCAGAAGTACCGTTGACACGCTGAAGATCTTTGAAGAGGCTTACGGTGACAAGGTGAGCATCGAGCAGATGCACGTGGAGTGCATAGCTCGCTTCAAGGAGATAGTGAAGACCGAGGGAATGCCCATCAAGAAGGGTGCGAGGGAGCTGCTTGAATACTTAAAGCAAAGCGGTGCAAAGGTCGCACTTGCGTCGTCTACGAGCTATGAAACGGTCGTTGCGGAGCTTAAAGATGCAGACCTTTTGGAGTATTTCAAGGTGATCGTCGGCGGAGATATGATAAAGAATTCAAAGCCCGAGCCGGAGATTTATCTGCTTGCCTGCGAGAAGCTGGGTGCCGACCCGAAAAAGTCGGCGGCGGTGGAGGATTCCCGAAACGGTATAATCTCGGCGAGCAGGGCAGGAATGTACCCCTTCCTTGTGCCGGATATTATCGAGCCTGACGAGGAGATGCTAAAGCTTTCGCACAAGAAATTCGCAGACCTGCTTGAAGTAAAAGACTATTTGCAGGCATAAATCAGAATTTACCGCAGCACCCTTGCGTGGCAGCTGGGGGAAACCCTTTTGGAGAAGGGTTATCCCCCAGACCCCCTTCCTAAATCTCTTAATGATTTTTACACATCGGGCATATTGCCCGATATGTAAAAATGACTGAAAAGTTCAAAAAGAGAGTATGAGGAAAAACTTTTCCCAAGAGAAT
>ONMZ01000045.1 GCA_900319075.1 uncultured Eubacteriales bacterium
ATCATTAAAAGTTTTAGGAAAGGGGTTCGGGGAATAACCCTTTTTCAAAAGGGTTTTCCCCGATTACTCCGCAAGGGTGCTGCGGTAAATTCCGATTTACATTATTGACTACACAAAAGTTAAAAGGAAAAAAATAAAGAAATATTCAAAAAGGTATAGACAAATTGAAATAATTATTGTATAATTAGTTGGGAAATTATATCTTTTTACCCATTGGAGACGCTTATGAGAGTTATTACCGGAAAATGCAGGGGCAAGAAGCTTATTACGCTTGAGGGGCTGGAAACACGTCCCACCACGGACATGGTGAAGGAAGCCATATTTTCCGTTATTCAGTTTGACGTTGCAGGCTCCAAGGTACTTGATCTTTTTGCAGGCAGCGGTCAGATGGGCATTGAGGCTTTGAGCAGGCAGGCGGATCACTGTGTATTTGTTGATTCAAACCCGGAGGCTATAAAGGTCATAAGGCAGAACATAAGCGACTGCAAGCTTGCGGCGCAGTCAAGGATACTTGGCATGGACAGCTTTGAATACCTCAGAGTATCAAAGGGCGGTTTTGACATTATTTTTGTGGATCCCCCGTACAGGCAGGGGCTTGTACAGAAGGCTTTGGGGCTTATAGGCGATCAGCTGGAAAACGGCGGCATCGTAGTATGCGAGCACGAAAGGGAGCTTGAGCTTGAGGACGGCTACAAGGGGCTGGCGCTGCACAAAAGGTATAAATACGGCAAGACGGCGGTGACTGTTTTCAGGGCACCACAGGAGGACATATGAAGCGCATTGCGGTTTGTCCCGGAAGTTTCGACCCGATAACCCTGGGGCATCTGGACATAATAAACAGGGCTTCCACCATTTTTGACAAGGTGATAGTGCTGGTTTCTTTCAACGCTGCAAAGAAGGCGGCTTTCACGGTGGGAGAGCGTGTGGAGATGATATACGACGTAGTCAGGGACATGGACAACGTTGTTGTTGACTGCAACGACGGACTTTTGGCGGATTATCTCAAAAGGACGGGTGCTACGGCTATTGTCAAGGGATTGAGGGCTGTTTCGGATTTTGAATACGAATTCCAGATGGCTTTGGCAAACCGGAAGCTTTACGACGGGGCGGAGACAGTTTTTCTCACCACCACAGGGGAGAATATGTTTTTATCCTCAAGCGTTGTGAAGCAGATCGCATATTTCGGCGGTGACATTTCGGGACTTGTTCCGCCGCAGATACATGATTTTATAAAAAGCAGACTTCTGAAGTCTGACGATATAAAAATATAGGTTGAAGAAAGGATGAGATATACATGAATCTTGAAGAGGGACTGAACAACCTTAAATCCGCACTTATGAACGCACAGGGAACACCTTTTTCAAACAAGAAGAAGGTAGACGCTGAGATGATGATGGAGATCGTTGACGAGCTTATCATGTCCACTCCTGAGGAGATCCAGACTGCAAAGGAGATAGAGAAGGACAGACAGAGCATTCTTGATGATGCAAGACGTCAGGCGGATCAGATAGTTAAGGACGCTCAGGCAAGGGCTAAGGAACTTATCAGCGAGGAAGAGATCGTTAAGCAGGCTCACGAGTATGCTAACGCTGAGGCTCAGAGGGCTAACGCTGAGGCTGAGAAGATCATTTCAAACGCCAAGGCACAGGACATGGCTATCAGAAAGGCTATGGTAGAGAAGCTGAACATTTCTCTGGGCGAGGCTCACAATGTTCTTTCAAAGTGTGTAGCTGATGTTACCGCAACACACGAGGCTCTTGAAAAGATCGCAGGTCCCAACAGCAACGCTTCGGTAATTCCGGCGGCTAAGGGTCCGAAGATCACTCCGCCTATCAAAGACGACAAATAAGCGGGGGACATTTTATTTCAAAGACAGGCTTCTCTGTTTTCACGGAGAAGCTTTTTTGCTGCAAAAAAACCACCCCGGAGGGTGGCTTTTTTATTGGTGGGTCTTACTTGCCGGACTTATAGGAGTCGATCATTTTCTTGCTGATGTTACCCGAACGCCGAGCATACCTTGCTCCCTTGCGTACGTAGGTGACAGGCTCGTTATCGCCAGTTAGCAGTTTGATTTGCAGCTTCATGGTGTTTTTGTTCATTGGCACCACATCTATCCTGTCGATGACCGCCTTTGCCATTTCGTCAACATCTTCCTTGGTCATCACGCCTGTGGGGTCGTACATATTGCGGAAGTAGTCGCCGATGCGGCGGATATTCTTTGCGTACTGCTCGCTGTCCTGTGACTTTTCTTTGCGGTAGCGCATCTCGTTTTCGATGTCCTCGATGACCTTGGTGTGCTTGGTGTTGCGCTCGGTGAACTCCGCCTTGGAGATAGTTTCCTCCATGTAAAGCTCCAGCAGCTTGTCACGCTTGCGGTTCTCCTTGTCAAGCTGCACCTGCAATCTGTTCAGCTCTTTTTGAAGCTCGCCTGTGTTGTCGGCTTGCTTGTATATCTCAAGGAATGTTTCGATGTAGTCGTCAAGGTCGCCTGCTATCTCGGTGAAAAATCCCGACAGCATTTTGTAAAGCTCGCTTTCAAGTATGGCAAATGATGCGCAGGTCTTTGTGCCGAAGCGTTTTTTCTCCGAGCATATCCATTCGTAGACGGGTTTGCCCTTTGATGCGCTGTTTGAGAAGCTCGTCCGCCAGTATGGCTTATCGTGAGCCTGACACCATATCTTTCCCGTG
The DNA here is from genome assembly GCA_900319075.1 of uncultured Eubacteriales bacterium. Classification (GTDB taxonomy): domain Bacteria; phylum Bacillota; class Clostridia; order Oscillospirales; family Ruminococcaceae; genus Hominimerdicola. The sequence continues at coordinate 2,689 of ONMZ01000045.1, forward strand.
AACACGCTTTTGTCCTTGAAGGAATGTTCTCTTGCTTTTATCACGCTGCTGCGGTAGGCAAATATCTGATTGCACCTGTCCCATATCTCCTCGGAGACTATTGCGGGGACTGTATCGCCTGTTTCGTCCTTGTACATCACCCATTCATCCTGCGGCAGAAACTTCTGCTCTTTGGTGCGGTAGTCAACGGTGGTGACTTTGTTTCCGCAGTAGTAGCCTTTGTACTTGGGGTTCTGTATTATTCCCGAGATAGTGTTGTGGTGTATGCGTGTGCCGTTGCGTCCCCGATAGCCTTTGTCGTAGAGTATCCGTTCTATCTTTCGCACGCTGGTATCGCCTGTGGAGTACAGCTCGAATATGAGCCTGACCATTTCGGCTTCTTCCTCGTTGATGACCAGCTTGCAGTCTTTTTTGTCGTAGCCGAAGATGCGGTTGTTGCCAAGGACGTTGCCGTTTTTTATGGCTCGCTTGTGTCCGAATCGCACACGCTCGGACAGCTTTCTTACCTCGTCTGCGGCTATGCTCGACATTATCGTAAGGCGAAGCTCGGAGTCGGGGTCAATGGTGCAGATGTTATCGTTCTGAAAGAACACCCCCACGCCCGAGGAGAGAAGCTCTCTTGTGTAGGTCAGGCTGTCGATGGTGTTTCTTGCAAATCTGCTGACCTCTTTTGTCAGCACGAGATCGAACTTGCCGGACTTGCCGTCGTCTATCATCTGCATGAACGACTCACGATTCTCGGCACTCTCTCCTCTGACTCTGTCCACATAGCCCTCGACGTAATTCCAATGTGCATTTGATTTTATCATCTCTGTAAAGTAGCTTATCTGATTCTCGATAGAGTTTTCCTGCTCGTCCGAGAGGGTGGACACTCGTGCGTAGAAAGTCACGTTGATGTCCAGGTCAAAAATAGTTTTCCGCTCGCTCGTCATCAGCTGACGAGCCTTGTAAATATCCATAAGATATCCTCCTTTATCTTAATTATAACTTGTTATTTTTCAAAATCAATACGGTGGAAACATTTACATATCCACTCTATGTAGCCCGCCTTTGCAGCGGGCTTTTTCAGGCTGTGAGCTTATCTATCAGCACAAGCATCCGGTTGTACTTTTTCACATCTATCTCACCACGCCCGAGAAGTATTCTCGTCCATGCGGTGAGGGTCTGCTTTTTAAGCTCAAGAGCCTTGCATTTTTCTGTAATCTTCAAACGCATCACTCCTATCTTTATTCTTATCATCGTCAGGTGGATTATACCATTTTTTGCAGTAGTTTTTACCACAAGAGTACCACACTCTGCGGCGGTTATCTATCACCAACTGCAACGAATTTTGTCTGCCTTTTTTGTGCATCAAGCAGCACATCGCTTTTGGATTATAGTTTGTCATTTTTGATCTTCCTTTCGTTTTGGATTTAGTTTCAAATTTCGGTGTTAAGAGTTACAACACAACTTTTTTGTTCAGCCGAAAACGGCTCGTGACTCCTGCACAACCCCTCGCAACACAGCCGAAAGAGGCACACTTTTTGAATTTTGACGTCGGTGCTTTTGCAATTATTCGATTTTGACTCCAATTCTCCTTTCGCAGATTCTCTCGTAAACACGCCGAGCTTTGCTCGTCGAAGTGAGGCGTGCGGCGGCAAATGACGCCGTGCTTTTTCCTGCAAAGCTATTAAAGCTCTCAAACCGAGCCTTGTTGGGCTGCACTTAAAACTGTCGGGTTATCAGTTCAGACATATTCTTTTTCTGCCAATTTGGCAGGGGGTTCACGGGGTACGCCCCGAGCCGGCTGACTCGGCAGAACGCCGACCCGCTTTAGCGAGGCAGGCGGACTGCCAGAGGCGATGCTGGCGTGCCCGGAATCAGTATGGTTTTCGGACTGCCGTTTGCACCCCTCAAATTGCCCCTTTCTTTCTTCGCTATCATTCGCAGAAGAGAGAAATATGTTGTGTGGCTTGACCTGCCGACTTAAACTTGGAACAGTTTTGCATAGCACCCGTGAGCCGCAAAACGTTCAGACTCGGGGTTTTGTCTTTTCTGCAAATTCAGAGTTACTATACAGATAGTAAACTCCTGTGGCGAGAGTTCCTTGCTCTGTCATTCGCTCACACATGCGCCACGTTGCCCTGTGGGGCGTTTTGTGCCTGCGGCTCGGGTAGTTTGTCCAACGTGGGCGAGGGTGGGCACAAATCGGCTCACAGTGCGGGGTCAAATTCGGGGACGAGAATACCTCGCTCAGCAAAAACCTTTGCTCTGATTTTCGTTGCGCTCTGCCTGAGAATTTCATCAAGTGTATAGCTTTTCACCTCAACTCTCTTTCCATTGATGATTGCATACTCATGGTCAGCTCCACTGCAAAAAGGGACAGCTAACTGCCTGACAGGGTCAGCTGACTTTTCACAAGTGTTGCTTTCTTCTGTTGCCGCAGAGTCAATTAAATCAATGGATTGCGAGCTTTCGGTTTGCTCAGCAGTGACAGCAGGGTCAGCATTTTGTGACGGCTCGGGCATAAGATTTCTGCCGTCACTGGTGTCACTGTCACGGTCGTACTCCAGCATAATCAGTCTCTGTCCGTTGCTTCGCTTGTGAGAAAACTTCACGCCGTAGCTCTGAAGTTCGTAGCCGTGCAGTGTCAGCTCTTTCTTGATCATGTTCGGGAAAAATTCTTGTGAGTATTTCTCTGTCAGCAGACCGCACAGCTCTGTCGCTGAGCCTTTGAACGAGAGTTTTTCAATCATCAGATCGTGAATTGCAAAAGAGAAAAGGTCGGGCGGCTTGTCCTCGCTCTCGTCGGTGACCGTCCACCTTGCGCCCTGCCGAGTGAGCAGCAGCTCGGTGTCCTCGATGTCACGACCTGTGCAGTGCAAGGTTGCTTGATTCGCACTCCGCTTTGCTTTCATCAGAACAAGAAGTCCGTCAACGCAGCCGTTCAGACCTGTGCTGCCCGAGACCATATTGAACGGGTCGCTATCGGCAGCCTTGCGAAGATGATGTACAAGCACGATGCTGATGCCGAGCTGCTGTGCAAGAGCTTTCAGCGGCAAAAGCTCTGCGTAGTCGCTGCCGTATGTGGATTCTGTTTCGCTGCGAACCATTTGCAAAGTGTCGATAACAACAAGATGTAAGTCCTCGTGCGCCGACTTGAATTTTGTAATCTGCTCCTCTAATCCGCCGCCGATAGAGTCAGCCATTATCGAAAAGAACAGATTGTCCGACGGTTCGTCTGTCAGCTCGTACAGCCGTTTCTGGATACGCTCGTACCCGTCCTCAAGACAAAAATACAGAGCCGTTCCGCTTGCGGTTTCACGCTCGAGCAGCTTTTCACCCTTGGCAACTGCAAGGCAAAGCTGCAATGCCAACCACGATTTCCCCACCTTCGGGGAGCCTGCAAGAATGTACAAGCCTTGTGCAAGCAAGCCGTCAACGGCGAACTCTATCGGCTTGTACAGCGTGGTCATTATCTCCTCGCAGGACTTTGTGATCAATTTGTTCATTTGATCTCTCCTTTCTTTTTTTAATTCAGAAGGCTATCGTTGCCCTCTATATACTTACCGATGAGAAACGTCAAAAAGCGACATTTTTCTGCTGTTCACGAATTCTTTACATTTTACAAAGCAAAAAAAAGACCGCACAGACTGCTCTGTGCGGCGGAATATCTACGCTGCTTTCTTTCGTTTTTTCGTGGGTTTTGGCTTTTCAAGATACCTGCAAAGCCGTTTGATATTGTACGGTATCTTTCCCGTGTATTCCTCGTGACATCCCATTGCAAGCCTTGCATACTCTGTGCGCAGTTTTTCAAGGGCTCTTTTTCTGAGCTTTCTCACATTGCCGGGAGTCGTTCCGACTGCTTTGGCGATCTCGTCGGTGTTCTTGTCTTTCAGAAAAAGCGTTATGACTTGATACTGCTTTGGTGTGAGGCTTTTCACACTTTCGCACAGCAACTTGTCCTCGAACAGATCTTCAATGCATTTGGAGCTCTTTCTTTCGACTCGCTTTTGGAACGGGTGCACGCCATAGTATTTGCTCTTTGAAGATGCTGTTGCACACTCGGACAGGGACTTTTGCTTTCTGTCCTCGTAGTATCTTCGGTCTGAATTGAGATGTGCTCTTTCGACCTCCTGCCACTGCTCTGATCTGTAGAATGACACCAGCTGCTCGTATTCCTGCTTCGTATGCGTTTGCTTGAACAGCTCAAGCGGCGTAGGCAACCCTGTGACGACACTCTTATTATCTTTCTTATGGTAGTATTGGATTCTCATGTACTCTCCCTTCTGCCTCGGGTTAAGGGTTTATGTAGCATGAGTGCCGTCAGGTCACGGCTTTATTCTATCATTAAGGACATAAAGTGTCAATAGCTAACTGTACGATTGATTGGACAGCTACTGGACTGTCCGTTTCTTTGTTCTAACACTTTGTTATCAATTCAGATGTTGACTTTGCCACTAACCAGAGTTAACATACAACACCACAGCAGCGGCAGGGTTCGTATATTATATCAACACAAGAAAAACCTCTCAAAATCAGCGCATCTACACCAATTCCGAGAGGCTTTCGACCATATTTCTGACCATTATCAAAGGCTTGAATAGAGCTTTTCCAGCTGCTTGCGTTTGAGCTGCATATCCGAGTGGACATACCTGTCAAGCGTGATCTTGACACTCGAATGTCCGAGCAGCTCGCTGAGCGTTTTCACATCAACGCCGCTCTTGACGCACTGCGTTGCAAAGGTGTGCCGCAGGGAGTGAAAGTTGCGATACGGCACGCCGATTCGTTTGAGGAACGACTTGAACCGCAGCGTGTAGGTGCGTGGCTCGGTCGGTCTTGGTGAGCCGGTCAGGAAGAAATCATCATCCGAACAGCGCTGTTTTAGCATCACAATTTCACTCAGCAAAAAGCTCGGTATCGGCACATCACGCAGTGAGCTTTTGCTTTTCGGAGTGCCGTAAGCAACACCTTAACAACGATTATTTGGGTTATGTTTGGACGGTTGGTTTTACGATAATAAACGAAAGGAGGAATACAAATGATTGATATCGTTCAGGGCAACGCCGCAACTCCCGATAAACTATTGACCGAAACAGCACAGAAAATAATAAACACGACCACAAAATACTGCGGAGGAACAGGGCATATAGTTGTGCCGGAGGTCATTTTTTAATGATCGTTGCTGTAAAGCTGTTGGCATGAAACGATAATATCATTCCGCTTTGTGGCATAGATTTCGATTGTTCCTATGTTTCATCTGATACCATAAAATAAAACGCAACTGGTTATATGCAAATATGACCAGTTTTGCTATAATAAGAAAAAACAGAAATGAGGTACTCATAATGGAAGAAAGATATCAGCTCAACAAGGAACTTGCACAGATGCTCAAAGGCGGCGTGATCATGGATGTTACCACTCCTGAACAGGCGGTTATCGCACAGGAAGCAGGTGCGTGTGCAGTTATGGCTCTGGAACGTATCCCTGCGGATATCAGGGCTGCCGGCGGCGTGTCAAGAATGAGCGATCCTGCTATGATCCGTTCAATACAGGAAGCTGTGACTATTCCGGTCATGGCGAAGTGCCGTATCGGTCATTTTGTTGAAGCACAAATACTGGAAGCAATCGAGATCGACTATATTGATGAAAGCGAGGTGCTTTCGCCTGCCGATGATGTTTTCCATGTGGATAAGCGAAAATTCAAAGTGCCGTTCGTCTGCGGTGCCAGAGATCTTGGTGAAGCCCTTCGCCGTATTGCCGAGGGAGCATCTATGATAAGAACAAAGGGCGAGCCTGGTACCGGCGACATCGTGCAGGCAGTTCGTCATATGAGAATGATGAATACACAGATCCGTCATGCTGTATCGCTCAGTGAGGACGAACTTTATGAAGAAGCAAAGAAACTTCAAGTGCCGTATGAGCTGCTGAAACAGGTTCACGATACGGGCAGACTTCCGGTCGTAAATTTCGCCGCCGGCGGTGTTGCGACACCTGCCGATGCCGCACTGATGATGCAGCTCGGTGCAGAAGGTGTGTTTGTTGGATCGGGCATCTTCAAATCCGGCGATCCCGTAAAACGTGCGAGTGCGATCGTACAGGCTGTTACGAATTATAATGATGCAAAATTGATCGCTGAACTTTCATCTGGACTTGGTGAAGCTATGGTCGGTATCAATGAGAGCGAGATCAAGCTCATTATGGAAGAAAGAGGTAAATAATGCGGATAGGTGTACTTGCAGTACAGGGAGCTTTTGCAGAGCATTCCGCAAAGGTATGTCAGCTTGGTGCTGAGGCAGTGGAGATACGCAAGAGACATGACATTCAGACGGAGCTTGACGGTCTGATCCTACCGGGCGGTGAAAGTACAGCGATGCGGAAACTTCTGACAGAGCTTGACCTGCTTGAACCGTTAAAGGAAATGATACAGAATGGTTTGCCTGTTTTTGGGACTTGTGCCGGTATGATCCTTCTTGCAAAAGAAATATCAGGCGGCGGTACTCCTTGCTTTGGAACATTGGATATATCTGTGCATCGGAATGCTTACGGCAGACAGCTCGGCAGCTTTCGCTGTGTCGATATATTTGCAGGGAAAGAAATCGAAATGCCATTTATCCGCGCACCGTATGCAACGAATGTGCGTGATAATGTCACAGTTCTTGCTTCACACGATAACAGGATCGTTGCAGTCAGACAAGATAATCAGCTTGCAACCGCTTTCCATCCGGAACTGACCGAGGATTTTACAGTTTATGAATATTTCTTTCAAACGATTGCCAAACGCCTAAGAAAGTAGTATAATCAAAGTAAGAGGTGGGGAAAATGCATATCCGAATTGACCGTGAAAGTAGCGTGCCGGCTTATATGCAGGTCTACAATGAACTGCGCAATAGAATCATATCGGGAGCATTTGTACATGGTGCAAAACTCCCCTCAAAACGAGAGCTTGCAAGAGATTGTCTTGTCAGTCTCCCGACGATAGAACACGCTTATCAACTGCTTTGCGATGAAGGGTTCTGTGAAATGCGTCTGCGAAGCGGTTGCTATGTGAAATACGCTGTCGAGAGCTTCTTCCCTGTTTCTGCAACAGAGGAGACGATCTTTCAAATAGACAGGGATCATATTCTGCATAACGACAATATTCCGTTTTCCTCGGTAGCAGCAATGCTGAGAAAAGTGACCCTTGATTACGGGGAACGGATACTGATGAAATCTCCAAAGGGTGGTTGTTCACAGCTTCGTGATGCGATATGCCGCTATCTTTCAAGATGCAGAAATATCAATGTATCCAGAGAACAGGTCATTATTGGTTCGGGGGCTGAATACCTGTACGGGATCTGTATCCAGATGCTTGGCAGAGGAAAGACCGTTGCGTTGGAATCGCCCTCTTACGAAAAAATAGAAGCAGTCTATAAGGCAAACGGCGCTGTTTGTGATATGCTTGAAATGGACGGAGAGGGTATCCGCACTGATGAACTCAGCAGAACAAGTGCAGAGATCCTCCATGTCACGCCTTTCAACAGCTTTCCAAGCGGCGTAACTGCTTCTGCTAAGCGCAGACAGGTCTATCTGGAATGGGCGTATCAGAGGAATGCGGTCATTATTGAGGATGACTATGATTCTGAATACACTCTGAACGGAACAGCACCGCAGACATTGTTTGCACAGTCGGAAAACGATCATGTCATATACATCAACACCTTCTCAAAGACTATCGCTCCCTCACTTCGTGTTGCCTATATGCTTCTGCCTGAGAAACTGCTGCCTCTATATGAACAGACTGTCGGATTTTATTCCTGCACAGTCCCTATGCTTGAACAGTTCTTTCTTGCTGAATGGCTCGACAGCGGTGAATTTGAACGGACGATCAATCGAGTCAGGAATACTAAAAAAATATGATTTAAATGAGAGCTGCTTACAAGGTCGGTTTCAAGGACGGTGCGACTATGATGCAGGAGATTCAGGACTGATATAATCACAGCATAAGGAAAAGGGCAATGTCCTCCGTGAATGGAAGACATTGCCCTTATTTCATTTTAGCAAAATAATATTCGGTGCAATTGTTTTTGCAGCCGTAGAAAGCGATTTGGATCAACAAATAAAAGTGTCCTGTCTGTACAGTTCCCTAAAAGCTATAATTTCATCATACGATACCCAATGCCGATATGTGTCTGTATCAGCGCCTGACTGCTGTCACTCAACTTTTTTCGCAGGGTAGCCATAAATACAGGAGTTCCCCATACACTTTGGATAATGTACTTATGTGTCAGCACCTTGCCGACATTCTTTGCAAGCAGGCACAGAAGCTTGTATTCTATCGGGGTCAGGTGCAGTTTTTCATCATCAAGATAAACACAGCCCGAAACATAGTCTATCCTCAGTCTGCCGTTGACAAACTCCGTGACCGATACGTTTTCGGATCTCATGAGCCGCCTTTGTATCACCCTGAGCCTTGCGAGAAGTTCATCAACAGAGAACGGCTTTGTCAGGTAATCATCTGCACCTTTGTCAAGGGCTGTTATCTTATCCCTGTCCTCGCTCCTTGCACTGACTATGATGATAGGAACATCGCTCCAAGTGCGTATATGCTCTATGACCTCAACGCCATCAATGTCGGGCAGTCCAAGGTCAAGTATGATGATGTCAGGTTTATGCGAAGCGCTGAGCATGACCGCTTCTCTGCCCCTGACGGCGGTGATAAAGCGATAATCATTCATTTTAAGAGTGGTTGTTATAAGCTTTCTGATAGGCTTGTCATCCTCCACCACCAGAACAAGATATTCATTCATTCAGATCGACCTCTCCTATTGGCAGAGTAAAGCTGACAACTGTACCGTTTGGTATGTTGTCGCTGACAGATATAGTACCGCCGTGTGAAGAAATAATTGACCTGCATAGTGCAAGCCCCAGCCCAAGACTTCTTCTGCTGTCTGAGGAACGGCTGTAGCCCGTATAGAACATATCAAAGACCTTTTCCTTTTCTTCATCGGAGATACCTGTGCCGTGATCGGACACGGATATCACAGCATACGCATGTTCACGGCGCACACTGACAGTTACATCAGAATCATCATCACTGTACTTGACTGCATTATCCATAAGATTGACTATGACCTGAACGATAAGGTTCGCATCTGCCATAACGGGGATTATCTCGTCAAGCATATCTACTATGATATTTCGCTTTGAGTGAGTGCGTTCTGTGTGTTTCACAGCCTCCTGCACGATATCATCCAGTATCTCTACCGAGATATTCAGCTGCATTCTCCCGTCCTCAATTCGTGTGGCATATAAGAGATTTTCCACCATTCCGATAAGCCACATAGATTCGGAATAAATATCCGTGTATATCTGTTGACGTGCTGATTCATCAAGCGTATCGCCGCCTGACAGTAGCGTACTGGCATTGCCTGATATGGAGGTCAGCGGTGTTCTGAGGTCATGGGATATGGAACGGAGCATATTAGCTCTAAGCTGTTCATTCTGCGCCAGAAGTGCTGCCTCCTCCTTTTCACGGGCATTCTGCTCGGCGATCAGGGTATTGCGTTTGAGCTTATTGGCAAGCGTTCCGGCTATGAACGCTGTAATAAACATTGTCACAAATGTGACAGGATAGCCTGCATCGTGAGCTGAAAGAGAAAACTCAGGATAGGTGAAGAAGTAGTTAAAAAGCACAACGCCCACTACCGATGAGATCAGACAAAATTGTATCTTAGACGTGAAAATGGATATCACAAGTACAGCGATGATATACAGCATAATGATATCCGCATCGGCAAGATGAAAGGCTTTGAAAGCATACCCGGCAAGGGTTGCAGCGGTCAGCACCACAAGACATACGGCGGAGTCTTTGAACACAGACAATGATTTAGATTTTTTGATAGAGTCAGCAGTCATAAGGATCACCCTTGTTATTATAACATATCACTTTTGTGTTCGTCAACAGCGTCTTCTGATGCTTCTTGTTCAGGACTGCTGTTTTTTTGTATCTCCTCGAGGAATTCATCAACCTTTTTCATAATGTAAAAGCCGTAGAGAAACATTGCTCCTACAAACAGTGCAAGCAGAATATCTCTCACACGATCATCTCCTAAATTCTGAAACATTTCTGGATATCCCGAACCTCACCTATGACAAATGCAATGTCATCAGTTTTTATTACGGTGTCCGGTGCAGGGATAAATACCTCTGCTCCACGTTTGATCGTCAGAATATTGATCTTGAATTTCTTTCGTATATCGATCTGTGAAAGCGACTTTCCGAACCAGTCCTTCGGCACTTTCAGTTCATAAATCGAGTAATTGTTATCCAGATGAATAAAATCAAGAATGCTGTCTGAGGCATATTTTGTAGCGATGCGAAGCGCCATCTGCATCTCAGGATAGACCACCTCGTCGGCTCCGTTTTTCAGCAGGAATTTCATCTGAACGTCATTCGTAGCCCTGGATATGACCTTTTTGGCGCCAAGCTCCTTGAGCAGAGATGTTGTTTCCAGAGAGGACTGGAACAGGCCTCCGAGAGCAACGATACAAACATCATAGTTCCCTACACCAAGCGAACGGAGGAACTCCTCATTAGTGCTGTCGCCGATCCTCGCATTGGTCACATAGGGCAGTATCTCGTTGATGCGTTCTTCTTTTGAATCCACGGCCATGACCTCACACCGCAGTTCCTTCATACGTCTGGCAATATGACTGCCGAATTGTCCCACTCCGATAATCAAAACTGTTTTCATATATAAGACTCCTTATCCTACGGATATTTTTTCAAGCGGTAAGCGTGAATTCTGACCGTCTGCTGATGGCAGAGCAGCATAAATAGGGATACAGCAGACAGACTGCTTGTAATGCCAAGTGTCAGCCCTACAGTACCGATAGCTGAGCACGTTTCAAACAGACAGGTCAGCAGCGGAAGATCTTCCACTCTGCTGATAATGATACCGCTTGTAAAGAACAATACAAGATACATAAACAAAACAGCGCCTGCACTGCGGACTGCTTCATCGGATATTCTTCTTTTGAAGCACTGCACATCATTTCTGCGGCTGAATACTGTGATCGCAGAAAGAAACAGAACAGCAAAAGTCGCTGTTTTCATACCGCCTGCGGTGGAACCGGGAGAGCCGCCTATAAGCATAAGAATGATCATAATAGCTGTACCCGATTCGTCCATAGCAGCGAGATTAGTTGTGTTAAAGCCGGCGGTTCGTGTAGTGACAGACTGAAACAGTGAATGGATCGTCCGGTCATGGATACTCTCACAGTCATATTCATAAAAGAAGAAATACAGCGCAGGCAGAACGATCAGGACAGCAGATGTCATCAGTACGACCTTGCTTTGCAGTGAGAAGCGCCTGATCCTGTACTTATGTGTTCCGATATCACCCCAGACAAGAAACCCGATACCTCCTGTGATGAT
>ONMZ01000012.1 GCA_900319075.1 uncultured Eubacteriales bacterium
TACAAGCTGATCTTATTATACAGGATTTTCAGTTTAAGTGGCTCACTTTTTTATTATCATTTTCTGCCTAAATGGCTCAGTTTTATTTTAGCATACATAATTTTCTTGTGTTTTTTCTGAAAATATCATATATATAAAGTGTTCGTAAGTTTATTGTCACGAAAGGAGTAATTATGTATATACCAATTGGTTTTTCTAATTATGTTGATTCTAATCAAGTGCAAGCTGTACGCCCTTATGATTCTGCCAAACTCAAAAATGAGGCAAGAACTCGTATTAGTCATTATGATCCTCAGAAGAAAGCTATGATCCATGATTGCTCACACAATCGTGTAAAGAACTCCATTATCATCTGCACAGACGGCGCATATTACCTCTCAAACAAAACTGTTGGATATATTATCAAGCAGTTAAATGGAGTTAAGTCAGAGGATGATAAGAAAAACAAATAGGCTATATTCTTCATTTTGTATTTTTTCTTGTGTTTTTTCAAAAATCTTATATATATCAAATAAGAAAGGTCGTGATAATAGTGAAAACAAAAAACTTAGAAAGGAGGTGGCTCTATGGACGATAATAAAAAGGTTTATACTGTATCTGAGATTCGAAAGATTTTAGGACTCAGCAAAGGATCAACTTACACTTTCGTAAAAAACAATCCACCATTTAAAGTGTACGCAATACTCGGATCGTACCGCATCAACAAAGAGTCGTTTGACAACTGGTTCAATGATACTTTCAATTGACAATAACAAAATAATATGCTACAATGCAAGTGTTTATAACGGCTTGCATTGTAGCGTATCGAATGGAGGTTATACGCTATGGGCAAGAACAACCCATATAAAAGAGGCAAAACATGGACTATCGTTTACTACACCTACAGTTATGTAGGTGGCAAGAAGAAACGGAAGCAACACCAAAAAGGAGGTTATAAAACCAGAGAGGAAGCCGCCGCTGATCTGAAAAAGATCAGAGCCCAGGTAGAATTGGGATTGATAAAGGACTACAGTTCTCAACCTCTTGAAGTTTATCTAAGATCTTGGTTCGAGAAGCACAAAGTGGAGAATGACTTGGCATCTTGTACCAAAAACGGCTATAAGGTTAACATCGAGCATCATATTATCCCATACATAGGTAATATCAAGCTCAAAGACCTGAGCACCGAGGATATCCGGCATTTACATCAAGTTCTCCTCGATAAAGAGCTTAAAGCCAAAACGGTGGTATATGTACACAATGTTCTCAAAGCCGCATTAGGTGCTGCAGAAGAGGACGATTTAGTCAGGCTGAATGTATGCAAGAAGGTTAAGCCACCAAGAATTGAGGAATATATACCACATCTTTTATCAGAAGAGCAGCTTAACAAGCTTGTAGGAAACATAAAAGGTGATCCATTCGGACCTGAAATCGCAATGGCATCGATGCTTGGACTAAGACGAGGAGAAATCTTGGGTATCAAGACTAAAGATATCAACTTTGTCAAGCATACTCTCACTTTAAGCAGGCAGATTACCATTATCAAGGATAACACATCAACTGAAAAAACTGAAGAATATTACGGAGAAACAAAGCTAAAAAGTAGAAAAAGCAACCGTACTATCGACATATCGCCTGAAATTGAAGAACTGGTCAAGAATCAGATTAAACAGAACCAGCTAAACAAGGAAAAGTACGGTGAAATGTACTCCGACAACGAGTATGTTTTCTGTGATATGTTTGGTAGTTTCAAAGATCCAGGGCAACTGGACAAAGCATTCAAGGCTGCACTGAAAAAGAGCAACCTGCCTAATAATGTTAGATTACACGACCTTAGACACAGTTTTGCTACAGTCTGTGCAGATAGACATATGGTTATTAAAGCATTATCTGAAATATTAGGTCACAGCTCAACTGCGGTAACAGATAAGTATTATTTACACACTATAAACGGGAAAAAGGAACTGCCGAACATTTTAAGGGAAGCATTTGGTTCCAAAGATAGTGACGATGAGTCCAAAGAGTCCAAATAGTAGCAAATAGTACATATAGAAATTGATTAACAATTTGATTAACATGGGCATAAAAAAGAGCCGCTTGCGATTGCTCGCAAACGGCGTATTTTGGCGGAGAAGGAGGGATTCGAACCCTCGATGAGCTATCAACCCATACACGAGTTCCAGTCGTGCGCCATAAACCGGGCTAGGCGACTTCTCCACGATCTACTACTGCTGCAACTATTACAGCTTTAATAGTATACCACAAACAAAAGTGCTTGTCAATAGGCGGCAAGCACTTTTTTGTTTTTTAATTCTGCTTTCTCACCACTGCATACTCATCATCAAGCTTAAAATAAGGACAGGCATAATTTGGTTCGTTTAAAAACCGGTAATATTCATCCTCATCAAGATCTATCATGCACACATACTCCTCATATTCCTGGTCGTATGCATAATTTACACAGCTCTCACAGCTCCCCACGGGCTGTTTTTTCTTTCTTTTATTATACATCTATATCCTCTACCGCAAGCAGCTCACGCTCGGCCTTCATAAGGATCTCTCCTGCCCTGCTGAGGCTGTCGTACAGCTCTGCTGCATCTTTATCGCTGAAATGTGCAAGACTATTGGGAAATCTCTCTCTGACCATCTTCTGGCTTTCCATTACTGCCTCCTCAGCCTTTGGGGTAAGCTGTATCTCGGCAAGCCTTCTGTTTTCCTCATTTCTTTCCCTTGTAACATATCCCATCTTTACAAGCTGTCCAACTGCCCTTGTTGCCTGCTCATTAGAGGTACTTATAAGCGTCGCAAGCTGTGAAAGAGAGGTCTTTTTATAAAGCCACAGCGTCATTATTATCATCTGCTGAGTCTTGGTGAATCTGAACTCCTTTGCGTCAAAAAGCTTGCAGATCACCCTTCTGTAAATAGGATACATTTCGCATAGTTTCACAAAACATTCCGCCTGGATATCATCGCCTTTTTTTGCGCTCATGATCTCCACCTCCGATAATAAATACTATACTAATATTGTATCTCATTTTACTTAATTTGTCAACCATTTACAGAAAATATCACCAAATGTCAACCTTACAAAAGATCATTCTTTTTTCTCTTCTCCCTCCTGCAAAGAGACAGCCACAGGTCTTTTAAGCTTTTTTATAACTAAAAGCACTGCGATCATCGCCGCCATAGAGCAGCCCAGGACAACAAACACATTTTCCACAAAGCCTGCAAGGATATATCCTGCCACGCAAACTCCTGCAACGGTCATAGCGTAAGGGAGCTGTGTGGAAACGTGGTTCACATGGTCACACTGGGCGCCTGTTGATGCCATGATAGTGGTATCGGAAATAGGCGAACAGTGATCGCCGCAAACGGCACCTGCAAGGCAGGCTGAGATACAGATTATGACCGATGCTGGGATACTTCCCGATGAGCTCACCGAAGCAAGATCGTCCTTGAACACCTCTGTTACGATAGGGATAAGTATGCCGAAGGTCCCCCATGAGGTACCTGTTGCAAAGGAAAGAGCCAGCGCCACAACAAAAAGTATTGCAGGCAGCAGTATCTTTACCGCAGAGGCGCTCTGGACAAGGTCGGAAACGAACGCTCCCGCCTCAAGCTGAGCGGTTATGGTTTTAAGCGTCCAAGCAAATGTAAGAATGAGGATCGCCGGCACCATCTGCTTAAAGCCTGCGGGAACAGCATCCATACACTGTGCGAAGGTAAGCACACGTCTGATAAGGAAATACACGATTATCACTATCAGCGCCCCTATGGAGCCAAGGGCAAGTCCATAGCAGGCATCGCAGTTTGCAAAGGAGTCAATAAAGCTTTCTCCGCTGAACAATCCTCCTGTATACAGCATTCCCAGCACACACATAACTATAAGTACGATCACCGGGAAAATAAGGTCGACGACCTTTCCCTTGGTATGCTCAGGCTTTGCGTCCTGGGGATAAACGGTGCTCCTTGTGGTGAAAAGATCTCCTTTTTTGGCGTTATCCTCATGGGTCTTCATGGGGCCGTAGTCAAAGTCCGACAGGGCTATAAAGATCACCATTGCCAAAGTGAGCAGGGCATAAAGGTTATAGGGTATGGTCCTTATAAAAAGCTGTATACCGTTTACACCGTCCACGGTACCGCTGACTGCGGCTGCCCAGGAGGAGATAGGTGCGATTATGCACACAGGTGCAGCGGTTGCATCGATAATATACGCCAGCTTGGCTCTTGATATATTATGCTTGTCCGTTATTGGCCGCATAACAGAGCCTACGGTGAGGCAGTTGAAATAGTCGTCCACAAATATCAGAACGCCCAGCATAAAGGTAGATAAGCTTGCTCCTGCACGGGTCTTTATGTGCTTTGCAGCCCAGTCGCCGTACGCACGGCTTCCGCCTGCTTTATTCATAAGCACCACGATTATTCCAAGCACCACCAGAAAGACCAGGATACCAACATTGCTTTCATCGGCAATGTTTGCCACAAGCCCGTCTTTCACAACGGTATTGAACATTCCCGAAAAGCCGGAACCTGCGGATATTGCACAGATGACCCCTCCGGCAAGTATTCCTGCAAAAAGGGAGGAATACACCTCTTTGGTGATAAGCGCCAATCCGATAGCCACTATCGGCGGAAGAAGGGACCACATTGACCCCACGGCTTTTGTAACAGGTGCCTGAACAAAGCAGCATATCACATAGACAAGTATAAACAACAAAAATCCTATTTTACTAAAATATTTTTTCATATGACTATTTCCTTTAAAAAGCGTATTACCTGGATCGTACTTTAAATTATACCACATCGGGCATCCAAATTCAACAAGGCACGCCGATGCTGCGGTTTTTTCTGCGATTTACACAAACTTTCGCCGCCGCTGTTATTAAAACAGCCAAAAGGCTCCGCCGCTTTTTTGGCAGAGCCTTGGAGTATTTGTCAGGTCATTATGTTTGCACCGATGACTGCTCGTGGACGGGCTGCTGCCCCTCGTCGTCGGTACGCTTGTTTCCGTGGGACTTTCTGTAAAGAAGCTTGAGCACGATAGGCGTTGAGATAGAGGAAACTATTATAAGAAGTATCACACAGGCAAAATACTTAGCATCAAGCATACCCTCGGACAGTCCCTTTTGAGCCACGATAAGGGCGACCTCGCCTCTGGTCATCATTCCCACGCCCACTTTAAGGCTCTCGTTCCAGTTGTATCCCATGATCTTTGCCGTAAGTCCGCAGCCGATCACTTTTGTCACAAGACCCACTGCCACAAAGCAAAGGGAGAAGATCAGCAGAGAGCTTGTAAAGCCTTTGAATTCCGTTTTCAGACCGATACTTGCAAAAAACACCGGGCCGAAGATCATATACGAGTTTATATCTATCTTACGGGCGATATAATCCGAATCGTTCAGATTGCAAAGGATAAGACCTGCCACATATGCGCCGGTGATATCTGCGATGCCGAAAAACTCCTCTGCTGCAAAGGCAAAGAACATACAAAGGGCAAGCCCCAGTATGGGCACCCTTCTTTGGTGGGGGTGATGCTTGTCGATGTATTTGAAGATATAGTACATGAGCAATCCCACGCAGATGCTGCTTACAAAGAACAGCAATGTATGTATCACCACTGTGGAGGGCTTTGACTCGGGATTTTTAAAGCCGATGACAAAGGTAAGCACGATGATGCCGATAACGTCGTCGATGATCGCTGCGCTGGTGATAAGGGTACCCACGTGTTCTTTTAAATGTCCCAGCTCTTTAAGGGTCTGAACGGTTATTCCCACAGATGTGGCTGTAAGTATCGTACCGATGAACAGCGCTCTGTAAAAGCCGTCGCTGCCCACTGCCTCAAAGCCGTAAAAACAGCTGTACAGAAGCGTTCCTCCCCCAAGGGGCACAAACACTCCGATAAGAGCTATCATAAAAGCTTTGGGTCCTGTTTTTACCAGCTCTTTAAGGTTTGTCTCCAGCCCGGCGGAGAACATTATCATTATTACCCCTATTTCCGCAAGCAGGGACATATAATCAGACTGTTTCACAAACCCAAGGATACTCGGTCCCATTACAAGTCCTGCGATTATCTCCCCCACTACCTGGGGTGCTTTCAGCTTTGCTGCCACAAGTCCGAACAGCTTTGCGCTGACTATTATCAATGCCAGATCTCTGAAAAAAACTATCCTATCCAACTAAACTTACCTTCTTCATGTTTATTCTCTTATAAACTCCCTGTCCTGTTTTTCCTCAGGCGCAGGTACATATTTTTCCACCCTCATATGCAGATCGTATTTTTCACGCAGCTGCGCTATGGTCTTCATCATAGGCGAGGCATGGTGGGCATCTATGGACGCCTGATCCTCCCAGCTGTCTATAAGCAGAACTGTCCGGGGATCCTGCATGGGAAGAAAATACTCATATCTGCGGTTGCCTTTTTCTTTTCTTATAAGTTCCGCTGTTCCGCTTTGTTCCATTTCACGGGCAAATTCAACTGCGCTGTTATCTTTTCCCGTATAATAAATATTCACTGTGATGCTCATATCTTTTTCTCCTTCATACGTGAAAAATCACGGCTCAATGCCTTGCAAAGAGCCGCCTTTTTTTTATTCTCATATCTCGCTGTATTCACCTATGTAGGGAAGATTTCTGTAATACTCCGCACAGTCCAGACCGTATCCGATAACGAATTTATCCGGTATGGTAAAAAGGGAAAGATCCGCCTTCATTTCCACCACACGCCTGTCCGGCTTATCAAGGAGCGTTACAACGTTCAAAGACAAAGGCTTTCTGTCTTTAAGCATCTCCACCAGCCTTTTCAGGGTCCTTCCCGTGTCAATTATATCCTCCACGACCACCAGATGGTAGCCCTTCACGTCCCTGTCAAGGTCCATTACCACGCTTACATCTCCCGTGGAAGAGGTCCCCTCAAAGTAACTTTTGACGCACATAAAACCTATCTCGCAGGGAACTGTCACCTCACGGCAAAGGTCTGCCATAAAGACAAACGCCCCTTTGAGCACACTCACAAGAAGAATGGGGTTTCCGTCGTACAGGGAGTTTATATATTCCCCTGCTCTTTTCAGAGCGTCTTTTATCTCATCTTCTGTTATAATGATGCTTTTTATTCTTCTCTCGTATTCTCTTACGCTGTCAAGTCTCATTTTTCACCTCATCAGACATACGCTGCGTTTGCTGCGGCGTTTTCACGGAAAAGAGTTCTTATAAGCCTTCCGCTTTGGGTGAGCTGGCTCTCGCCTGCACTTATGTTTGCAAGATTTGTTCCCGCCTTGAACGCCGATGCGGTCTCGTTTTTATTTGCCGCCGACCAGTTGAACCAGCCGACCTTCAGGTTTTTGAGCAGGTTATACCACGCTCTTGTCTGGCTCTCGTTAAAGCCGCCGTTTCCGCTGGCATCGCAGGTACCGAACTCGGTAACAAGCACCGGCAGACCGCTGTTATAGCAATTCTGCAAACGCTGTCTCAGCCAGTCGGTGTGGGTATTTGCATAAAAGTGCAGGGTATACAGACAGTTTGCATCGCTGAGTCTGTTTCCAAGCACCTTATCTATATCCTGGCTCCAGGTGCCTGTGCCGCAGATTATAAGCTTATTCTTGTCGATGCTCCTGATAGCGTTCACTACCTCCTGACAGTAGCCCTTTATCTGTCCCGCCCAGGTCACACCGCCGTTTGGCTCGTTGCAGATCTCGTAGATAACGTTGTTGTAATTCTTGTACTTTTGCGCCATTTCCTTGAAAAAGGCGATAGCCTGTGACTTATGGGTCTGGGGATTTCCGTCATGGAGGATATGCCAGTCGATTATAACGTACATTCCAAGGCTGGTAGCGTTGGCAACACCGGTTTCCACCTTAGCCTTTGCCTGGGAAGCATAGCCTGTGGTATAGCCGCCCCACTCCTCGGTATACATGGCGATCCTCACTGCGTTGCATCTCCAGTCATCACGGAGCACCCGCAGAGAGTTTGTGGAAAGGATGCCGGAAAAAGGAATTGTATTTGATTCGTCAGACCACATTATTCCGTGGGTGGACATACCCTGGAGCATGAAAACTTGACCGTGGCTGTCCACGATATGGTTGCCGCTGACTCTGAGCGCACCGTGTCTTTGTACAGGTGTTCCCGAGGCAAAAGTAGGTGCAACAGCCGGTTTTGGGGTAACGGCAGGTTTTGCACCGCCGCCGCCATTGTTGCCCCCGTTATTCCCTCCGCCGCCGTTATTTTGCTGGGCAGCGGCTTTGGTCGTGGTCGCTGCCGCCTTGGTCGTGGTGGAAGTCTGCGCCTTGGTGGTGGAAGCCGCCGTGGTGCTGCTTTTTTCCCCTGCAAGAGGATCGCCCTCTCCCTCCCAGGGGATAACGTCACCCTCTGTTGGCATTTTTACCCCTTGGGTGGTCTCTGGGGCTTCGGAGCTTTCTTCATAGGATTGTGATGCGGTGGTGATCCGGGCTTCCGAGCTGTCGGTCTCGTTTCCCTCAGAGCAGCCGGTAAGCAGCATCATAAGGGACATTGCCGCTGCTAAAGTTCTCAAAGTTATTTTTTTCATAATATACCCCCCGCCCGACATTAATTATTGTAAGTTTACCACCATTTTATTTACGTTTTATTACGATATTATCGTTAATTATTGAAATTGTCCCCTTTGCCCATTAAAAGGAAAAAAAGTTTCACACCCCCTTGTTGATAAAGCTGTGAAAATATGTTATCATTTTATCTGAGTGTGAATTGAAAAGGTGATAAAATGAAGCAAAAAACTCAGCTTAAAGGGGCAGTTATGCTGCTGCTCACAGCTTTGATATGGGGCATGGCTTTCACCGCTCAGAGCAAGGGCATGGAAAGCATGGGGGCTTTTACCTTTAACGCCATACGTATGCTAATGGGCGGGGCGGTGCTTTTGCCTTGTATACTTATCCGTGACAGGGCAGTCAGCAAAAAGCTCACCCCACAGCAAAAGCTCCAAAAGAAAAAAGAGGACGCAAAGTCCGTTAAATACGGTGTATTGCTGGGGGTGATATTCTGCGTGGCAAGCAATATCCAGCAGCATGCTTTTGCATACACCTCAGCAGGAAAGATAGCGTTTATAACCGCTCTTTACATTTTCTTTGTGCCTCTTTTGGGGCTGTTTGTAAAAAAGCGCACTCCGCTTCTGACATGGCTGTGCGTTCTTATGGGGTTTGCAGGGCTTTATTTTCTCTGCGTGGATCCAAAGGACATGGGAGAATTCAACAAAGGCGATCTGCTTGCCATAGGCTGTGCGGCGGTATTTGCCCTGCATATACTCACTATTGAAAGGTTCACCGCCAAAGGGGACGGACTGCGGCTTTCGGCGATGCAGTTCCTTGTGGGGGGAGCCCTTTCGGGTATTGCCATGTTCATATTTGAAACGCCGAAGCTCAGCGGAATTTTAGATGCAGCAATACCGCTTTTATATGCGGGAATAATGAGCTGCGGCGTGGCATACACCTTACAGATAATCGGGCAGAAGTACACCGAAGCGACGGTCGCATCGCTTATCCTTTGCATGGAATCGGTGTTCGGGGTTCTTACGGCGGCGGTGATACTTGGAGAGCGGCTAAGCGTGCGTGAGATCATCGGCTGCGTGATAATGTTCGGGGCGATAATCCTTTCCCAGTTTTCGCAGCGGCTTTCAAAAGCAAACAAAAAGACGGCTTAAAGCCGTCTTTTCTTATTTTCGTTGTTCAGCCGCCGAGACGGATCATTTCGTCGATGCAGACCTTTGCTTTAACTATCTGCTCGTCTGTCATCTCTATCTCAAATGCTTTGCCGTCGCTATTTCCGATACTCTCGCAGGTCTTGTAAACGTCCATAAGGGTGGTTATTTTCATATTGGAGCAGATAAGGTCTTTGGACAGCACATAGAACTCCTTGTCGGGATAGCGGTACTGCAAATGCTCGGCGATGGATATTTCGGTGCCGATGATAAATTCCTTTGCGTCCGACTTAGCGGCGAAATCCATTATTCCGCTTGTTGAGCCTGCGTAGTCTGCTTGCTCGGTGACCTCGGGTCTGCACTCGGGGTGAACCAGCACCAAAGCATTGGGGTGAAGCCTTTTAGCCTCGTCAAGCTCTGCCTTTGTGACCCTTGCATGGGTGGGACAGCCCCCCTGCAAAAGCTTTATATCCTTATCGGGACAAGCCTTTTGCACGAAAGAACCGAGGTTGCAGTCGGGAATGAAAAGTATCTTTTTTGCGTCCATATTCTTGACTATCTTCACAGCAGAGGACGAGGTCACGCAAACGTCGCAGACCTCTTTGAGGGCAGCGGTGGTGTTTATATAGCACACCACTTTCCTGTCAGGCTCTTTTGCCTTTATGGCTTTTATCATCTCAGCGTCCATCTGCTCCGCCATGGGGCAGCCTGCAAGGGGGTTGGCAAGGTAGACGTGCTTGTCCGGGGAGAGCATTTTTGCAGTCTCCGCCATAAAATGAACGCCGCACATAACTATATTTTTGCTTTCCACCTTTGCTGCCTCCACAGACAGCTTATAGGAATCGCCTGTTATATCTGCGATCTCGACTATCTCCTTAGCCTGGTAGCTATGGGCAAGGATACATATATCCTTTTGTTTTTTGAGCTGGATTATTTTCTGCTGAATATCATTTATCATAGCTTTATCCTCACCGGTCAGATATTTTTGTTGTAAATTATCATCAAGCCTTTGAGCAGCAGGTCCTCGTCAAGGGTTATATTTGTCCTGCAAAGGGGAACTATAATGGGTGCCAGTCCCCCGGTGGCGACCACGGTACAGTCCTTTCCAAGCTCCTGCATTATCCTTTGACATATGCCGTCGATAGCCCCTGCATTTCCATAGAGCAGTCCGCCCTTTATACACTCCACCGTATTTGTTCCTATCACCTTTTTAGGCTGTTCAAGGGCTATCCTTGGCAGCTGGGAGGTGCGGTTTATAAGGGAATCGTGGGAAACCATTATTCCCGGCATTATCATTCCCCCGATATAATCCTTGTTGGTGTCTATTACCGAAAGGGTGGTGGCTGTACCCATATCCACAATTATAAGGGGTGTTTTATACTCGTTTATTCCTGCCACGGCGTCCACCACAAGATCGCTTCCCAGCTGGGCAGGGTTGTCTATCTTTATGGAAAGCCCGGTCTTCATTCCCGGACCCACCACCTTGCACTTGACCTTGGTGTACTTTTCCACAGCCGCTTTGACCGTATTGGTTATCGTGGGCACAACAGAGGAGATTATCGCTCCGTCTATCTGCGAGCCGTCAAGCCCGTTCATTTCGACAGCTGTTCTCAGGGTCACCGCATATTCAAGGTCGGTAGCGGTAAGGCTGGTGGAAACTCTTTCTCTGAAAAGTATCTTATCCTTGTCGCAGCAGCCAAGAACTATATTTGTGTTTCCTATATCAACTGCAAGTATCATTTTCTTATCCCCCGTCCTTTTGTGTCAGGCTTTTGCTTTGCCTTTTATAAAGCCTGCCTTTGTAAGAACCGCAGCCGCAGCTGCAGTTACAACGGTGGCAACGAGCATTTCGACCAGCGCATTTACTCCCACAAAGGTGATAATGAACCAGATAACGTTCTTTCCCTTCATTAGCTTTTCCATATAATCCGTTCTTCCGAAAAGCAAAACCAGAGTCGTCATAAACAGCAAAGTGTTGGAAAAGGCAGTCATAAAGCCTGCGACTGCACCGCCTACGCCGTTATTTGAAAGCTTTTTGGTGATCTTGAACGCATAGCCTGCAATAAGCCCCACAAGGACTCTGGGTATAAATCTCTGGACGAATGCGAAGAAGGGGTTGATGGAAAACAGCGCTGCGCCCATACCGCTTGGCACTCCCACTCCGATGCACTGCAAAAAGCTGAAAAGTCCGAACACTCCCCCTATGACAGCGCCGCCCACAGGTCCGCAGGTCACTGCTGCGATAGCCACAGGGATAACATTAAGTGTTATTACCAGCGGTCCCACAGGTATCGAGCCTATGGGGGTGAACGAAAAGATCATGACCAATGCGGTCATAAGGCCGAGAATGGTCAGCTGGCGAACATTGAACATTTTTTTTACATTTGTTTTCATAACGAAAACCTCCTTTGTTATTATTCCTGCACCGCAGGATACAATACAGCGCAATTACGGCTGCTTTCCGCCGTGCCCCGCAAAGTCAGACTTGAAGCATCAATATCTGCTTTGGCACGTTTCTGCGGGGTTTTCGCCGCCTTTACGCAGAGTTCTCCAAAAACTCCGAGAACATTATAGCACACTTTTTTGAAAAAAGCTATATCTTTTTAGGAAAAACTATGTTATAATATAAAGCGAGATGAAAAAATCCCGATGATTTGGAGGAATTTCACAATGCTTAAAGGAAAGACCGTTGTTCTTGCCGTAACAGGCTCTATCGCCGCTTACAAAATGGCTAACACCGCAAATATGCTCAAAAAGCTGGGGGCTGATGTTCACGTACTTATGACCCAAAACGCAACACAGTTCATAAACCCCATTACCTTTGAAACGCTGACCCAGCACAAGTGCCTTATCGACACCTTTGACCGCAATTTCCAGTACAGCGTTGAGCACGTTGCCCTTGCAAAGGCTGCGGACATCGTACTTATCGCACCTGCATCGGCTAACGTTATCGGAAAGATAGCCTGCGGCATTGCAGACGATATGCTGACCACCACCGTTATGGCGTGCCCATGCAAAAAGCTGGTCGCCCCTGCCATGAATCACAATATGCTGCACAACCCTATCGTTGAGGACAACATCAAAAAGCTTGCGTCATACGGCTACGGCATTATAAATGCTGATACGGGCACGCTTGCAAACGGCGACATAGGCGACGGTCGGCTGCCCGAGGAAAGGGTGCTGGTGGAGCATATCCTTAAAGAGATAGCTTTTGAAAAGGACCTTGCCGGCAAAAAAATACTTGTCACCGCAGGCGCAACGAGAGAGCCTATCGACCCGGTGAGATTTATAACAAATCACTCCAGCGGAAAAATGGGCATAGCCATAGCAAGAGCAGCCATGCAAAGGGGGGCACAGGTGACCCTTGTGTGTGCACACTGCGATGTGGAGCCGCCCATGTTTGTTGATGTGGTAAAGGTACAGACCGCACAGGAGATGTTTGAGGCCGTAACAGGCAAAGCAGCGGAGCAGGACATTATAATAAAAGCTGCTGCCGTTGCAGATTATACCCCTGCGGTAACGGCTGAAAGCAAGATCAAAAAATCAGACGACGATATGAAGATAGACCTTATGCGTACAAAGGATATCCTTAAAGCCCTTGGCGAGAGCAAGCGTCAGGGTCAGCTGATCTGCGGCTTTTCCATGGAAACGGACAATGTTTTGGAAAACTCACGCAAAAAGCTTGCAGGCAAAAACTGCGATATGATCTGTGCAAATTCTTTAAGAACACAAGGGGCAGGCTTTGGGGTGGACACAAACGTTATAACCATGATAACATCCACAGACACACAGGAGCTGCCGATGATGAGCAAGGACGAGGCGGCGCACAGGATACTTGACAGGCTCAGCGCACTTTGATCCGGACCGTCCGCAGCATACCCTGACCAAAGGAGGAAACAAAACGTGGAGATAAATATACCTTTATATGCACAGACTGCACTTGATATGCTCCACGCCCGGGGCTATAAAGCCTATATCGTAGGGGGCTGTGTTCGGGACGCTCTTCTTGGCAAGGAGCCTAACGATTATGACATCTGCACCGACTGCACCCCGGAGGGGATGAAGGAGGTATTTGCCTCTTACAACACCATCGAAACCGGCATAAAGCACGGCACCCTCACCGTTATTATAGACCACGATCCCATTGAGATAACCACCTTCCGAAGCGACGGCACCTACTCTGACCACCGCAAGCCCGATACGGTCAGGTTTGAAAAGGATCTTTCACAGGATCTGAGGCGGCGTGATTTTACCATAAACGCCCTTTGCTACAACCGCCGGGAGGGGCTGGTGGATATGTTCGGGGGCACTGAGGATCTAAAGCGCCGTATCGTCAGATGCGTCGGCGACCCACGAGAGCGCTTTGACGAGGACGCTTTGCGTATCCTGCGGGCAATGCGTTTTTCCTCGGTGCTTGATTTTGAGATAGAAAAAAACACCTCTTTTGCTATCCACAGACAGAAAGAGCTTTTGAAAAACATATCCGCAGAGCGTATCGCTGCAGAGCTTAAAAAGCTCCTTTGCGGAAGAGACCCTGCAAGGATACTGATCCAATACCGTGACGTTATGGCGGTACTTATCCCCCAGCTGGAGCCTTGTTTTGACCTTGCACAAAACAACCCTCACCATTGCTGGGACGTTTACACCCACATCTGTAAAAGCGTGAACAACATCTCCCCCGACTGGGTCCTTCGGCTTACCATGCTTTTGCACGATATCGGCAAGCCCCTTGTGCACACCACCGACCGGGATGGCGTGGATCATTTCAAGACCCATCAGCTGAAAAGCGCAAAGCTCTCACGGGAGATCACAGGCGCTCTTAAACTTGACAACAGATCACGCAGCCGTATCTATGATCTGGTGCTTGAACACGACACCCGTATACCCCCTGTGAAAAGATCCGTTCGCAGGCTCATGTCAAAGTACGACGACAGCTTTTTCGACGACTACCTCAGTGTCCGCCGTGCAGATACCCTTGCACAGTCGGAATATATGCGTGAGCAAAAGCTTGCGGAGCTTGACGCCATTGGGGATATTGCACAGCAGATCCGCAAAGAACAGCTTTGTATCCACATAAGCGACCTTGCTGTTAACGGCAACGACCTTATCGCCCTCGGCTATGAGGGGAGCGACATAGGAAAGGCTCTTAAATTGCTGCTGGACGGGGTGATAGAGGAGCAGACAAAAAACGAAAAAAATGCGCTTATTGCATATATTAAGGAGAACTTCAAATGAACAGACCTGCCAGGATCATACTTGGCTTTGTCCCGCTTGTGATCTTATTTGCTGTGGTTTTCTGGTTTTCCTCAAACGATTCCACCCGATCGTCGGAGCAAAGCGGAAGAGTAGTTGAATTTATAAAAGACCGCTTTTTCTCATCTGCCCGTGAGATGGAAAACCCGGAGGACTACCGGATATTTATGGATATACTCACCAAAGCGGTGCGTAAGGGCGCCCACTTTTCTATCTACGCCCTTATGGGGGCTGCGGCTGTGGGCGGATTATGGTTTTTAAAAAGAAAAGGCCTGCGGTATCTTTCCGCATTGGGGATATGCTGTGTTTATGCGATCACCGACGAGATACACCAGTCCTTTGTCCCGGGGCGCTCATGCGAGGTGCGGGACGTTATAATAGATACCTGCGGAAGCGCTCTTGGAGGGGCGGTGTGCATTTTCATAGTGTGGGTACTGCTTTTAAGAAAAACCGCAGCAGCTTACAGCCACAGCAAAAATACCAGCATAACGGAGGAACTGTCATGAATAATAAACCTGAGATCATCGGTATCATCACCGCCATGTCATGTGAGGCGGAAACGATCCGGCCTTTGCTTACAGATATTAAAAAAGAAAAGATAGGCTACGGAGAATTTATCAGCGGAAAACTGGGAAACACCCGGGTGGTGCTTTCCGTATGCGGGGTGGGAAAGGTCTTTGCCGGAGTCTGCACAAGCATTATGATAATCAACTTCGGCTGCACCCACATATTTAATATAGGTGTTGCAGGGGCACTTACTCAGGATCTGGACATAGGAGATACCGTATGCGCCAGCGCAACCGTTGAGTACGACATGGACACCTCTGCGGCGGGAGATCTTGTGGGACTTATCTCCGGGATAAACGTGGTGGAGATGCCCTGTCACGAGCAGACCCTTGGGCAGATCGAAAGTTTTTTCCTCACCAAAGGCATAAGCCTTAAAAAGGGCATTATCGCATCGGGAGACAGATTTCTTAAAGGGGCTGACGAAAGGCTGCCTTTGGCAGAGCAGTTTGGCGCCTGTGCAGGAGAAATGGAAGGGGCAGCTGTGGGACAGATATGCTATGCAAACTCGGTGCCATACAACGTTTTACGGATAATAACCGACAAGGCCGACCCGGATGTGGGACAGCAGTATACAGACAACCTTGAAAAATGTGCATCAATGCTTGCCCTGACCTTTGCAGAGTATATTTGCAGCAGAGATGATTAAAAAACAGATACTAATATATATATTCCCCCGGGACAAAAAAATCTCCCGGGGGATTTTTTTGACAGTTTTCAAACCGCTTGTAGTTTATGCAACACCCTTTTTCGGGGGTGTTGTTTATACTACATCGGCGGCAAAATCTATCTATTGAAAAAGCCGTATGAACGTGATATTATACATACAGACCAAGGAAAACACAAACACAACAAACACTTCAAACAAAGGAGGAACGCAGTAATGTGGTACAATGTATTTTTCTTGTACACTGAGTTTGGTATCATCGCAAAGAAAAAGTTTTGATCAAAGACTTAACACATAAATAAAGAAAAGGAGGCAAATAACAATGGATCTGACACTTTTTTCCGTACAGGATGTTGTTGCAATCTTTGTATGATTCTGATAAACAAAAAAATTGTGCGAATATAAATAAAACGGCCCTTACCGGGTAAAGGTAAGGGTCGTTGTTAGTTTTATTTGAAACTTTTTTCTATTACTATCTCTATCTTTCCCATGGCAACACCCACGGTAACGTTATCCGCAAGATTTGCAAGGATCGACTTTTCAAGCTCGTCCCAGTCTTCGCTGTATGATCTTTTGACATCATCGGACTCAAATGCGTCACGGTAATTTTTCAGCGACCAGATAGTTTCCTCGTCATAGTCCGCCAACCCCCTTGACCACACACCATATGGGTCCTCGCTAACGGAGTTGTTGTTTCCAACGATGCTTTCAAGCCACACCACGAGCCTTCCCACAATGCCTTTTGATGCGGCATTCTTTCCGTCACCGGATATGGAAAGTATCCTGTCTACGTCATATTCACCGGTTTTGTCTATCATAACTCCCAGGTGCAGCTCAAACCTTTTGCCTACGTTTTCTATCCAGAACTTCCCCTTGCCGTATCTGAGCAGGTGGGGCAGCATACATATAAGCTCCTCCGCCAGCAGACGCATCCTCAGCACAGAACGTTTATCCAGATTATGATACTCCGCCACTCTCTGGGCCTCTTCGGGGATATTTGCAAAATCCTTTTCGTTCCTTTTTAGATAATAGGTATTTGATACCATATCCGTACCTCACTTCAGTTAATTATCATTCCTTTTAGATTATACCACGCAATAAGGCATTTTGTCAATCTTTTACCCTTAGCGTAAAAAAGCCGCCTGTAAGAGGCGGCATTTTTATTATTCTCCTTTTTCTTCATCGTCCACCACCAGAGTTGCAGAGCCGTAAGCTTTCAGAGGCTTGCCTGCTTCATCACGCTCCAGGGTGTATCTTACGTGGAAGGGAACTCGTCCCACGGTGAGAGGTATGATATGTTCAAAGCTGTCTATCTTACCGCTCAGCAGCTTGTCCATTACCTCACGGTACATATCCGCATAATCCGGCGGGAAAACTCCCGTTTCTATAAGCGGCTCCGGATAGTTATGCACCAGCGGCGGAACATTAAGATCACGCATACATCTGAAACACGGTCTCATCTCCCTGGTGGAAACGTCCACCTCCCAGGCGTAAACGTTGGCGTGCTCGCTGGCAAAACGGAACCTGCGCTCGCTGTCATACAGCTCGTTATAGCGCTTTTTCTCTGCGGTGACATTCTGTACCATGGCATAGAACAGATAATGCTCCTCGGTCCTTCCGATCATACGGATAAAGCTGCGAACACATATCCTGTCCTCGCCGCAGGTCTTTGAGCAGATATTGCGCCAAGTCTCGCAGCTTTCCTCATCCTTTGATCTGATGGCACGCAAAAGCGTCTGCTCATAGATCTCACGGTTTTTCTCGTCAAGGGACGCCCACGGGTCGGCATCAAGTATCTCCTGCTCCATCATATTCATGCCGATCTCTTTTATATATTTCTTGTTCACCTTGAGTATCTCTGCGTCACCGTTGTGATATGTAAAAATAACTGCGCCGCCCACAAAGTTATTGAAGATAATAGTCTCCATAGACCGGGGATCCCAGAAGCGTCCTGCTTCCATGCTGTTTATAAGATCCATAGCAGGTGTCAGCGGTTCATGCTCCAGCTGTCCCATTTTTTCTCTGAACTCATCCTCCGCAACAGGCTTTGAATACAAATATCCCTGGACATACTTGCAGCCTATGCTCTTCATATAGTCCGCCTGCTCCATGGTCTCAACGCCCTCTGCGATAACAGGTGTACCCAGCCACTTTGCCATACGCACTATGGCGCTGATTATTGTGCCCCCTCTGCCGCCGATCTCGCCGCTGAGAAAACGCATATCCAGCTTAATAACGTCCACCGCCAGGTCCTTGAGCACATTAAGGGAGGAATATCCGCTTCCGAAGTCGTCCATTTCCACAACGTATCCGTACTCATGCAGCTGGCGCAGCACGTCGGACACAAGCTCCATACCGCCGATGGCAGAGCTTTCCGTTATCTCCACATGAAGGTACTTCACAGGTATATCATAACTTTTACGCAGATTTTCTATCTGCTCCACATAATCCTTGCGGTATATATCATATCTTGACATATTCACCGACACAGGCACAGGTGTCTCTCCGTTGTCAAGGCACTTACGAAGAAATCTGCACACCGCCTCAAACACCGCCAGGTCGGCTTTATAGATAAGGTCGTTTTTTTCCAGCACAGGGATAAAGTCCGAGGGATACTGCATACCGTAAACGGGGTGAGTCCACCTCATAAGTGCCTCCGCACCTATCATTCTTCCTGTGGAATGGTTTATCTTGGGCTGATATGTAACAAAAATGTGCCCGAATTTAACTGCGTCGTCAAAGCACGCCAACAATTCCTGTTCTGTCATTACTCTGTTCATATTATCCCCCTTATCTTCCGACTGGTCATCTTCGTTTTTTCATTATACCACAAACCTTCACAAAAATCAACAGTTTTTTGCCGAAAACAGCCGCCGGGATACAGCATATCCACCAAAAAAAGAGAACGAAACCTCTATCGTTCTCTTTGGTTTATATTCTGTTTTTCAGCACACATTCCACAATATTTTTGTAAAGGGACATATCGTTTTCCAGCCGCTTGGCGATAAACTGTGCCTGCTCCTTATCGGGAGCACCCACATCAAGCTCCATCAGCACCTTTTGGCAGCAGCTGCACTTACAGCTTACTATCATTCCCCGGGGTGGATATTTTATCTCGCAGCTGTTTTGTGTCTGTGCCTTTTCAGCCTTTTCTCTTGCGGCAGCTGTAAGCCTTTTTTCCAGATCTGTTTGCCCCGCAAAGTCCTCATCGGGGGGCATTTTTCCTAAAATATAGTCCATTACCAAACAATAGAGCCTTGAAGGGTCGCTGTTCATAAGGGATCTTTCGTGGTCTGATATCTCCCTTTCCCTGTTCCACAGCACCATACGCATAAGCGTTCTTCCGCTGTCACAGCACTCACACTGTGCTCCCAGGTCCTCCCCTTGGGATACAAGTTCAACACGTATATCTCTTTTGTTCTTTTTATCCTGCATATACTCCTCACCGGAGATCAATGCTCTGTCCCTCAGACTTCTTGGCACCATGCTTTCCAGCTCACTCACAAGCTGTCTGCCCGTATCGGTCAGCTTTACATGGCCCTGTGCGTCCGTTTGGGTCATACCGTCTTTACACATCTGCTCAAACGCCTCAACATAGGTAAAATACCCGATAACATTCTCGTTTACCGTAAGTATCTCACGCAGCTGAGCCGCCGTACAGTTTATCTGAGAGCTTGAAAGAAAGCTTCCGATAAGTATTTTCGCCTGACTCACATCAAAGATCGTTTTCATCTGCTGTGAAAAAAATCTCTCGGGGTTCTTTTCCAAGAACACGCCCCCCTTAATCAAAAGTTAGGATAATCAAGCATATGGTTGAGAATAGCGATATTCAGCGCAGCCTCCACCGCAGGCACTGCCCTTGGCACGATGCATGGGTCATGTCTTCCCTTTATCTCCAGTGTTTCATTTTTCATTGCAGAATAATCCACTGTTTCCTGGGGCTTTGAGATAGACGGTGTAGGCTTTACAGCCACACGCAGGGTTATGGGCATTCCGCTTGAGATGCCGCCAAGGATCCCTCCGTGGTTATTGGTCTTTGTTACAACGTGTCCGTTGTCGTTCACATAAAACTCGTCGTTATTTTCAGAGCCTGTAAGCTCTGCGCTTGCAAAGCCTGCTCCGAATTCAAGTCCCTTTACTGCGGGGATACCGAAGATAAGCTGTGCGATGGAATTTTCCAGACCGTCGAACATAGGTGAGCCGATCCCTGCGGGAACGTTTATTGCGATAGCCTCAATAACACCGCCAACGCTGTCTCCGGCTTCTCTGGCTTTTTTTATCTCCTTTTTCATCTCGTTTCCCTGAACGTCTATAATAACAGGGAAATCCTTGTCCCAAAGTTCTCTTATATCGTCCTTTGAGGTGTTTATAGCATCAAAGCTCTTATCCTGTATGCCGTGTATCTGTGCGATATGTGCGCCTATATATATCCCTCTTCTGCGAAGTATCTGCTGTGCAACTGCTCCTGCAAAGCAAAGGGGCGCTGTGAGCCTGCCGGAAAAATGTCCGCCCCCACGAAAGTCGTTAAAGCCCCTGTAACGCAAAGCGCCGGTATAATCCGCATGACCGGGTCTTGCAAGCTTTGAAAGTCTGGAATAGTCCTGAGAATGCTGGTCGGTGTTTGCGATCATGGCGCAAATAGGCGTGCCGGTGGTCTTTCCGTTATAAAAGCCCGACACTATCCGGGGAATATCCTTTTCACTGCGTGGGGTAGTAAGACCGTCCTTTTTGGGAGCTCTTCTTGCCATAAACTTATATATCTCGTCAATATCAAGGCTCTCCCCTGCAGGGATATTATCCATGCACACACCTATGGCCTGTCCATGGCTTTCTCCGAATATTGAAAAGGTTATCTTATTGTTCCATGTCGACGACATATTCTTTCCTCCACCTTCCGCTAAGCGGCTTATTTCTCAACAGTAATATCCCCGCCCAGGCTTTTATACACCCGGAAAAAGTCGGGATAGGATTTTTCAACGCACTGTGCCCCCAAAAGCGTTACGGGCGCTGTACTTCTCGTTGCTGCCACTGCCGCTGCCATAGCTATCCTATGGTCATTAAAGCAGTCCACGGTGCCTCCGTTAAGGCTTTGCACTCCCTGTATCTCCAGAAAGTCCTCTCCCGGAGTGACTTTACCCCCAAGGGCATTCAGACAGCTGCTTATGGCGCTGAGCCTGTCGCTTTCCTTGATCCGCAGCCTTGCCACGTTGCTTATACGGCTTTTGCCATCACAAAAGCTTGCAAGCACTGCAAGTATCGGCACAAGATCGGGGATATCCGAACAATCAAGCTCAAAAGCTTTCAGCCCGCCATTTCTATTATACACTATTTCTCTGCATATTTCAACAATTTTTTTATCCCCCTGGGAAGATTTTTCGTCAAGCCCCAGAATATCCACATCAGAGCCCAGAGAATTTGCCACGCAAAAGAACGCCGCCTGGGAATAATCCCCCTCAACGGAGGCATCAAAGCCATTCATCTCTCCGCCCTTTACAGCATATCCCCCTGCCGTTTCTTCCACCCTTACGCCGCATTTTTTAAGGCAGCTTGCGGTTATATCCACATACGGGCGTGATTGGAGGGGAGAGGTAAGTGTTATCCTGCTTTCGCCCTTTAAAAGTGCCAGTGCAAATATCAGCCCGGTAACGAACTGAGATGAGATATCTCCCGGGATACGGTATTCTCCGCTTTTAAGCTTTCCTTTCACGGTAAATGGCATTGTCCCTTGATAGTCAAACTCCGCTCCGTGCTTTGGAAGCTCCTCAAGATAGGGTGTTATGGGTCTTTGGGGCAGCTTTCCCTGCCCTAAGAACGTAGTTTCCACCCCAAGGGCACACGCAACGGGGATAAGGAACCTAAGGGTCGAGCCTGATTCGCAGCAGTCTATCTCCGCTTTTGCAGGCACCTTTTCAATGCCCCTTATGAGCGCAGTATCGCCCTTTATATCTATCTTTGCCCCAAGGGCTCTCATGGCGTTTACGGTGGCGGTTATATCCTTTGAAAGGCTTAGGTTTTCCACTTTGCCGGTGCCTTTTGCCAGCGCCGCAGCTATCACAAGTCTGTGTGCCACGCTCTTTGACGGTGGAACGCTTACCTCACCCTTGAGTTTTTTAGGACGTATAGTAACTACCATTGTGTTCGTTTCTCCATTGTTCCTGTTTTTTCTTTTCGTTGTGCACTGACCTTATGACGCATATGCACACTATACCCATCACCACAGACAGCACGATAAGGACTATCCGGGCAGCCGTGAAGTATTCCAGATCTCCATCGAGATAATAATTATCGTGGTCGTAGGGGTCATAGTGTATCAGAATCCTGTCCCCTTTATCGAAATCCGAGCCTCTGCTTTTAATAACATCGAGGCCGAAATCGCTGCCCTTTTCAACCTCTATCGTCAGCAAAGTCTTGATATAGTGGTTGCCGCCCGTTACCACCTCTTTGTCCGTCACCAAGGCATATGCCTTCCCGGTACACTCGGATTTCTGCGCCTTTGCGACATCGACCAACGATACAATTATCAGAAATGCCTCAAAAACCAGCACCAACCACATACAGATACGCTTGGCTCTCAGCCTTTTGCCCATTTCGTCCTTTTCTTTTTTGATACGTTCTTTAAGGCGCTTGTTATACTTTGATTTTGACAATTTTATAACATCTCTTCGCTTTTTTGTTTTTAGTCCCTTTTATTTAAGCTTTGACAGCACAAGCACTCACAGCTCTTTTATATATCTCACGTCACAGGCAAAATGGTCTGTTTTCACTATCTTCTCAAAGGTACGCTCAAATCCGTACTTTTCATAAAATCTCTGAGCCGCCTTCATATTTTCCAGCGTTTCCAGATAGCATCTGCGGTAATGCTTTGCGGCAAAGTCCAGAGCTGTCCGCATAAGCAGCCCTGCTGCGCCTGTGCCCCTTGCCTTTGGAAGGCAATACATTTTCTGAAGCTCACACACTCCATCTGCACCCTTCAGCTTTCCTATGCCTGCTCCGCCGACTATCTCTCCCGATTCCTCCTGCGCCACCCAGTATCTGCTGTCACGGCGGGCATAAACTTTGGAAAAGCACCCCAGATCGGGGTCTGTCCATGCTGTGCCTGCATGGTCCGCTCCGAACTCCACAAGGCAGCTTCGTATGATATTTTCCACCGCCCTGTCGTCCTCGGGCGTTATCTCTCTGACTATGTATCCCATTTTATCATCTGCTTTTCCTGCTTTTGCTTTACATCTTATCTATTATTTCCCCTATCTGCTCACGGCTTATTTGTTTGCCGTACTGGTTTTCTCCAAAGCACATCATTTCGCCGATCTGCTTTTGGAAAACGAACCTGAGCTTGCCTTCCCGGACTTTTTTATCGGTATAAAGCTTATCCACCAGCTTTTGTTTATCAATATATCCGGGGATACTTGTGGGAAGCTGTGCTCTTTGGCAAAGGTCTTGCACCCTTGCCACATTTTCAGGTGAGATATATCCCAGTTTCTCTCCCAATTTTGCCTGTGCACAAAGGCCTATTGCCACAGCCTGTCCGTGGAGCAGCTTATAGTCCGAAACGGTCTCTATGGCTCTGCCCACCGTGTGCCCCAAATTGAGCACCTCTCTCAGTCCGCTTTCCTTTTCGTCCTGCATTACCACCTTATATTTCACCCGGCAGTTATGCTCGCAGATATACTCGCACACCTGACGGTCACAGTCAAAGACCTTTTCGATGTTCTTTTCAAGATACTCAAAAAGCTCTATATCCCCAAGGCAGCCGTGCTTTATGGTTTCCGCAAGGCCGCTGGATATTTGCTCACGAGGCAGGGTCTTCCAGGTGGAAATGTCGATGTAGACCTTTTTGGGCTGGTTGAACATTCCTATGAGATTTGTGGCAAGAGGGGTATCCACCGCTGTTTTTCCCCCCACCGAAGCGTCCGCAGCGGCAAGCAGGGTCGTTGCATAATTCACAAAGGGCACTCCTCTGCCAAAAGTGCCTGCGGTAAAGCCTGCAAGGTCTGTCACCACGCCTCCACCAAGGGCTATCACGGCGCAGTCACGGCGAAACCCCTTTTCCAGCATGGAATCTTCAAGAAACTCCTTCATCTGTCTTGTTTTGGACTTTTCACCGTTTGGGATAACAAACATTTCCGCATTAAAGCCTGCCTCCCGAAGACTTTCAAGCACCTTTGCGGCATACAGCTTTTCCACCCTGTCGTCGGTTATAACAGCAAGCCTTTTTCTGCTGCCGGCAAGCCCTTGGCTCAGATCCCGGGCAAGGGTGCCATAAAGCTCGTAACCTATCTCGATGTCATATGAGTCGTCAACGACTCTTTTCAGTGTAACATTAAAGTTCATAGCAGCCTCCCGTCAGCCAAATTTCCGTTTTCTATTATAACAATTTTCCTCAGCCTTGTCAACAAACGCCCGTAATTACTAAGCCTCGTCAACATCCTTTCCCATGAAGCCGGCAAGGGCTTTTATCTTTTCCATTACGCCGCAAAACGCCTTGGGCGTAAGCTGCTGAGCGCCGTCGCTGAGGGCGCTTTTAGGGTCACAATGGACCTCGATCTCCAGTCCGTCGCAGCCTGCGGCAACTGCTGCCAGGGACATTGGCTCAACCAGCTTTACAAGGCCTGTTGCATGGCTGGGGTCCACCACCACCGGCAGGTGAGATCTTTGTTTAAGCAGTGCCACCGCCGAGATATCAAGGGTATTTCTTGTCATTGTCTCAAAGGTGCGAATACCTCTTTCGCAGAGGATGACCTTGGAATTTCCCTCGCTCATTATATACTCTGCACTCATAAGCAGCTCCTCCAGGGTGCTTGAAAGTCCCCTTTTCAGCAGCACCGGCTTGTCGCAGCGTCCAAGCTCTTTGAGCAGCTCAAAGTTCTGCATATTCCTTGCCCCCACCTGTATCACATCCACATCTGTGAACATATCCATATGTGCAAGGGACATTATCTCGGTAACTACCGGCAGGCCTGTTTCCTTTTTAGCTTTGAGCAAAAGCTTTATGCCCTCTTCTCGCAGTCCCTGGAACGAATAAGGCGAGGTCCTTGGCTTGAACGCACCTCCACGGAGCATTGTTGCACCTGCCTGTTTGCAGGCTATCGCCGTTTCCATAAGCTGTTTTTCGCTTTCCACAGAGCAGGGTCCTGCGATTATCTGTGTTTTGTTTCCCCCTATCTTTCTGGAGCAAACATCTATCACCGTATCGTCGGGGTGGAACTTTCTGTTTGCGTTTTTGTAAGGCTCCTGCACACGCTGAACGCTCTCCACACAGTCGTTTGCCATTATCGCCTCTGTGTCCATATGCAGCGTATCCCCGATAAGCCCTATTATTGTGGAATGGACACCCTCTACAAGGTTTGTCTTTACCTTGCAGCTGTCCTCCAGCCATCTGATAAGCTCCCCTACCTGCTGAGGAGCTGCTGTGTTTTTCAGTATGATTACCATTTTGACCATCCTTTCAAAAATAAAATGACCGCAGCCTTGTGGGTGCAAAGCTGCGGTCTGAACTACATATCAAAGCTATGAAAGCCTAACTGCAATATCTTCCCAAAACACTCTTTTGCACACCACCGAAAAGCCCTGACCAGAAAAAGCCAAAGCTGAAAAAGAAGTATGTAAAGACTGCTGAGATAATTACAGTGAACATCTTTTTTGTTCCTTTCATAAATATGATAGATAAAGGATAGCACTTCGCTTGATTTTTGTCAAGTTAATTTTTTATGAACTGCTGCTTATTTTATACCCCTGCACCAGATGATATACCTTTGCATCCACCAAAGCATCGGCGAGCACTCCCTTTTCGGTATACTCCTCGCTGAAAACTTTTCCGTCCCTGCGGATAGTATTTAAAAGCCCTGCCTTATCAAAGGGCAGCAGCAGCTTACAGCGCACGCTGGATCGGGGAAGGGCATTTTGCACCGCCGCAAGCAGCTCATCAATGCCCGTGCCGTTTTTTGCAGACATTTTCACGGTGTTTTCACTATGGGAAATGTCAAGGCTGTCTATATATGGCACCTTGTCGCACTTGTTCAGCGCCGTGACCACCGGTATCCCTGCACAGCCAAGCTCTCCCAGCAGCTGGTTTGTGACAGTGATCTGCTCCTGACAATCCTGTGCGGAGGCATCACAGACATGGATTATAACGTCTGCGTTTGCAGCCTCCTCAAGGGTGGATCTGAACGCCTCCACAAGGTGATGGGGCAGGCGTCTGATAAGACCGACCGTATCCACCAGCACCACCTCTCTTCCGTCGGGGAGGGTGATGGCTCTTGAGGTAGTTTCAAGGGTGGCAAAAAGCTTGTTTTCCGCCAAAACTCCTGCCTTTGTAAGGGTATTTAGCAGGGTGGATTTGCCCACGTTGGTATACCCCACGATGGCAGCCACACGGACATTGTCCTTTTTTCGCCTTTTTCTCAGCATATCCCTGTGCTGCGCTGTTTTTTCCAGCTCACGGGAAAGCTTTTCGATGCGGCTTCGGATATGTCTTTTGTCCGTTTCCAGCTTACTTTCTCCCGGGCCCCTTGTACCTATCCCTCCGCCCAGACGGGAAAGATCGGTGCCCATTCCCGCAAGTCTTGGCAGACGGTACTTATTCTGGGCGATCTCCACCTGCAGCCGTCCCTCACGGGTCTTAGCACGCTGTGCGAAAATATCCAGTATAAGCATGGTCCTGTCGATAGCAAAGACCCCGCACACATTTTCGATATTTCTGATCTGGGTGGCGGTAAGCTCACAGTCAAAGACGATCCTGTCCACAGCCAGCTGACTGCAAAGCTCGGCTATCTCCTCAAGCCTGCCTGCACCGATACAGCTGGCGCTGTCGTAGGAATGGCGCTTTTGCACCACCCTTGCCACCACCTGTCCTCCTGCGGTATCCACCAGCTCCTCCAGCTCGTCAAGGGACTGATCTACGTCATAGTCCCCCAGATCCACCGCTGCCACAAGGACATTTTGTACATTTATCTCATTTTCACTTATCTGCTCCATTTACCTTACCTCTCATATAAAAAAACAGCTGTTTTAAAATTTTATCATATCC
The DNA here is from genome assembly GCA_900319075.1 of uncultured Eubacteriales bacterium. GTDB lineage: Bacteria > Bacillota > Clostridia > Oscillospirales > Ruminococcaceae > Hominimerdicola. Next base: position 27,154 of record ONMZ01000012.1, read on the forward strand.
CGGTCTGCTTGTCAACAAATTTTGCCCCATGGTGAATAATTCCGCCACAAGTGTCCAAAATAAGGTCAAAGGACTTATGCACCGATAGCATAAGCTGACATCTGGCGGTTATTTGCCGCACAGAAAACGTCTTATCGGGGAAAGGTTTTTTATACCATGAGATTCATTCGCTTGAAAAATTCAAAGATCGGCAGGTATATAGGCAAAAAGGGTATATACATCACCGTAGGAGCCTGTATCCTTGCACTGGCAGGTGCAGGTATGGCGGCATACAATAAGACTATGGACACCATAAACGACACCCTGTCTCTGGCAGAGCCGTCAAGCAGCATATCCCCACTTTCGGCGGACAACAAGCTTGACAGCATCATCAAAGATCCGGACAGTTCCCTCTCCACGGCACAGCAGGCAGAAAAAAACAAGGACGATCAGCCCAAGGACAGCTCTTCAAAGCCTGAGCTTGACATAAAGACCCAGCCAAGCATCATGCCCGTTGACGGTGAGATAATACAGCCCTTTTCCAACGGCGAGCTGGTAAAAAGCAAGACCCTTGGGGTGTGGAAAACCCACGACGGTGTGGACATCAAAGCTGATGCAGGCACCGCTGTAAAGGCAATGAACAAGGGCGTTGTGAAAAAGGTCTACAACGATGCACTCTGGGGCAGCTGTGTTACCATCGACCACGGCAACGGCATTACAGGGCACTACCGGGGCATGGGGGCGACTGTCAGCGTTTCCGAAGGGGACAATGTAAACTCCGGGGACGTTATCGGCTCCGTGGGAGAAACCGCACAGATAGAGTCTGCCCTGCCTGCTCATCTGCATTTTGCACTTGAGCGCAACGGCAGCTGGATAGACCCGGTGGACTTTATCGACCCTTCTACAAAATAGATCCCTCTCATAATAATATCCCCAATAAAAAACTCCGCAAAGGTCATCTTCCTCTGCGGAGTTTTGCTGTTTATCAGTTTGGTTTTGTTGCTGCACCGGCAGCTGCCTTATCTATCTTGTAGATAAATACAGGTGTGTTCATCGGCACATTGTCAAAGACATACTTAGCCTTGTCAAGAGGCATATTTATACATCCGTGAGATGCAGTTCCCGCATACTTGTACTTTGTTCCGCCGAATACGCCGTACTGCCACGAAGCGTCGTGCAGACCTGCGCCGTAAAGGCTCATATTTGTCCAGTATGTTGTAGGAGATGCCCATGTTGCACCGCCTGCGTTTCCACGAAGGACCTTGTTGCGCTCTTTATAGAACACCTTGAACACGCCCTCACGGGTATATCTGTTATAATCTCCGTCAAGACCGGAAACGATGTCGCTTTCCATAGCAACCTTGCCGTCCTTGTAATACCAAAGATGCTGTGCTGCCAGGTCGATCTCGATATAGGTATTGCCCCAGTCCTTTTCTGCGGTCCTTACCGACTCATCACAGGTGAAGGTGAAGTTCTGGTCGTTGGGCCATGTGTAGTAGACCGGCTTGACCTTGGCGTTCTTAGCCTCTCTTATGAGGTTTGCGATGAGCTCCATAGTCTTTTCCTGATCCATCCACCAGCCGTAGCTGCCCGAATCGTTCTCACCCAGCTTTCCGCCCTTAATGGTAATAACGCCTTTTTTGGTGGTCTTGAACTCTCTGTCCTTGCCATAGGTGTCATATTTCTTTGAAAGCCCCTCAACATAGGTCTCAACCTGTTTCATGTCAACGGCGATACCGTTGTCAGCTTTATCATCAAAGTTTACCCAGTTCATGACCATATCGCCTGTGAGCTGTTCCTGAGCGTAGGTAAAGTCAATGGTGATGGTGAAGTTGAACATCTTATTGAGCTTATCGCACTTCTCTTTAAGAGAGTCTGCGGTTATCTTGGCTGTTTCGTAGCAGTCCACCTCAGCCACATCCACGATAAAGGTTCCCTTATCAAGGCTTTTTTCAACAAAGTCATAAAGGTTCTTTATCTTGTCCAGGTTTATCTTATCGCCGGGCTTCTCCTTAACGATAACATATCCCGAACCGTCTGTGCTCTTTTGGATAGTAGCGTCGATAGGATCCTTGCCGGAGCCTGTTGCCGTCATTTGTTTTTTAAGCTGTGTTTCAAGCAGCGCCTTATCATAATCAAACTTTTCCTCAAGCTCAAACTGTGTATTTTTGAACTTTGACGCCACCCAGTTATAATGGTTCTGTGAATTATAGAACTTTTCTATCTCGTACTGGGTCTTGTCCTCATATCCGATCTCCTTCAGAGGAATGGATATCTGCTCTCCCCCGAGTCTGACTATTGTGATGCTGTCTTTGAGCTGTGACTTTTCCTTTACCATCTTGTAAGCTTCTTCTTTTGACTTTGAGCTTACATCTATATTGTTTATGAAGGTGTTGTCAAGAAATACGCCCTTGTATTTGTTTACCCCGACAATATACGCCACAGCAAGTCCGAGGACCATAACGCCCAGCAGTGACAGACATATTATCAGCGGAGCCTTTGACTTCTTTTTCCTTCTGACCGGTCTGCGCTTTGCGCCCTGAGGCCTTCTGTGTGGATCAGCGCTTCTCCGCTGTCCCTGATCTCTGCGCTGGGGTGCTCTTGCACCATCCGGTCTTTTTCTTCTAACCTGCGACATATCTCTTTCCTCTGTACCTGTTGCACGTATTGCCCCACGGTCATAGCTGCGAGTGTTGTTCACAGCCTCATTGACCTTTCTCAGAGCCTCGTTCTGACTTTTTTCGCTCTTATCCTGGGTCGCTTCATCGTCAAAGGATACGCTTGCCATGTTTCTGGCAATAAGCTTTGCTTTATCTTCCTTTGTTACAGGGCTTTTTACACCCTCGCCGGCTTCGTTTCCCTGATCAAGCGCAGTTTTTTTCTCGTTTTCTTCCATGTTCTGACCTCACAGTCTTTATCAAATACACATATTTTTTCGTTAAGTAGATGTATTATACACCTTTTTTGCACAAAATGCAAGTAAATCCGCTGTTTCGGCACTATTTTTTCAACAGTACACAAAAAAGTACAGATAAATTATCCTCCCCTTGTATATATTTCCCACAGCTTGACGTTATGTGGTAATTGTGCTATAATCAATCTTGCTTAGTTTCAGATCAGATACAGAAAGGATTGCAGATCATGCCCGAAAAACAGATAGCGTCAACAATGAACACCGCTGCACTTATAGCACTTATCGGTGCAGGCGTGTTTTATATATTTTCCATACTGTCGGCAGTCAGAAGGCTTGGCTCAAAAAAGAGAAAGACCTCAAAGGCAGGCATTATGTTTCTTGTTCTTGCCACACTTTTTGCCGTCAGCGCAATGATGCTCCACATGGGCTTTTCCTGGTGGATAATCGCCATTATCGTTATTGCCGACTGTGTGCTGGCTATGCTTCTCACAGATGGCTGAGCAGCAACCCGATCATTCCAATCAACAAAAAAGCCGAGGTATACCGCAACGGTAACCTTCGGCTTGTTTTTTTATGGTCGTGGCATTCCGCAGTTACAGCAGAATTTTCCCTGGTTCTCCTCCTGTCCGCACTCCGGGCACTTCCAGTCACCGCCGTTATAAACAAACTCCGTGGAGATGGTTTTTTCTGGCTCATCAGTCACCTGTGTGGGCTCCTGTGTGGGCTTTTGGTCGGGGAACCAAAGCTTTTTAAGCTCGATAACACGGGGGTCGGTAGGGGGGCTTTGCTTTTCGCTTATCAAGCCATCGTCGGTGACAAAGCTGAAAAGTATATCGGTTATCTCCTTGACCACAGCGCCTGCGCCGTAAAACTCCGCCGTATCGCAGTTGAAACTAAAGGTATTTCCCCTTTCGTCGTCTGTAAAAAGGCAGATACCCGAAGATCTTGAATAGTCAAAGATCCTGGGGCGGTGGTCTTTATCCGGGTCTATTCTCATTTCTTCCCAGGCGTAAAGGTTCTCTCTTTCGGCGATCTGTGCGATCTTTTCAAGAGCCTGTGTATTTGCACGGTAAAGCTTTTCCACCGTACCGTCCATATCGCTTTTATGCAGGTGCAAAAGCACCATTTCCCCGTCAAGCTCTTTAAGGGTATAGCTGTCGCTTACGCCGCTGAACATCATCATTCCGTTGGATCTTGAATTCATTTTGGCTGCCACAAGCTTTCCGTGGGCTACCTGCATAGTCTTTACATCTGCGAGCGTGGGATATCTGTTATCCTGCATTTTTATACCTCCCCATAGGTATCTCCCCTTCGGGCAGTCTTTTTCTTGATCTTCTCAGCCTGTTATTTTCTCTCTGCACTCGTCATAAAGTGCGGCAGTCTTTGCAACTATCTCATCGGGGAGCTTTGGTGCAGGCTCGACACCCTTGAGGTCGTTGGCAATCAGCCAGTCACGTACAAACTGCTTGTCATAGGACTTTGGCGACTCGCCTACCTTATACTCTGCTGCGTTCCAGAAACGGCTTGAATCAGGTGTGAACATCTCGTCTGCCAGAACTATCTCTCCGTTCTCGTCAAGTCCGAACTCAAACTTGGTATCTGCGATTATGATACCCTTTGTAAGGGCATAATCATAGCACTTATTGTAAAGGGCGATGGAAATATCAAATATTTTCTGTGCAAGCTCATTTCCTACGCCCTGAGCCATCTCCTCACGGGTAATGTTGATATCATGTCCCTCGCTGCTTTTTGTAGACGGGGTAACGATAGGTGTTTCCAGCTTTTCCGCAAGCTGATGCTCTCCTGTGAACTGTGCTCCGCAGAAGCTCTCCCCTGCCTTGTATGCATTCCACATACTTCCGAAAAGATAGCCTCTGACAATGACCTCATAAGGCAGCATCTTCAGCTTCTTTACCTTGATGGTCCTGTCCTTGTAATAGCTGTCTGCAAACTCAGCGGGCATATCCTCCTGCTTTGTGGAAACGATGTGGTTTTTAACAATGTCCTTTGTGTAGTCAAACCAGAAATTTGCTATCTGTGTAAGATTAACACCCTTGTTCGGTATCTCGCTGTCAAGAATAACATCAAATGCGGAAATACGGTCTGTGGTAACGATTATAAGCTCGTCCTTTCCCGTATCGTATACCTCACGGACCTTTCCCGAAATGATCTTTTTCAGTTCGCCTTCCATACTTATTTACCTCCACTTATTTTATTTTTATCTGCCTTAAAATTATAGCATCACCGCACAAAAAATGCAATGTGCGTTTTAACAATATTATCTGTCTTTTGTGTGAACATAATATGCTCTTGTGCCAAACAGACCCTCTTGACAATTTACAAATTTTGTGTTACACTAAAACCAACTTATAAGGTCGGTTTTAGTAATATTGTTATTTACAGCAAAAGGAGTTTATTTATGATATCCACAAAAGGACGTTATTCCCTGCGCATACTGCTTGACCTTGCCGAGCACCGCAACGGGAATTTTATCCCCATGAAGGACGTTGCAAAGCGTCAGGGCATCTCCCTGAAGTACATTGAAAGGCTGCTGCCTGCCCTTAAAGAGGGAGGGCTTATCGAAAGCCTCCACGGCAAAGGCGGCGGATACAAGCTTACCCGTGAGCCTGAGCAGTACACCCTTTGGGAGATACTTATGCTTTCCGAGGGGGACCTTGCGCCGGTGGAGTGTCTGCGTGAGCACAGCGAGCAGTGTACCCGTTCGGGCTACTGCAAAACACTTCCCATCTGGCAGGAGTACTACAAGATGACAAAGGACTATTTTTCCGGCATCACCCTGGCGGATATTTCAGGCAACAAAGTGGAGTACGACTATATAATCTGACCTTCGGACAAAAATTCAGCGGAGCACATCGCTCCGCTTTTTGTTTTTATTATAGCCTGTAAGCGCTTTCAGCCCAGCCCCACATCCAGCATCATCATTACGGCAAAGCCTATGGCGAACATTATCGTGCCGATATTTGAGTGAGAGCCTTCCTTCATCTCGGGGATAAGTTCCTCCACCACCACATAGAACATTGCCCCTGCAGCAAAGCTGAGCAGATAGGGCATTATAGGCAGGAAAAAGCCTGCAAAGAAAATGGTGAGAAGTGCCCCCACCGGCTCCACCACGCCTGACATCACACCAAGAGCAAAGGTCTTTTTCTTTGACATTCCCTGTGCGCAAAGGGGCATGGAAACGATAGCTCCCTCGGGGAAATTCTGTATCGCAATTCCTATTGCCAGAGCAAGTGCGCTTGCCATAGTTATGTTATGGTCACCGTACAGCCAGCCTGCGTAAACGATACCCATGGCCATGCCTTCGGGGATATTGTGCAGAGTTACTGCCAGCACCAGCTTTGTGCTGCTGTCAAGTCCGCTGCGTGGGCCCTCCTCACTGCTGTCCATGTGCATATGGGGGATAACCAGGTCAAGCACCAGCAGAAACAGCATTCCTACAATAAATCCCAGCACCGCAGGGATAAAGGAAAGCTTGCCCATGCCGTTTGACCTTGCCATTTCAAGGGAGGGCAGCAAAAGGCTGAAAAAGGATGCCGAAGCCATGATGCCCGACGCCATGCCCGAAAGGCTCCTGCGCAGCTTGTCGTTTATCTCCCCTCTGAGGAAAAATACACAAGCTGCACCCAGGCTCGTACCCACAAGGGGTATCAGTATACCGTACAAAACTTTTATCCACATGATCTCACACCTCATTCACTTGTTAGCAGCTGCTAACAAAAGGGTATTATATCATATATATTCCAAAAAATCAAGCCCTTGACTGCCCCGTTCTCAAAAAGCTGTTATCGGCATTATTTTCACGAAAAAATCGTTCCTTATCCACAGATCAAGGCAAAAAAGGGCAATATAATAAAACCGGCGACTGCCATAAAAAGCGATCACCGGTTTTTTTATTATCATACCGTTATGTACATTACCCCGGACAGGTCAGAACTTCACCAGCACCTGTGCCAGAGCGGATAACACCTCTGCCGACTCCACAGACTTGGGGATAGTTATATTGACCACCTTTTCTCCTTTGCCTGTAAGCTTGGCTTTTGCCTTTATGCTGGAGCTGCCGTTGACGGTTACCTCAAACTCTCTCAAAAACGGATCCTCGTGCTTCAGCGAAACAGTTTTTTTCCTTGCCTGTGTTCCCTTTTCACCGCTTTGCACAAGCTTTTTGACCTCGTTTTCCAGCTCTCTCACCGAAAGCCCATCGCTGAGGGCAAGGTCTGCTGCCTGCACCTGGAGCTGCTCATCGCTCAGTCCTGCAAGCACCTTTGCGTGACCCACAGACAGCTCTCCCCTGTCAAGATATTTCTGCACCGGCTCCGCCAGCTCCAGCAGCCTTACCGCATTGGCAATAGCCGAGCGGGACTTCCCCACCGCCTTTGCCAGCTCCTGCTGGGTCATGAAATACTTATCCATAAGCTGCTTATAAGCCTTTGCCTCCTCGATGGGGGTCAGATCCTGCCTTTGTATATTTTCAATAAGCGCCAGCTGCATTACCTGTTTTTCGCTGAGATCCCTCACATAAACGGGTACCTCTTTGAGCCCTGCAAGGCGTGCCGCCCTCCAGCGTCTTTCCCCTGCCACGATACGGTATCCCCCGTTTTCAAGGGGGGTAACGAGTATAGGCTGGAGCAATCCGTTTTCCTTTATGCTGTCTGCAAGCTCCTGTATTTTCTCCCGGTCAAAATCCTTTCTCGGCTGACCCTTGTTAGGCTCCACCAGAGAAATGCTGATGGTTGTTATCCCTTTTTTATCCTCCTGCTCCTGCTGTTTTTGTTCCTGCTGTTCAGCTAAAGGGGAAAAATTGTCGCTGAAAAGTGCATCAAGTCCCCTGTTCATTCGTGCTTTTTTGCTCATTATATCTCTCCTTTTGCAAAATGTTCCACGTGGAACAATTTATTCTTTATCCTTTGGGGCGTTTTCTCTGGCTTTCTTTTTTTCACGCTTCACCATTTCTTTGGCAAGCTCCTCGTAAGCCTTTGCGCCCTTTGATTTCTTTTCGTAGTATATAACCGGCTCTCCGAAGCTGGGGGCTTCCGAGATGGCAACGTTTCTTGGTATCACCGTTGAGAAGGTCTCCTTGGGAAAATGCTTTTTCACCTCTTTGATGATCTGCTCGGTAAGCTTATACCGTGCAACGCACATGGTGAAAAGGATACCCTCGACCTCAAGCTTGCTGTTCCAGGTCTCACGGACCCTGCTCACCGTCTGGTGGAGCTCCACCAATCCCTCAAGGGAAAGGAACTCGCATTGTATGGGTATTATCACTGAATCCGCCGCAACAAGGGCGTTTATGGTGAGCATATCCAATGTGGGGGGGCAGTCTATAAAGATGTGGTCATAAAAATCGGCTGCGTCCTTGATACACTCCCTGAGGCGCATGGCTCTGTTTTCCATGGTAAGGAGCTGAACAGATGCGCTGGCAAGATCCTGTGTTGTGGGGACCACCGAAACCCCCCTGAAAGCAGAGGCTGCAACCGCCTCCTGAAGCTCGCAATCCCCCAGGAGCACATCATAGATAGTGTTGCGGATACTCTTTTTTGATATTCCAAGGCTGGTCGTGGTGTTTCCCTGGGGGTCAAAATCAACGATGAGCACCTTTTCGCCCCTTGCGCCGAAAACCGCCGCCAGATTTACCACGGTGGTGGATTTCCCCACACCGCCTTTTTGGTTTGAAACTGCAATTATCTTTCCCATTTTATCCACACGCCTGATGCGTGTCCTCCTTTCCACCTGCCGCCGGCAGCTGATCTTATTTTTGCTGCATGGTGCTTTTTTATTATACACCATTTTTTTCTTTTTGCATAGCCCTTTTTTTAATTTTTTGTTGTTCGTTCAAAATGTTCCACGTGGAACATTTTTCGTCAGGACTCGGAAAACCCCTTGTTGAACAGGGGAGAAAACAAGGGGATCCGGGGGAGGGGAAAGGAAATTTGCCGTAATTTTTGTTTATTTTTCTGTGATAAGGGTATAGAGCCACGGCGGGGGCTATGTTAAAATAGAGGCAAAAGGAGGTCGAAAGCATGAGCATTTTACAAAAAGCATTGGACAGGGTACTTGTGGGGGAGGAGACCGACCTGACGGCGGAGGGGAGTTTCTCACGGCAGCACAAAAGAGAGCTTTACCGGGTCAAAGAGGTGGGGAAGATATTTGACATCTCGGTGGGGGATATCCGAACAAATCCCAACCAGCCCAGAAAGTATTTTTCTCCGGGGGAGCTTACAGGGCTTGCAAAAAGCATCTCTCAGGACGGGATAATCCAGCCCCTTACCGTGCGGCGGACCGAGGGAAGCTTTGAGCTTATCTCCGGTGAACGAAGGCTGCGTGCGGCAAAAATGGCAGGCATGAGCACCGTACCGTGTATACTTATAAACGCCGACAGAGGACGCAGCGCAGTTATGTCCCTTATCGAGAATATCCAGCGAAGCCAGCTGGGATTTTTTGAAGAGGCTCAGGCAATGGAAAGGCTTATACGTCTTTACGGGCTGACCCAGGAGGAGCTGGCGGTGCGGCTGGGACTTGCACAGTCTACCGTGGCAAACAAGCTAAGGCTCCTCAGGCTCACCAAAGAAGAACAGGACATCATCACCGACACCGGGCTTTCCGAGCGGCACGCCCGTGCCCTTTTAAGAATAGACCAGCCCGAGGGGCGCAAAGAGATACTTCTCAAGGCGGTAAAAGGGAAGTGGACGGTGAGCCAGCTGGAGAGCTATATCAACGCCCGGGAGGAGAAAGCACTCAGAGAAAGATCCATAAGGAAAAGCGCAGGACTGCTGAAGGACGTAAAGATGTTTTTTAATACCGTGGACAAGGCAGTCGAGGTCATGCGCCTTGCAGGGGTCAGGGCGGACACACGAAAGGTGGAGCACCAAGGGTACATCGAGTACATCATTACCATTCCGGCAGGGGAGCAGCAGGAACAGCAGGATGCTCAGATCTCACAGATCTGAAATGTTCCACGTGGAACAATGGGGAATCGGGGCGAATTTTCCCGAAAGATACCGCCGGATCGGAGCAAAATTTGCTATATTCTGGTAAAATTAAGACAAAAAAAGCGGGGCAGAGGGAATGTTTAGTAAAAACATAGAACAGATATGCAAAACAGATAAAAAAATTTAAGAAAGAGGTACTGCTTTTGTGCATTAAAATTAAACTTCATATGTGCTATACTTAAGCTAAGGTATTGTACGCATTTTCAAGGAGGTGAGTAAAGTGAGCGGAGCAGGAAAGCTTAAAAGGACCTTTCTGTGTCTGGCAGTTCTGACTTCGTGCCTTGCACTTTTCTCATGGCAGTCGGACAACAGGACGGATATATCCTCTCAGGACACAACTTTATCTATCGCCGAGCAGGACAAGTCTTACACAGACAGCTCCTCCACAGACAGCGACAGCAGCAGGGAAGCTCAGACCACTACCACAACAGCCACCGCTGCCTCCGGGGCAGTTAATACATCTGCCTCAGCAGGGGAAGAGACAGTTTTGTACATACATATGTACGACTACACCCTTTTCAAGGATAAGGACAACATCTTCCGGCTGAAAAACAAGGACAGCGTACTTGTGGAAAGCGCCGAGGTGGAGGCAGACAACAAGGACATTATAAAGATCACCTGCAAAGACAACAAGGTCACCTTTAAAAAGGGAGACACGGAGATAACCGAGTTTGTTTTCAACAAACTGAAGGTGGAGAAAAAGGGCGACGAGATCTATTACGGCGGAAAGAAAATGGCTTACACCGACAGAGCTTATTCCAGCTATGATCTCGGCGGCGGACTTGTGCTCAAACACGAGAGTTCGGGCAAGTTCAAGCTTTATAAAGACGGCAAAGAGGTGGTTCAGAGCACCTTCAAAGCAGACGACGGAACAGAGCTTACCATTAAGACGGCAAGGAACGGTCAGGGAGTTACTGTGACCGACACGTCGGGCAAGACTCTTACCTATTTCCAGCACGGGGGACAGGTCGTGAACGTATCCGAGGACAGCGTTACCATCGGCGGCAAGAAGCTGATGCCGGCAAATTCATCGGACGTATCCACCGCAGCTTCCACCACCACTACCACCCCACGCCAGACCATAGCAAACTGGGACGGCACAGACACAACGGCGCTGACTCTTGAAACATGGAACACCCAAAAAGCCACCACAAAGGCGACGACTAAGGCGACTACAAAGAAAACAGCCGCAAGCAGTTCCTCCGGCGGAAATGTTGTGATCGCAAACCCGATCTATCCGCAAAACGACGGAAGAAACGTTAAGATAAAGAGCATTCAGGATTACTCCGCACAGTTTGTTTCCCTCTTAAAGAGCAGAGGAATCAGAACAGACGTTGCTGCCGATACCCACGGAAAACTCCTTGATGCGGCAAAGATGAGGGCGGAGGAGTATACCTACTATCCAAAGGACGCACACACCAGACCTGCCGCAAGGGCTGTTGGCGGAAGCAGACACTACTCCACCGTTTTCTCCAACGTTGGCATTAAAGCATATCTTCTCAAGCGTGATTACGAAAGCGTTGAGAACCTGTGCAGGGGCTGGGACGGCGATGACGGAAAGCCGGAGTTTGCACTTGGAAGGTGGCTTGCATCAGAAAAGCACAAGGACAATATCCTTAACGCCAACATCAAAAAGATCTCGGTCGTATGCGCTACCCTCGAGGAGATACAAAGCGGCGAAAAAGTGACCTCACATTACTGGGTAATGCTTGGCTTCACAAACGACATTGCATAAAAAAAGACCCGACATTAAATCGGGTCTTTTCTGTTGTGTAAATCAGATCCCATGGATCCTCAGATAGGCTTTTATGATCGCCAGCTGGGTCTTTGAGTCGGGTAGCTTATTGTCCATCGCCATTTGAAATGCCTCTTTAAGGGGCATTTTTTTTACATCAAGAAACTCTCCCTCGTCAAGATGCTGCTGGGAAAATTTCAATCCCCTTGCCAGATACATATGTATCTTTTCCGTGTTATAGGCAACCGTAGGGTAGAGCACTCCCAGATATTCAAAGCTCTCCGCCTCCGCTCCTGCCTCTTCTTTCAGCTCACGCCGTCCGCAGGTCTCCGGATCCTCTCCGTATTCAAGCTTGCCTGCGGGCAGCTCGGTAAGGACCTCTTTATAAGGATAGCGGAACTGCTGGACAAGGTAAACATTCTCCTGCTCGTCCAGCGCCACAACGCACACTCCCCCCGGGTGGCGCACCACCTCACGAAAGGTCTTGTACCCGTTGTCAAGCTCCACATCGTCACAGTAGAGCTGGACAACTTTTCCGTCATATACTTTTTTGGAGCTAACCGTTTTTTCTATTGAGTACATTTATTCTTCCTCCGTTTTGTCAAGACTGTCAAGCTCTTTCATCTGGTCCTCATATTCCTCATCAGGCACATCTTCAAGAAGCTCGTCCTTGTCCGCCGCTTCAGGGTGATCGGTATCACTTGTTTCCTGTGCGCCTTCGTCATCAAAAGTATCTTCACCGGTGTCATCGTCCTCGCCGGCTCCGTCCTCATCAGCCTTTTCAGCCTTCTTCTTTTTTCCTGCAAAAAAGCCTGCTATGTCCTCACGTCTGAAGAACACCACGTAGGTCAGCCAGATAACTGCGCCTGTGCCGGTGATAACAAGTCCCTCGGTAAAGTATCTCATGCGGTAGGTGAAGTTTATTTCGTTTTCTCCCTTATCGCAGGCAACTGCACAAAGACCGAAGTCGACCTTTATGACCTCGGCATCCTTGCCGTTGACGGTAGCTTTCCAGCCCTTGTCGTAAGGCACGGAGAAAAACACCAGTTTTTTGTCGTTAAGGGTTATCTTTGCGTCAAAGCCATTTGTGGACTCCTTAAAATAAGAACAGCTCTGAGCACGTCTTTGCTCACAGTTTTCCGTATAAGCCGCAACGGTATAATCCGACGGTGTGAACACGGTATATTTTACATAGTCGGAATACTTCATCACCGTATCTGCATCAAGCACCAGCGCCTTTGTGAGGGCAATTGATTTGTTTGAGTCGGTCATGCCCTTTATATCCTCTTTGCTGCAATAATAATCAAAGGCAAAGCCCATTGGGATATAGTTTTTATTCTCATAGATCCTGAATCCGTTTTGTCTGCCGGCAAAGCTGAATCCTATAAGGTTGCCGGTGTATTCCTGTGTGGCGCCCTTGGGAAGCTGGGACTGGTCAAAGTAATACTTTACCGACAAAAGGCTTCGCAGACCGTAAAGCTGTGTTTCGATCCTTGATGCAACGTCACGGGTCTGTCCCAGTTCGGTGTAAAATTCCATGATAGAGGTGTTGACCACGCTGTGGAAACAGCGCATAGAGGAAAGTCCCCAGAACATACACCAGTTATCCACGTCGGGAGAGGTATCTATCCTGTAAAAGCTGTTTGTGGGGTTGGTATATGAGCTTTGTTTTTCAAAAAGATCCATATCCATTTTTTCCGAGCCGTTGATGCCACGGGCGATATAGTCCTTTGGCGACTCGGTCTGCATAGAGCCGTAGGTCACACAGGTAAACATACAAACTCCCGCTGCAACGGCGGTAAGTATGCAGGCGGCACGCTTGAAGTTAAGGCGTATCCTTGCCAGCAGCTCCTCGCCGGTGGAGCTTCCCATAAGGTAGATAAGCACCGCAAGCAGTATAAGCATAATAATGGTCACAGCTGCCTGTATAAAATAAAACTCAGGGTATTTTGGCAGTCTGGCAAATACCAGCTTGCCGTTTTCGTCCTTGGGCAGAAGTCCGATGCCCAGGATCACAACGTCCACCGCAAGCACAGGTATAAAGCCTTTTTTCAGATCGTCCTTTTTCTCTGCGATGACCTTTGCGGTAATAAGGCACATAAGCAGGATAGGCATATAATACCACCTTGCGTAGTAGGAGGCATTGAACATTACGAAGGAGCTGTTAAGTATAGGCACGCACGCCATTATCATGAATACATACACCGAGCGTGTGAGCCAATGCTTTTTCCTTGTGCGCATAAAGCCGATAACTCCCGCCATGGAGAACAAAGGCAGATATCCTGCCAAAGATGCCCACCTTGCACGGTCGGAGGCAAAGATATTTATTCTTGCAGGCATATCGTTGAGCATAAAGAACGCCTGGAAGATACGGGGGATACGGGTGGACTCGTTGTAGACCACCATATCCAGTCCCCAGAGCCTTTCGGTAAGCCTTGGGTTTTCCACAATATCCATACACGCCGGCAGGAACATAAAGGCTGCAAGGGCTATTCCGATAACAGCTTCAAAGATAAGCCAGAAGAACTTTTTGAAGGTGATGCGAAACTCCTTATCGCCGCAGCGCAAAAAGAAATACACCACAAGGAAAACACACTCGCCGATAAAGAAAAAGTAGCTGTTTATGGCGTTTATTGCCATAGCAAGGGCAAAGCCGCCTTTTTTGTTGTCCACCACCAAGCGCTCAAAGCCTATAAGTATAAGGGGGAACAGAGCGGTGGCATCGTGGAAGTGGTTGAAAAAGACGTTGTAGATCTGAAATCCGGAGCAGCCGTAAAGAAGTCCGCCGATAAAGCAAGCCGACGGATCCTTGACAAAGCGTCTTATATACGCATAGGCAAATACCGAAGCCACAGCGGTTTTAAGGGCAAGCAGCCAGGGTATCATATACGGTACAAAAGAGGACGGGAAAAGGGTAGTAAGCCAGAAAAACGGCGAACCCAGAAGATAGAAAGAGTATGACCCCACAAAGCTTGAGCCCAGATCGGTGCCCCAGTCCCAGCCCAGGTTGCCTGCCTGAACGGAATCATGGGCGTGCTGATAAAACATTATCTGCTGGGAGTTGAAGTCGCCGTAATAGGTAAAGATACCTCCGTTGAGTATCATTCTGGGCAAAAACGACAGCATCATTATCCCAAAGGATACGATAAACAGCAGCAGATATTTTTCCTTTTGTTTTTTTGCCGGGCTTTTAAGGAACCCCGGTCTGTCCATAACAGCTTCCATTGCGATTTCCCTCTTTTTGAGTTTTTTACGATGCAGCCCCACCACCACCGCCTTACAAGGGCAGCGTTTTAAAACAAGGACCGCAAAATCAAGATATATTATAACACAACTCCGAGGAATTTTCAACAGTATTTGAACTTTTGCAAAACAAAAAAAGGCGATGCTTTACAAAAGACATTTATTATGGTATAATACATTGGTCAATAATATGTGTTAAAGTCAAAAAGGGGGAAGTTTTCGTGTCCACTATATGTGCGGTGTCAACACCTCTTGCACAGGGGGGCATCTCTGTTATACGCATAAGCGGAAAGGACGCTTTAAAGGTAGCCAAGGCTGTTTTCAGACCCTTGAGCTGCGGCGATGTGTCCTCTATGGCAGGGTACAGCTGCGCCTACGGTCAGATCGTTGACGGTCACAAAGCTGTGGACGACGGTGTGCTTACCGTTTTTCGTGCCCCCAGGTCTTATACAGGCGAGGATGTTTGCGAGATCTCCTGCCACGGCGGTATATACGTTACAAAAAGAGTGCTGCGGCTGTGCCTTGAAAACGGGGCGGAGCCTGCGGACAGGGGAGAGTTTACAAAGCGTGCCTTCTTAAACGGAAAGATGTCTCTGACCCAGGCTGAGGCGGTAATGGACACCATTTCCGCACAGGGGGAATACGCCCTTAACTCGGCGAACCTTGCACGCAGCGGAAAGCTTTTTGAACAGATAAAGGCTCTTACGGACAAGCTTGTGGACATTCTCGGAGAGCTTGCGGCGTGGGTGGACTACCCGGAGGAGGATCTTCCTGCGGTGGAACAGACCGCTTTGGAAAAAAGCCTTGACGGGGGTGTCAGATCCCTTGACAGGATACTTGAAAATTACGACCGTGGACTTATATTCAAAAACGGCATCGACACCTGTATCGCCGGCAAGCCGAATGTGGGCAAATCGGCTATGATGAATATGCTTCTTGGCTTTGAAAGATCCATAGTCACCGATGTTGCAGGGACCACAAGAGATGTTGTGCAGGAAAGTGTCCGGCTGGGAAGGGTTATACTGAAGCTGTCCGACACCGCAGGGATACACGAAACCGCAGACAAGGTGGAAAAGCTCGGTGTGGAGCTTGCGAAAAAGCGGCTTGACAGCGCAATGCTTATACTGGCAGTGTTTGACTCGTCCCGTGAGCTTGACGCACAGGATCGGCAGCTGCTGGAATATATTTCGGGGCTTGATAAAAAACGGCTTTTGATCCTCAACAAGACCGATCTTGAATCGGCTGCGGACAAAGCACAGCTGGAGAAATACGGCAAGGTCATAGAGATATCCGCAAAGAACGGTCAGGGTATCGAAGATC
The DNA here is from genome assembly GCA_900319075.1 of uncultured Eubacteriales bacterium. Lineage (GTDB taxonomy): Bacteria > Bacillota > Clostridia > Oscillospirales > Ruminococcaceae > Hominimerdicola. The sequence goes on from ONMZ01000012.1 coordinate 43,352, forward strand.
TGCAAAGTGCGGTGGAGGAGCTTTTCGGCACCGCAGATTACGACCCGGGCAGCGATATTTTTGCAAACGAAAGACAGATGCACTGCGTCAGGACCGCACACCGCTACCTTACCGGCGCACTGGAAAGCCTCCGCTCGGGACAGACTCTGGACGCTGTTACGGTGATGATAGACTTTGCTGCAAACGCCCTTTTGGAGCTTACGGGAGAAAAGGCTACCGAAGCGGTGGTCAATAACGTATTCAGCAAGTTCTGTGTTGGAAAATAATCCGATAAATCGGAATTTACCGCAGCACCCTTGCGGAGTAATCGGGGAAAACCCTTTTGAAAAAGGGTTATTCCCCGAACCCCTTTCCTAAAACTTTTAATGAT
>ONMZ01000037.1 GCA_900319075.1 uncultured Eubacteriales bacterium
ATCATTAAAAAGTTTCTGAGGGGGGCTCGGGGGGAACTCTTTTCAAAGAGTTCCAGCCCGATTATTCACCATGCGTATGATGATAAATTCTGATTTATCGTAGTATGATTGGAATAATAAAAGAAAAGGAATGATAATATGATAAACATTGCAATTTGCGGTGCAAGCGGAAAGATGGGACATTTTATTGCTGATGTCATAGCATCCAGAGAGGACTGCAAGACTGTTTGCGGTATTGATAAATTTGGTGAAAGGTATTCGGACTTTGAGATAATAAGGGAAGTTTCGCAAATGCCTGAAAAGCCTGATGTAATAATAGACTTTTCAAATCCTGCCAGCCTTGACAGTCTGATCGAGTACTGCACCATGAACTCGGTGGCTCTGGTGATCGGCACAACAGGCTATTCAAAAGAAGAGATCGAAAAGATAAACAAGGCTGCACAGCAGATACCTGTTTTCTTTACATTCAATATGTCTCTTGGGATAAACCTGCTGACCGACCTTGCAAAGAGGGCAGCTTCAATACTGGGTGAACAGTTTGATATCGAGATCATTGAACAGCACCACAACCAGAAAATAGACGCACCCAGCGGAACAGCAATAATGCTGGCTAACGCTATAAACGAGGAGCTTGACAACAAGTACACCTATGTTTACGACAGGCACTCGGTAAGGGCAAAAAGAACAAAGACCGAGATCGGTATGCACGCAGTAAGAGGCGGCACTATCGTTGGCACCCACGAGATAATCTTCGCAGGTCGTGACGAGGTCATAACCCTTAAACACGAGGCGCACTCAAAGCAGGTGTTTGCCGTGGGCTCGGTAAACGCAGCCTGCTTCCTTGCAGGAAAGCCTGCGGGATTGTATTCAATGAATGAACTGATAAAAGAGATGTAAAAACAAGAGCTTTGCACTTTTTTTCGACGTGCAAAGCTCTATTTTTATCTATTCGTTCTCAGAAATTTGTTATTCTGCCGGCTTGCTCAGCTCAATAGGCAGATAGTATGCCATTATCACACAAATTTGGAAACAACATAAAAAACTTGTCCTCTTGCACAGGGCTGTTCCTACTGTCAAAGGACACACACGGTTTTATGATAATTGCAATATGCCGGGCTTTTATTTTATTTATGATATGTAAAAAATGCGCTTTTCTTTATCAGCCTATTGACAAGGTAGGATTAAAGTGCTATACTGTACGCATAGCAACCTACCTATTAGATAGGTTAGTCCTTTCAAGATATGAAAAAGCGAGGCACCATTATGAAAGAGCTTGACCGTGCTATTTATGACAAGTATATCAGACCCACCGAAAAAAAGCGTGATTTTTCTATCGGCATTGAGATAGAGATGCCTGTGGTAAACCTCAGCGGAGAACCAGTTGAGGAGAAAGCCGTGCTGGAAGTATCCGACGTTTTTCGCAGACATTTCGGATTTGATGTTCAAAGTAAGGATGACAACGGGTGCATAAATTCCATAACCGACAGATCAAACGGGGACAACCTTTCCTTTGACTGCTGCTACTCAAATCTTGAACTGTCAATGGGTGTGGGCGATGACCTTATTAAGATACATGAGCGCTTCAAAAAGCTCTATACCTTTCTTCAGCAACAGTTTGCAAAATTCGGCTATACGCTCACAGGCATGGGTATAAACCCCAATTACGCTGTAAACTACAACAAGCCTGTTCCCAACGAGCGTTACAGGATGTTATACCACTACCTTCACTCCTACCGTAAATATCAGTTTGAGCTTGACCGGCGCTTTCACGAATTCCCTGAGTTCGGCACCTTTACAAGTGCCTCGCAGGTACAGCTTGATGTGCAAAAGGATTCACTTATTGACACCATAAACACCTTCGGTCTTCTTGAGCCGTATAAGTCCCTGATTTTTGCAAATTCATATCTTCCCGAATATCCAGACTATCTTTGTGTGAGAAATATGCTCTGGGAGCGGAGTATGCAGGGATTCAATCCTCACAATGTGGGAATGTTCCTGCAAAAGCTTGAGAGTATCGACGAGCTTTTGGAGTATATCAAGTCCCAGTCCATATACTGTACCATACGAAACGGAAAATACGTTGATTTTCAGCCAATTTCGGTAGGGGAATATTTCAGCCGTGAAAAGATCTGTGCAGAGGAGTTTGACGGCAAAGAGTATAAAACAATAATGTTTGCCCCAGAGAAAAACGATCTTGAATATCTGCGTACCTTCAAGTTTGAAGACCTGACATTCAGAGGGACCATAGAATACCGCAGCTCCTGCTGTCAGCCAATTAAAGACGTTATGAGTGTTTCTGCGTTTCATACGGGGCTTGCCGGCAAGCTTTCGGAACTTAAACAGCTGCTTGAAAACGACAAGGTCATCTACGGGCACGGTTACAGCTCAGCAGAGCTTCAGAATATGCTTTCAAAAACAAAGCTGCCGGATTTCATAGACACAGATCTTTTGAAAGATCAGCTTACAAGGATCTTAGATCTTGCAAGGGACGGTCTGAAGCTGCGAGGAAAAAACGAGGAGCAGTATCTTGATGTTCTTTATCAGCGGGCACACCACCTTACCAACCCTGCAAAGCAGATGCTTGAAGGGATAAAGGACGGTAAGTCAATAAACGATTATATAGCCCTGTACTCTATGGTATAGAGTGATCTGTCCAAAAGGCAAGCGGGCGAACAATATAAAAGACACAACTGCAACAATTCAGATCAGCTTTTATGCCATAAGAAACCAAGAGGTAAGTAAAAATGAAAAACGAGCTATACTACAAGGGAAATTTCGGACTTGAGCGGGAAACGCTGCGTGTTGATAAAAACGGCAGACTTGCTCATACCCCGCACACCTTTACAGACAGTGCCATAACAAGGGATTTTTGTGAAAACCAGATAGAGCTTATAACACCTGTTTGCAGCAGTGTACACGATGCAGTCAGCGAGCTTGCAAGGCTTGACCGGACTGTGCGGTGCGAGCTGTCTAAAAATGGCGAAAGCCTTTGGATGTACAGCAATCCGCCTTATATAGAGGGTGAAAACGAAATAGACATCGCTCAGTTCACAGGCAAGGAAAAAAGCAAGACCGAATACAGGTTAAAGCTTCAAAAGCGGTATGGAAAACGTCTTATGCTCTTTTCCGGGGTGCATTTCAATTTTTCATTCAGCGACGAGTATCTTCGCTCGATCTGTGACACGCAGGATCTTGAAAGCTTTAAAAACAAATTCTATCTTCGCCTTTATAAGCAAGCCTGTATACATAGCTGGCTGATCCTGCTGCTTACGGCATCAAGCCCGGTTTACGACAGATCTTTTGACAACGATGGTGCAAAAGGCGGCGTGAGAAGTATATATTCTTCAATAAGAAATTCAAAAAGAGGCTACTGGAACAGCTTTGTGCCCTTTATCGACTGCAGCGATATGGAAAGCTTCACACGCAGCATCCAAAGCTATGTGGACAGCGGAAAGCTGTTTGACGGGTCTGAGCTTTATCTTCCCGTGCGCTTGAAGCCCAAGGGTAAAAACACCATTGAAAACTTCAAAAACGGTGTCAGCCATATTGAACTGCGAATGTTTGACCTTGACCCGAAACAGCCCCTTGGTGTAAATGAAGAAAGCTTTGAATTTGCACATCTGCTTTTGATGTATCTTTCCACCCTGCCCGATTTTGAATTTACCCCAAGCCTCCAAAGCAATGCGGTAAATGATCACCGGTCCGCCGCACTTTTGAACCTTGTTGGCGTTGAGGTGGGCGGAGTGCCCATTATCAAAAAAGCCGAGCAGATAATAGACAGCATGATGTGGTTTTATTCAGACGCTCCAAGGGCACTGGAGCTGCTGGAGAGCCAGCGCTGCAAGCTTTATCATCGTCCTTGTATGTCCATACACGTCAAGGACATTTATCCTAACGCTGAAAAGGGTGATACCAATGTGCGAGCTTCTCGGATTTACTGCAAGAGAACTCACAGATATTCGCAAACCGCTGCGGGATTTCTTTTCCCATTGTGACGACAACCCACACGGCTGGGGACTTATGTACAGCGGCGGCTGCGTAAAAGATAGCCTCAAGGCAAGCGAAAGCCGTGAGCTTTCCGGGATACTTGACAGCATATCCCCGCAAAATGTTGTTCTTGGTCACATACGCTATGCAACTGTGGGAAAGATCTGCACACTGAACTGCCATCCGTTCAGTGCCCGGGACAACTCAGGCAGGCAGTGGACACTTATCCACAACGGAACGATCTACAACGCCGGAAGGCTGGTCCACACATATAAAGACAGACTTGGCGACACCGATTCCGAGGCTATGTTTTTATACCTTATTGAAACTATAAATACAAAACAAAAGAAAATTCTAAGTGCAGAACAAAGGTTTTCGATCGTTGATAAATTCGTCTGTGAGATGTCATACCGCAACAAGCTGAATCTTATTATTTATGACGGCGAGCTGCTTTATGTACACAAGAACATGGAAGAAACCATGAAATACTGTAAATATGCAAGTGGGTATATATTTGCCACAAAACCGCTGGATAAAAACAAATGGGACGATTTCCCCACGGCACAGCTTTGTGCATATAAAGACGGAGAGCTGGTATTTGAAGGGGAAAAACACGGCGGGATATTCCATTCAAATCTGCAAAGCATTACTGTTACAGACGCTATGCACATTTAACGATCACATATTACCGAAAAAAGAGAGCTTTACACTTTCCTTTTGGAGTGTACAGCTCTCTTTTGGTTTCGCAATTTTTTCTCCTGTTTATTTCAGATTTTAAACTATCTTTTCAAAATCTGCTGCGCCGTGTTTGCACAAAGGACAGATATAATCCTCGGGAAGCTCCTCCCCTTCATAGATATATCCGCATATCTTGCATACCCAGCCTTTTTTGCCCTCGGTCTGCGGCTTTGGCTTGACATTATTCTGATAATAGGTATAAGTCATTGTATCCCTGTCGCTGATAACTCTTGCTTCGGTTACAGAACAGATAAACATTCCGTGGGTGCCAAGGTCTACATAGTCCTCCACCTTCAAGGACATAACAGCATTGATATACTCGCCCAGTATCACCAGCCCGTTGTCGGAACAGGTGGTTTTCAAGCCTTCAAACTTATCTGTATTCCTGCCGCTTTGGAAACCAAAACGCTCAAAAACTCTGAAAGGAGCGTCCACAGAAAGACAGTTAACATTAAGTATGCCCGTTTGCTTGATAACGTGGTGGGAATAGTTAGCCTTGTTGATATTTACAGCTATCCTGTTGGGGCTGTCGGAAACCTGTGTGACGGTGTTTACAATAAGCCCGTTATGTTTTTTGCCGTCGTTGGAGGTAACAACGTAAAGACCATATCCAATGCGGTAAAGTGCAGACATATCGTTTTTATTTGCAAACTCGCCGGAACGCTCGATATAGTCACGGCAAAGATCGGAGGAAAGCTCATCTATCTGCTGAGCATTATCAGCGTTCATAGCTGACATTATCTTTACCACAGGCTCGGCAAAGGTGATATTCTTACAAACGGCAAGTTTTTCTTTCATTATCTTTGCCGCAAGAGGCGCCCAGCTGCCGTTTTCAATAAATGCAACTGTGCGGTTCTTAAACCCTCTTTCGGTGAGATGGTCTATGAACTCACGCATAAACGGATAGATCTCTGCGTTGTATGTTGTGGTGGCAAGCACAAGCTTACCGTACTTGAAAGCGTCTGCAACAGCCTTTGACATATCGCACCTTGCAAGATCATTTACTACGACCTCGGGACAGCCTTTCTCCTTCAGCTTCTGGGCAAGGGACTCAACTGCTTTTTTTGTATTTCCGTAAACAGAGGTGTAGCAGATAACTATTCCTTCAGCCTCCACATCATAGCTTGACCAGGTATTGTAAAGTGAAATATACTTTCCAAGATCATCGCTGAGCACAGGTCCGTGGAGGGGGCAGATATGCTCTATCTCAAGCCCTGCTGCCTTTTTCAGCACGTTCTGGACCTGTGGGCCGTACTTTCCGACGATACCGATATAGTATCTTCTTGCCTCGTCCGTCCATTCCTGCTGAACATCAAGTGCACCGAACTTTCCGAATCCGTCGGCGGTGAAAAGTATCTTGTCTGCGCTGTCGTAGGTCATTATGACCTCCGGCCAATGGACCATCGGAGCGGTGATAAAATTAAGAGTGTGCTTTCCAAGCTCAAGGGCAGAGCCTTCGGAGACCACGATCTTATTTCCATCAGCTTCAATACCATAAAACCTCATCATCATATCAAAAGCCTTGGAAGAAGAAACGATGGCTGCATTGGGGTATCTTTTCACAAAAGCACTTATGCTTCCCGAATGGTCCGGCTCCATGTGCTGAACAACAAGATAATCAGGCTCCCTGCCTGAAAGGGTATTTTCAAGGTTATCGAGCCACTGGTGGGTAAAACCGATATCAACGGTATCCATAACAGCGATCTTTTCGTCTAAGATAACATAGCTGTTATAACTCATTCCGCAGGGAACTTTATACTGTCCCTCAAAAAGATCCACTTTATGGTCGTTTACGCCCACATACTTAACATCATTTGTAATTTTCATTTGAACCTCCGTTTTTATAGTGTCACTACTCTGTTTTTACCGGCCTTTTTCGCAGCATAAAGGGCATCGTCAACTCTTATGCAAAGCTTTTCCGGGTCCTCGTCCTGCTGAGCGTGGGTCACACCTGCGCTGATAGTCTGGTAACCTGCGTCCTTGAAATTGATCTTATTGAACCCAAGTCTGAGCTGCTCGGCGATCTGCTGTGCGCCTTGTGCATCATCTCCCCAGATGCAAACCATAAATTCCTCACCGCCCCAGCGTCCTGCTGAAGCCTGGATACCTGTGGTATTTATCACGTCCATAATAAGGTCGGACAAAGATCTGAGCACCAGATCTCCCTCGTCATGGCCGTAGGTATCGTTGACCTTTTTGAAATCGTCGATATCTATCATGATAAGTGCGACCTTTTCATCGGATCTTACAAGATCTATAATATCATCCTGTATCTTCATTCGGTTAAAAAGCTTTGTAAGTCCGTCGGTAACAGCCATCTTTTCAAGCTTTTGATTTGCCTTTTCAAGCTCTGCTGTGGAAACCTCGATAAAGTTAGCAAGTCTGCTTATAACAGAGATCTGCTTTGTGAACTCAAAGCCTCTCATGTTGAAATCAACGCCCCGTCCGTACACAGCCTCTCCCTCACGAAAGGCAGCGATAACCAAGGTCACATTGTGCTGGATAAGCTCATCTCCACTGCGAAGAAACTCACCTGAGGTATAAAATCCGGAAGTGGGGGCAAGCCCATGGAACGGTTTTGTTTCGGTATCAGCCATTTTGCCCCAGAAGAATTTTCTTGCGGCGCAGGAAAAAATACGTATTGCCTGGGGCTGGAAGGCACTCACCTGCTCGCCGTAGCTCATAACGGTACGAAGTATCGTTTCCGGATCTCCGTAAGCCATTCTTACACTGGTACCCTCTTTGATATTTGCTGTCATCATCAATGCTCTGTCGGGAGTGCTTCCTGTGGGGGCACGCATAATGATAGATTCACCTTTTTTGTATATAAGGGGAAATTCCAGAGAGTTTTTGAAAAAATATCTGTCGTTTTCAATATTCAGGTATTTGTAGTACACATCAAAGGCAGGCTGGTTGTCTATCTCATAGAGCACCTTTCCTTCGGATCTGGTAACGGTATGATGTTCGCCAAGGGGCTTCCAGCCGCTTATCTGCCATGTTTGTGCATAGAAATTATCTCCGCCGATAAATCTGAACACCACAGAGCCTTTTTCACATTCCCCTGCGCTGGAAAATACGTAAGCCAGCTGCTCGTCTATATCTATTGCAAAAGCTCCACCGCCGAAAAGCTCAACGCCCTTACGCATTTTACTGAGCTCGCCGCAGATCTCCGTTGTGGAAAGGCCACGAATGGTAATAAACATTTCCACAGCCTTGATCCAGCTGTTATTGTTTACATACTCGACAACCTGTTTTCCGACCTGTGAACTTTTATCGTCGTCTATGCGGTACTGCATTACCTCTATCCTTGTATCCGGATATTCAAAAACCGTACAGATTATACATATATTGCTTTTTGAAAGCTCGCCCTGAATGATATTTCCGTTAGTTGTACAGCCGCTGTAAACTGCCTGCGGTATCTCGGTCTTTATCACCGAACAGATAGTATCAACGGCGCTTTTATCAAGTATTTCCGAATAGATATCAAACATCACCACAGAGCTAAGGTTCTGGTGGCACCATTGTTTGATCTTTCGCACATCCTGGATAAAGGCTTCTTTGCCCTGATATGCAAATTGTATCTGTTTCAAAATATCACCTCTGTATGAGTTATTAGTTTGTTTCGTTTAATTATAACACATTTTATCAGATAGTGCAATAGCAAACGAAAAAATCTCCGCTGTTTTGCGGAGATTTTACAAATAGATCTGAACATTATCAGCTCTCAAAGGTGACCGTTACGGTTTTCTTGCTGCCGTTTCCGTCGCCGTATGTGATATCTGCGCTGTCATCGTGCCACTTGATATGATAATTGCCCTCGTTCCTGTAACCGTCATCGGTGGAAAAGCGTGAAAGGCGCTTTGCGCTGCCGTCATCAACCACCTGATAGATATTCCCCCAGCCTCCCAGCAGCCAGGATTCTTCCTCGATAACAACGGTATGCTGAGCATCGGAAAACTCAAAGCATTTAGGATCATAGTCCCCAAGCAAAGAATCTTCAGATATAAACCACCCGAAAAACAGTATTACTGTACACAAAGCCGTCACTATCCAGGTGAAAGAATACAGCTTTGAGGTATCCTCGTCCGTTTTGATCCTTCTGAAAATACAAACGGCGGTAATAATTATGCACCAGACAACAACGATACAAAAGCCCAACGTCAGGGCTGCGGAAGATATATTTTTGTGAAGTGAACTGCTGATTATTTCTTTGTTCTCATAAGTATATGTGACCGTATCGGGATATTTTCTCAACAAAAGAATACCACCAACAATCAGAACTGATAATAACAGTTCTATCCACGGAAAAACAGTCATTATTCTTCTCATTCTCTTGCTCATTTTTGTCATCTTCTCTTTTTCATTTCACTTGGGTCAATGCAAAGCCACGGAGTTTCCGCCGTGGCTTCGTTTTTTTATTTCTTCTTTTTTATCTTTGGTGCAGTAAGGTCAAAGCTGTGCTCAATAAGTCCGCACACTGTTTCCATTGGAACCGTACCGTCAAGCAGAATCGTCAGCCAATGGTTCTTGTTCATATGATACCCGTGGAAAAATCCCGGCTGCTGCGAGAGGAAATCTATCTCCAGGGGTTCACACTTAACGTTAAGTATATCCACCTGTTCATCTCTGTCAAGTCCAAGCACACCTGCGTTCACCGTCATGAGCAGCCCGAACCATTTTTTATTGTTCAAATGCCGCAGCACCATATCCTCAGGGTACTTTGCCCACGGGCTTTCAGGCTCCACACCGTAAGTATCCTGCACCCATTTCAATACATCTTGTTTATTCATATCAGTGTTTTACAAAATACTGTTCATACCACACAAGGAATGTGTAGATAGTCCATATCTTTCTCCAGTTGTCGGAATTTCCGCCCACGTACTCGTCATATATAGCTTTGATGTGCTCAACGTTAAAGAACTTTTCAGCGATGTCGCTGTTAAAAAGCCTGCGAACGTCTGCGTTATAGTTTTCATCTGCAAGCCATATTCTTATGGGCACGATAAAACCAAGCTTTTTGCGGAAAGCGATCTCTTCGGGCAGCACCTTTGCGGCTGCTGTTCTGAAAGCGACCTTATTTTGCTCGGCATTTACCTTGAAGCGTGAAGGCAGGCGTGATGCAATATCAAAAACTCTCCTGTCGGTCAGGGGCATTCTTATCTCAAGGCCTGCTGCGGTGCTCATTTTATGCACGTTCAGGTAAATATCCCCTTCAAGCCAGATCTGTATATCCACATCGCTCATTTTTGTAAGAGGATCATATCCCTCATTTTCCTCATATATCTTCTTTGCGATATTTATTGGAAGCACGTTTTCGTTATAGCTTTTTAAAATAAGCTTTTTCTCGTCTTCTTTCATTATATTGGTATTGCCCACATAGAAGGTTTTAAGATTTTCACCGTATCTCTCGGCGTTGCGGTACATATTATATCCGCCGAAAAACTCGTCAGCGCCTTCGCCGGAGTAGCACAGCTTTGTATGTTTAGCTGTCTCACGGCAGGCGATAGCAAATGCAATTGCCGAGGCATCACCAAGGGGCTGCTCCATATTGTACATAACATAGGGCACTATATCAAAGTAATCCTTTGGGGTGATAAGACAGCGGGAATTTCCTCTGCCCAGAATATCAGCAGTCTGCTTTGCAAGACCCGACTCGTCAAATCTCTCGTCATCGTATCCGCAGGAATCAGACATCTTTGCATCGCTCATGGCAAGCACGTAAGATGAATCTACGCCGCCGGAGAGAAAAGACTCCGCAGTTTCATCGTCTGTCTTTACCTCTTTCATCATCTGTGCAAGGGTGGTATGTATCTCATCAGCACATTGTTCGAGAGTTCTGCTTTCATCAGGCTTAAATTCGGGCTTCCAGTAACGTGTGATACTCAGCTTACCGCCTTCAAATTCAAGATAGCAGCCGGGCATCAGCTTTTTCAGACCCTTAAAGAAGGTATCCTCGCCGCCTACATAAGTAAGGGACATATATATCTGGAGCATATCCACATTAAGCTCCTTTTTGAAGCCGTCATTTGCCATAATATCACGGATATTGGCTCCGCAAAGGAGTTTGCCGTCATCGGTAAGATAATAGTAATATGGCTTTGTACCGAAATGGTCACGAACACAAAAGAGCTTTTCCCCATCTTTGATACAAAAGGCAAACATACCGTAAAGATGCTCCGGCAGGGCTTTCCCCCACTTTTCGTAACCTTTCAGCAGTATCTGTTTTTCCCTTTCCTCACGGCTAAGACCTGCAGCAAGACCAAGCTCTGCACACAAAGCCTCATGGTTGCGGATATGTCCGACAAATTCCATAAGTTCTGTCATAATAACACCTCACTTAAAAATCTTTTTTTGATTATAGCACAATCAAGGTAAAAAATCAAGGCATTTCCATAGGCATATTACGACAAAAAAAGCGCCCCTTGCACTATGCAAAAGGCGGTTTCCATGTGAATGGTGAACAAAAAAAGAGGAGCGGACTTTAAACCATCTAAACGCACAAAAAAACGCTGCGCTACAGCCTATCGCAAAGCCAAGCTGCGGACCGGACAAAATAAAAGCTCCCCCACCCTGTTACGGGCAAGGGAGCTTTGCGGTGCACACTGTGCACTGGCTGGGGTAGAAGGATTCGAACATCTTGTTTGAATTCTCACAAAAGCCGTAGAATAGGGATAATATGATTTTAAATGTTGTGTGTTCATCAGTTTTCCTTCGACTGTTCATCAGTTTTTCTTAACAATACTGTTGAAGTAGTCGTCGATTTTCGCATCGACTTTAAGGCGTTCAGCCGAAAATGTCTGCTGATAAACTGATTTTAAAATGTTGTCCGTCGCCCAACCGCCACGCTCCATAGCGTACTTATCGGGAATGCCAAGCATAAGCATCACTGATGCGTTTAAATGCCTTAGATCATGAAATGTCATATCAATGCCGTATTTCTCGACTCGACGTTTAAATCGACCGTAGAGTGCTCTTGGAGTGATTTGAAGAATCTGATCGGTGTCATTCTCGTGCGGTATTGCTTTGATAAGTTCGAGTATGTAGTCAGGAAGTTGCAGTGTCCTTGCACTTTTCTCGGTCTTGCAGCCCTCACGCAGCTTATTGCCGCTCTTGGTCGGAATAATAGTCCGTCTGATGTGCAGCAGCTTTTGCTCCTCGTCTACGTCTTGGAACTGCAAACCAGCGACTTCACCGATACGCAGAGACAGCCACGCAGCCAACAGCACATACAACTCAATGTCATCACCCTTGAAAATATCGAATATCGTTGCAAATTCGGGCAGTTCCTTTTCTTTCCTGACAACTTTAGGCAGCTTAACGCTGCTTAGGTTTACATCGACCTCAAACATCTTTAGCACTGACTTGAACAAGCCGAATGCATTCTTGACATATTTCGGGCTTGCCCTTTTGCTCTCAATGCTTATCGCACGCTGAATGTCAACAGGTCTAAGGTCGCACAGCCTTGTTTTCTGCAAGCACCTAAACGCATTCTCTGCAAGAATAATGTAAGTGCGAATCGTTGTCGGCTGGATAATGCCAACCCGAGTTTCAATATAACACCTCGTTGCATCTCTTAACGTAGTGGTATCATCGAGCATGGTATTCTTGCTGTCGAGAAAATCCTGAGCCAATTTCAATGCTTTTGCTTCGGTGGCAGCTGTGCGAGATGTTTGTTTTCGATTTCCAAACTCATCATAGTAGTTGATAGGTACGCTATACTTTCCGCTGGGTAGTAGTCTTGCTTTCATTACATTACCTCATTTCATATCAAATTATGGGGTATGATATAATGATAGTTATGATTACAATATGATTATAACATACCTTCGACCGTTTGTAAACCCTTTAATAATATAGTGGTATCTTAATGATTGTCTATGCTTTTTAGAAAATCCTGTGCCATTTTAACTGCTTTTTCTTCGGTAGCTGCTGTAAATGACTTACAGAATCTTTTGCCAGAACTATCAGTATAAGTTATGGCAACATTATAATTGCCACTTGGGAGTTTTCTTGCTTGCACTATGTACACCTCTTTCTTGTAGATTTAAAGTCCTAAAAGCTCGTTCAGTTCCAAATCCTCGGACTTCAAAAAGTTCTCGATTTTACCGAGCGTTATATTTGCGGCGTTTTTATCATATTCCAAAAGCGTCCGCTCACTCACGCCAATAAAAGCCGCAAGGTCTTTATTTGACAGATCGTGAAGCTGTTGATAATACCGTATCTTGCACCAGACTTTTTTGTGAAGTGCAATCTCTTGCTTCTTACTTTTCATTTAAGTCACTCTCCTTTCTTTTTTATCTGTATAACAGTTCAGCTTTTGGATATAAGATAAGCTCTATAACCTTTTGAGTCAATGATGCTCAGACTCCTTTATCAGCTTCTCAGTTTTCATTTTGAGCATTCGCTGATGATGATAATTCTTGCTCTCTTGCAGCCACTTGCTCGGGTGTGAGTCTGCGGGAGCAAACTCGGCGTTGTCGTCGTAGCCAAGAGCGACGCAGAGAGAATTGATGATATTCAGCAAATGCTCATTCTGTTCTTGTAGTTTGTTGAGCTGCTTGCGCATCACATCAAGCTCGTCGGTCTTGGTGTTCCTGCCGCCTTCTGCATAGAACTTGACCGCCTGTTCCACGACATTACTCTTTGTCGTGTCCATTCCTCTGGCGAGGTCGGTAATTAAAAGGTCGGTATTCGGTGTAAGCCGCGTTGTAAACTTAATCTTGCTGTTCATATTTTGTTCACTCCTTTGCACTTTGTAAGGGTATGAGACTCGGTGAATTTCTAAAGAGCATAAAGAGATTTCCACACTCTGTTGCAGAAGCTCGGAAAATCCGAGCTTTTCTTTCCGAAGAAACTCCACACGTAAGCGGAAATGCCGTACACTTGCCGTATGCTTTTTGCCGTGTGCCGTACTTCTGCCGTGTCAATGCTGTACGATTGCCGTACCTTTTTTTCAAAAAGCCGTACACTTGCCGTATAGGTGTTTACAATTTATTCATTGGATTTTTCTTGCGTTCCGCCCGATATACAACGCATCGAAGAAGTTTTTTTCACACAAACCGAGGTGTGATTAACCTAATGAGCTATAATACTAGTTACCATTCAGTCGATATTTGCTCTATAATTTCAAGAAGGTCGTTTCTTTCTTGTGAGGTTTCTTTAAATTCAGCCATTGATACAATATAACTAAGGCATTGATAGGTAATTGAATAACTATTCAACTCTATCCAGTTGTCGCTTATAACATCTAAAAAGATATTGAGACTCATCTCATTAGCTTTTTTGCATGCAGTATCGTAAAGCGTTCTTGCCCATTCAGCCCTCATTTTGACCATTGCAGGCGGTTCTTCATAAGTATTAGAGCAACCCTCTATGAGTTCGACCAATACGCTAAATTGTCTTAGGAAACGCTGAAAAAGAAAATCTTTATCTGAAAGTTTGTGATAACAGAAAGCATGAAATCGAATATATTTAACCAACGGTCCAAAATTGCTTTGCTTAGCCTCCCAGTCCACGCCAGTATAATTCCATATGAAAATGCTCTCAAGAGTCTTTTTTACTCTGTTCTCCTCGTTATCAGAGTACAGATAATTAATGACAATGTTTCGTGCGTCTTTGTTTCTAGGAAACAATCCATCCAGAATGGCATTTTCTATTATATAGGATATCGACTGATTACCTTGTGCCGAAATATCATTAACACGGGCGTCGATAAGCTTCATAACTTGTTCGCTTGAATGCCGAATGCCTCTTTGATATATATTTTTTGCCATCAATTCTCCTCCAACTAATCGCTCTATTTTTTTATAACTATGCTCTATTTTAGAGTATAACACTTATTTAATGACTTGTCAATCCCCTTTATTGATTTTTTTGGGCTATTATGCTACAATATAGAAAACCAACTCTTATATAAGGAGGGCAACGGAAATGACCGACAAGGAACAAAAGGCTGCGGCTAAAGAGTTTGCTAAGATGTGGGCTGGCAAAGGCGACGAAAAACAGGATACTCATGTCTTTTGGATCGGTTTCCTGCAGAAGGTGCTTGGCGTGGCAAACGCAGACGAGCACATCAAGTTTGAAAAGCCTGTAAAGTACAAGAACCACACTACATATATCGACGCATTTATCCCCGAGACGAGAGTGCTTATCGAGCAGAAAAGTCTTGGGATAGATCTCGACAAGAAAGAGCCTCGCCACGGTGAGGAGCTTACGCCGTTCGAGCAGGCTGAGCAGTATTCGCAGAAACTGCCGCTGTCGGAGAAAGCACGTTACATCATCGTTTCAAATTTTGAGACGTTCCGCATTCACGACCTTGACAAACAGGGTTTTGAAAGCAACTATGAGGAAATACAGCTGTGCGACCTCGACCGCTTTGGCTTTATTATAGACAAGAACAAGCAGATGCTCCAGCGTGAAATGGAAATATCCTTGAAAGCCGGCGAGCTTGTCGGAAAGATGTACGATGCTATCAAGAAGCAGTACAAAAACCCCGATGCGCCCGAAACGCTCAAATCTCTGAATGTTCTTTGCGTGCGTCTGGTGTTCTGTCTGTACGCAGAGGACGCAGGCATCTTTGGCACGCACGAGATGTTCGGGCAGTACCTTGCAAAATTCCCTGCAAGCGAAGTCCGCAAAAAGCTGATAGAGCTGTTTGAGGTGCTTGACACAAAGCGAGAAGACCGTGACCCGTATATGGACGACGACCTCGCAGCGTTTCCGTATGTCAACGGCGGTCTGTTTGCGAAAAAGAACATAGAGATACCCCGTTTTAACGAGGAAATAGTTGACATTCTTATCAATAAGGCAAGTGCAGGCTTTGACTGGGCGGACATCAGCCCGACCATTTTCGGAGCTGTGTTTGAGTCTACCCTTAACCCTGAAACAAGGCGCTCTGGCGGTATGCACTACACATCTATTGAGAATATCCATAAAGTTATTGACCCGTTGTTTCTGAACGATCTGACTGCCGAGCTTGAAACTATCCTCGACGTCAAGCAGATTAATGTGCGCACAAGGAAACTCGAAGAATTCAGGAATAAGCTCGCAGGTCTGACATTCCTTGACCCTGCCTGCGGTTCTGGCAACTTCCTTACTCAAACTTACCTTAATTTGAGACAGCTTGAGAACAAGGCACTTAAAGAAATCATCAAAGGCGAAACAAGAATGGAAGGTCAGACTACTATGTCTGCGGTCAATCCTGTGAAAATGTCAATAGGGCAGTTTTACGGTATTGAGATAAATGACTTTGCTGTTTCGGTAGCGAAGACAGCTTTGTGGATAGCAGAATCTCAGATGCTCCACGAAACAGAGATTATAATGGAGCAAAGCCTTGATTTCCTGCCGCTGAAAAGTTATGCAAACATCATAGAGGGCAACGCCCTGCGTATTGATTGGGAAAGTGTTGTGCCCAAGGACAAGCTGAATTATATTATGGGTAATCCGCCGTTCGTAGGTGTAAACTATATGTCTGATTCACAGAGAGAAGATATGGATTGTATCTGGTCAGGTGTTAAGCGTGGAAAACTTGATTATGTAACATGCTGGTATATTAAAGCTGCTAACTTTATGATAGACACGAATATTAGAACTGCACTTGTATCTACTAATTCGGTCTCACAGGGCGAACAAGCAAGTTCCCTATGGAAAGTGATGTTTGAAATGGATATTCATATAGACTTTGCACACAGAACATTCCGTTGGGATAGTGAGGCAAGTTTAAAAGCACATGTTCATTGTGTTATAATTGGTTTTAGCCATGCAGATTATAATAAGAAAAAATATATTTATTGTAACGATAATATCATAGAAGCTGCAAATATCAACGGTTATCTTTTAAATGCTCCTGTAGTAGTAATAGAAGAACGCAGTAAACCAATTTGTGATGTTCCTGCAATAATGCGAGGAAGTCAAGCGACAGATGACGGATACTATCTTTTTACTACAGAAGAAAAACTTGCATTTGTAGCCAAAGAACCACAATCAGAAAAGTATTTTAAACGCTTTATGATGGGACGAGAGTTCATAAATAATATAGAAAGATGGTGTTTATGGATCCCAGAAATAAGTCCAAAAGAATTAAGAGGATGTCCAGAGATACTGAAAAGAGTTGAGGCTGTAAAGGAACTTAGAGCAGCAAGTAAAAATAAACAAACACAGCTGGCGGCAAATATTCCATGGAGATTTGGTCAATATAGACCACCCGCTGAATACTATATTGCTTTTGCAAAAGTATCATCCGAACGCAGAAAGTATATTCCTTTTGGATTCTTAACTGATGATGTTATACCTGGCGACAAGCTTTTTACAATTCCCAACGCTACAATCTATATGCTTGGTGTCTTGACTTCTGTCGTTCATATGGCATGGATGAGAACAGTATGTGGTAGATTAGAAATGCGGTATAGCTATTCAACAACTATTGTGTATAACAACTTCCCGTGGTGTTCGCCCACCGCCGAGCAGAAAGCCAAGATAGAACAGACCGCACAGGCTATCCTCGACGCAAGGGCGCTCTATCCCGATTGTTCCCTCGCCGACCTCTACGACGAGACCACTATGCCGCCCGAGCTCCGCAAGGCTCACCAAGCCAACGACAAGGCGGTAATGCAAGCCTACGGCTTCAAACCCGATATGCCCGAAAGCGAGATCGTCGCCGAGCTGATGAAGCTGTACCAGAAGCTGACGGAGAACACCCATTGAGCTGAAAAAGCGGCATTGGCGATATTTACGAAAGAGGTGAAACTATGACAGATAATGAGAAAAACGATGCTCGTGAGCTGTTTTGCTCTCTCTGCACAGCTTATGAAATCATCAAGAAGAACAACCTACACGAGCAGCACAATGAGTATAATGTACTCAAATCCTATCTCGAAGATGCACTGTCAGAGCTATCCAAGCGTTGTCCTTTTGCCATTGTTGGAGCAAAGCACAGCTGCTACCTTCATGGTTACAACCTCGATAACCGCTGCGCTGTCTGTGGAAAAGTGATAGATGAGCATCTTGAACTGTCCGAAGAATAAATGCCTTGACACAAAGCTAATTATCGGTTATAATAATATTGAAAAAGAGGTGAACCCTACCTTTCAAGTGGGAATTGAATAAAGCAGTGAACCCTACTGTGAGTGGGAATGGAAAAAGCAGTGAACCCTACTGTGAGTGGGAATTGAAAAAGGTTTTGAGGGCTGTTTAATGACAGCCCTCTTGATTTTGGAGGACATATAATGAATAACAAGAGGGTATCAAGTATGAGGAGCAATAAAGCAGTTGCACAGTACGAGCTTGAAAAAATGCATGCTATAATCTTGACATAACGCTGAATATCGGTTATAATACTTATAGCAGCAAAGGCTGCTACGAAGATAGAGTGCGAGTGGGTACACTTTAAATAAGACACAATGGAAGATAGAGTGCGAGTGGGTACACTTTAAATAAGACACAACGGAAGAAAGGCTCGGCTGATCGTCGAGCCTTTTATTATGCAGAAAAATGTCACCGTGACAAAATTGAAAGAAAGGAAGAATAACTATGCTTCTCATACTTATTGGCAAAAGCGGAAATGGCAAAGATGCAGTAATGCGATAGCTTACCGCTAATCACGACTTTGAGCGAATAGTATCGACCACGACCCGCCCGATGCGAGTTGGAGAACAGGAAGGTCGAGAGTATCACTACATCAGCAAAGAACAGTTCCTCGAAGGCATAGAGCACGGCGATTTTCTCGAATACAGAGGCTACAACACAATCTTCAACGGAGAGTCTGATACTTGGTATTATGGCAGTCCGAAGAAGAAGCTTGAAGAAGGCAAGAACAGCATAGCTATCCTCGATGTGCAGGGAGCACAGGATTTCATCAGTTATTACGGTAAGGAAAACTGCTGCGTAGTTGAGATTAGCGTTCCAAACGCCCTGCGTGAGCAACGTGCAAGAGATAGAGGTTCTTTCTCGGAAAGCGAATGGAAACGCAGAGCTGCCGACGACGACATAAAGTTTGCTCCCGAAAGAACAGCGAGCATCGTCGATGCGAGAATTGACAACAGCAAGAGTCTTGAAAAGACTATATTGGAGTGTGTGAAACAGTATAAAACAAAAGTACATATTAAAGAGCAGCAATCGTTTGAGCAAGCTCTACACAGTTACATTACAGGCAATATGAATGTAGACAAGCCTTTTACTGTCGGAACAACACCATATTCTTTATTGATTTGCGGCGCAAAAGAGCTTCCTATAACGATAAACGCAAAAACCATAAACAAAGTGATGCGTCCAGACACACGAGATGAAAAAGGCACAATAATCGGCAAAACAGGTCACGGTCTAACAGTAGCACAAGTAGCAGATGCAGTATCATCAATTCAAAATCCTATTATGGTTCTTAAAGGCTCACGGGAAAATACATTAGTTAGCGTTACTGATATATCCGATGATAGCGGAAAGCCTGTAATCATTGCTCTCGAACTTGAACGGCAACGCCGAGAAAGTTCGTTCAACAACATTTCAAGCATATATGGAAGAATGAATTTCACAGATTATATCAAGCGAAACATCGCAGACAATAACATTTTAGCTATAAACATAAAAAAGCTAACGAAATCCTTTCGGCAAAAGGGATATATTTTCCCTCCGACAAAAGCATCGTTAGCTCTAACTATAATATATCACAATCCAACGAAAAAGTCAATACCCCTTATCTTGACTTTTTAACGCTCCCCGAAGGAGTGATACACTATGACGACAGTATAGCATACACAACATCAAGCGTCAGATACTCACATCAAGAACAGAAGCACAAGCAACGCATTTTTGTCGATATGGACGGCACACTTGCAAGGTTTCACGACGAGGACAGGTATTTGGAGCGTATGTGGGAACAAGGCTTCTTCGAGCAGTTGAAGCCGTTTGAAAACGCCGTAGATACCGTCAAACTCCTTGCCAAAGACCCGAATGTAGAGGTGTACATTCTTTCGGCTGCTATCGAGGTCGAGCCGCCGTACTGCGTCGCCCAAAAGCACGCTTGGCTCGACAGGTATCTGCCCGAGGTGGACAAGCAGCACCGTATCTTTACTGCCGTTGGCGAGAACAAAGCGGAGCTGATACCGCAAGGAATACGCAAGTCAGACGTACTTATAGACGACTACAACAAAAACCTCGACGAGTGGCAGCAATATGGCGGTCACTCTGTCAAGTTTGTAAACAACATAAAAATCAATTATTAAAGGGAGATGTCTTTTGCTACGGCAAGGCTTCTCCCTTTTAAATTTGAGGCATAGATAACGAAGATGTTCCAGCGATTATTGAAATTGTGCATCGAAAGCAGCTACCTTTTTCGGTGGAAATAGGACTGCCTTATTATTTCCATGACAAAAGAATACAGCAGCTCTCCGTTATGGAAAGCTGCTGTTTTGTTATATGTGCCTGCCGCCTTTTTCTTGGCTTTTCTTCGGCAGGGGAACTGCTGTTTGAGTCTGCTCTGGTGCAGACTGCTCTTGCTTGACAGGTGTTACAGGCGGTGTATAGCCACCACATTGTTTCTGCTGCTCTATAAGGTCGTTGCGCAGGGGTTGTTCCTGCTGTCTGTTGCGAGTGTGTGAAAGGCTATCAACATACTCTATCCTTCTTTCAACAAATGATGCTATTTTGCTCGGACGGTCTGCGGTCATTATGTTGTAATATACAGCGGGGTATAGTGTTTCTTTTATAAAATCAGATATACCTCTTAACTTGGACGTATCAAGCCAATCAAACGAGCTTACAAGTTTTAGCTGCTCTTGTGGGTTTTTATTAAAGGGCTTTGACTTATAGTCATAGCTCAAAATGTCCTTATCGTATGATAAAGACGTACCACTATCATATACTGGAGCGAAATCAATATAATCAAGCGTTTTGGGGTTTCTTATCAATCCGAAATTGTTAAAGTGTCTATCCTCATTAGCAATGATATAATCAACCGTTAGTAGCCTGTCGAGAAAAGGAACAGCATCAATGTGAATGTTGTTACAGCATTTTAAAAAGTGCTGATAATAACTGTCGCTGTTCGATTTCTTTTGTGAAAGTGTAAGGCGATATGCGGGTATCAGCTCTGTGCTGTTGTTTACGAAATCTTCGCATACGCTATATGGTCTATCGTTCTGCCATATAACAGTATAATCAACGTGTGGAATATCGAGCAAGCTAAATATTTTTGATGCTATGACCTCGTTGAACGGCTCTTGTTGTTTTCCGCTGCCGCCTTTAATCAACACTCTCTTTCCGTCGGCTATTTTCCAACGCTTTCGCAACCAACCGTCAGATGTATTGTCTGGTGAATTAAAACTAAATTCAGCGTGTGCATCTTCGCCGAATAATACGTTTCCTATATCCTCTGAAAAATCATTGTCAAAAAAGTTTACATCTTGCCACGTTAAATCTGCTCCGAAGGGCTTAATCCAATAATGGTCGGATAGACTTAATCCATAACTCCTAAATAGTAGTTCTTTTACTGAACGAATATTAAGTTTTTCAAGAGCGTCATTTAAGCCGTCACGACTGGCAGGAATACTACGACCTATAAGCCAATCATTTAAGTCCACCTTATTAACAATACCTTTTTGAACTGTTCCCAAAGGTAAGTGTTCATAATTCATCACGCTATCAATTTTCGAGATGTTATGATAGGCTTCGTCAAAAGTAAGCTCGGCGACCTCAACATCGTGGTGCATTAGTGTGTATCTTAAATCCATATAAAGCCCTCCTTTCTCTCGTGTTCTATATTTCATAATCATAATATCATACCCCAAAATAAAAGTCAAGCAATCGCAATCTGATTTTGTCACGGTGACAAAATCACCGAGCGTTGTTCTTCGGAGTTGTTTTGGATATGGTCGTTCCGCAAGAGTTTTAGCGGCAACGGCAGCAAGCGGCATGGAAGTGAACTGAGCAAAATTTCACAGACCATAGAGCAGGACAGCGAAGAAATCATACAGGCGGACAGAAAAAAGCAACGCATCGGCTTTGTTTTCGAGCACAAGCGAGCTAAAAGGCTTTCCGAGAAAAAGGTCGCCGTCCTCACACAACAGCGAGAAAATCAAGCACAGCTTGTAGCTGCTAATCTCCTTGTCCGAGTACCCGCCGTTCACCAGACCGACAGCAAAGTTAGCAAGATTGTCCTTGAAGCTCATAAAACACTCTCTCCTTACAACCACAAGATATAGATATTAAATTTAAAACTATCTATCCTACATAACACAAGATATAGTGTAAAGCAATATTACTTTTTCTTCGGATAGATAAAGAACATAGTGGGTTTACTATATGATGCGAAATATATTTCATAACCCCACGATTTTTTTAAATTACGTAAAATCCGCACTTTCTGTCACCAAAACCCTTGACAAACGTGATAGTATGTGCTATCATAAGAGTCAAGGAAAGCGTCGTTAGTAGGACGACGTAATTTTAAGAACAATCTAATGCTTGGAGAAACGGTATTCGCAGTACCGTTTCTCTTTTTTTGTCGCCGTTTCCTTTTAATCGTACCTGTCACAAAGGCGGTCACAAAGTATCTGTTGTGTGTATAGTCGCCTTTTTGTGTCTTTCGCAGACACTTGCGAAGCAGACCGAGCTTGCAGAGAATATCCACAACATCGACAGCTCTTTTTTCAGACACGCAGAGAGCTACGGAAATGCCCTTGTACGACTTAAAGAAAGTATTGGTGTAGTTTTCCCTATACATAGCAAAAAGGGCATACAGGCGCAGTACAGTCGCCTTCAAGCGATTGCTCAAATTTGCTGTCAGTATTCTTGAAATTGCCTGTGTGGAAATGTAGGTGTAGCTGCCTGTCTGTTTGGTGATAGTATATGTGTACGTTCCGTATGTCCTGTTTGCTCGGATAGTCTTGTCACGCTCGATAATGCCCTCGGCAACCAGAGTGTCACAGGCGAGCTGCACGCTCCTTACCTTGATGCCGCCGCAGCGCTCCGCAATTTTCGACTGTCTCACCTTAAAAGTGTTCTTGCGTTTTACGTTGCGTAGGTCATACAGGTACAGAGCCACCGTGAAAGCAGCTCCTTTGAGTTTGTTGTTCTTGATTATATCATTCGGAACACGAATGTAGTTGGAGTTCATTCTTATTCTCCTTTAATTATAATGTACGATTCTCCCCTTGGAGCAATAAATCCTCTTGTGATAAGCTTTCGTAGACCTATTGGTTTTATGTCGAGTGCATTTATATTCACGTTGTGATTGTTATAGTAACGCACCATGAGATATGCTTGCAGTAGTTCGGGTTCTATTGCATCATACAGTTCCTTTGATAGTGTCATATAATTCTTGGTGATATGTTCAAATCTTTTTAGATGGTATTGAGTATAACCTCTTTTGGTTTTAGATATTTTGGCGATTATACCTGTATCATTTAATTCTCCGAAATGTTTCCTTGTAGCATCTGTTGAGAGCCTGCATAATCTTGCTAAATGTTTTGGGGAATATATGACGGAAAACATACTGTGACAGTTTGTTTGTTCGACTGTGACATTATAGTTGTAAAGAGCCACTGCAATCGCAAAGGCATGGTTTGATAGTTTTCTCTCCAACAAATAGTTCGGTATTATTATTTCATTATATACCATTGTTTGTGTTCCCCCTGTTTGTAGCCATAGTCATTTTTTTCCTTTCAAATAAAGTCTCAAAACTACGATTTGTAAACCATAACTTCACCATATCATACCCTGTTTCATTCATCAGTTACGTTCATCACTTTGCGAAAAAAACTGTAAAAGTGGAAAAATGACCCCAAAATTTGATGCCAAAATGGAATTTGGACAAAAAAAGAAGCCGTAAATGCGTCATTTTGACGTATCTACGACTTTTTTTGTTGGCTGGGGTAGAAGGATTCGAACCTTCGGAATGACGGAGTCAGAGTCCGTTGCCTTACCACTTGGCGATACCCCAATAGGATGATTTGTTGGCTGGGATAGATGGATTCGAACCATCGAAATGACGGAGTCAAAGTCCGTTGCCTTACCTCTTGGCTATATCCCAAAACACGGGTATCACAGCTTACGGAACCGGTCCGTCTGAACCCTCTATCAGACAGCTTAATCATTATATCACACCACGAGCCTGATTTCAAGCATATTGCATTTTGTTTACAATTTATTTACACTCCTCCCGGAAATGAGAAAACAGCCATGCAATTAACTGCACAGCTGCTTTCACGTGGTGAGAAATAAAGAATATGGAGAAGAAGATGGCTATTTCATTCTGCCGCCGCCAAACTGTTGAGCGCCATTTCCGCCGCCTGTTATAGTTGCGGTGGCCTCAACAGTCTTTGTACTGCTGCCTGCGGCAAGGGTATAGGTCTCACCCTGTTTGATCTGTGGGGATGTGAAAACTACCCCCTGCCAGGTCTTGGGATCTTTAACTGTAAACAGAGATTTTCCGTCCTTGTCCTTTATGGTAAGCTCAGTGTCCTTTGAAACAACAGAGTCAAAGTCCACAAGCACACTGCACTGAGTGGAGGTGTCGGAAAAGTTCTGCTCCATGCCTGTTGCTCCAAGAGCAATAAGGCTGCCTCCTGTAACGGTGGCTTTTCCGTTGTAGTCAAGCGCTCCGTTGCCGCTGTTGGTTGGTCCGTAAACTACCGTCGTACCGCCCTCAACATAAAGATCGCCGTTGGAGTCAAGCCCGTCACCGTTTGAGTTCACAGTCAGCTCTCCGCCTGTGATCTTTAGATAAACACCTTCCTGAGCTGCAAATTCATTCCTGCCGGAGCGTTCATTGGATCCGGTGTCGCTGCCGCCTGCACAGTTTATTCCGTCATCGCTTGCGGTGACATCTATTTTTCCGCCGCTAATGGTTGTGGTCAAGCCCTCAATACCCTCGTAAGACTTGGATATGGTCAGCTCTCCGCCGGATATGGTAAGGTCCTTATCGGCATGGATACCGTCATCGCCGGATGAGATTGTGAACTTGCCCCCGGTAATATTTACTTTAGAATTGCTATGTATGCTGTCGTCGGCAGAGTCGATCTTAAAGGTACCCCCTGTTATCTCCAGGTCGCCGCCTGCCTTGAAAGCTTTAGCAGAGACCGATGTACTGCTGTCTGAAGATTTTTCGGGATCAGCGTTGGCTGTATTGTCCACCACGGCTGATACGTTCTGCGCATCTGCCGGGACAGGTTCTTTTTGCATCTGCTGTCCGTTTCCGCCGTCAGGAGGCTGCTGCCCCTGTGGCATCTGCGGAGGTGTCTGTGCGTCAGGCATCTGCGGGCGGTCTTCTCCTTGCGGGATCTGTCCGGACTGCTTTGATTGCATATCCTGATCCATTCTGCCGCCACGCATTCCTCCTCCGCCGCCGTTCATATTCTTCTGCCAGTTTTCGTTAGGCTTTCCGTCCTGTTTTGTGGAAGAATTCACGCTTCCGCCGCCGGTGGTAACGTCAAATGTTCCCTCGTCCACTTTAAGGACTGTTTCCGCCTCAAAGGCATCGTTATTTGAAACTATCTTAAAGCTGCCTCCGGACACGGCGATATATCCCTTTGAGGCATCTTCCGTATTATCTGCTTTTACACCGTTGGTCCCTGCGGATATATCAAATTCTCCGCCGGTTATCTTAACGCTGTCCTTTCCGGAGATCCCGGTGTTTTTGCTTGTGACTGTAAGCTTTCCGCCGGTTATTACAAGATCGTCCTTGGAAACTATGCCGTGTTTATAGTTGGCGGAGATCGTCAAGGAACCTGAACCGTTTATTGTAAGGTCATCCTTTGAAAAGATGCAGGCATCAACATTCTCCTCGTCACCGCTCAGCTTGTATTCACCGGCATCAGAAAGCTTGTTCTCGCTTTTCTCATCCAGCGTGATGCTGACCTTATCAGCCTGCATCACGGTAAGGGGCGAACCTGTGGAACTTGTGATATCTGCGCCTTTTAGTATCAGCCTTACAATGTCGTTTTTATCCGCCTTTACCACCACACGTCCGTCGGTGAGCTTACCGGAAAGAATATATGTACCCGCCTTTGAAATTGTCAGCTTTCCATCTTCCCAGTCTGCGCCCTGTCCGTTTACCTCTGCGGTGGTTTCGTTAAAAGCTATCTTACAGGCAGACGACTCGTCGTATCCCACCTCGTAATCTGCTGCGTCCACTGTGACGCTGACATCAGACGCTACGATGGATGAGCCTGTTTTATCATTTTCTTTGGAATCGGTTTTGTTTTCCGTGCAAGCGGCAAAAGTGCTAATTGCAATAATAAGTGCCGCTGTTAAAGCCATGATCTTCTTTTTCATAATTTCTCAACCTCTGATATTCTCGTTTTAGTCTGCTGTGGCTCCTCTTGTCCTAATACGGCAAAGTGTAACTATTATAGCTGTTTTTATAGCTTGTATCTTTCTTTTCATGGCAAGAGTGCTCCTTTCTTTTGCACAGATACGCTGTCAAAGCTGCTCTGTTTCATTAGATATGTTTCTTGAGCAGATGACCTCCAGATTACCGTTTCTTACACGTATCTCATCAAGCATTTCCTTTTCTTTTGTTTTGTCTTTTAATTTTATTGTATATTTAAGCTTGTACAGGCTTCCCATGTTAACAGTCTTGACCTGTGTAAGCTCGTTTTGCGTGGTGTAATTATCAAATATGTCATCAAAGACCGAGGCATAATCAAGGCTTTCGGGGATCAGGATCGTAAGCTCTTTTTCAGCGCCGGCTGATCCGCTGTCCGGAATAAGTGTATACACTACGTTCAGTGCACAAACAACGATAACTGCCAGGGAAGCAAGTATAAGATGCATCGTTCCCGTTGCAAGTCCGGCAGCCATTGCAAGGAATATAGAGCATATATCCTTTGCGTTTCCCGGAACGGATCTGAATCGTACAAGGCTGAAAGCTCCCATTACCGCAACACCTGTTCCAACGTTTCCGTTTACAAGCATTATCACTATCTGCACTATAAAGGGCAGAACGCTCAGGGTCATCAAAAAGCCTTTGGATTTTTTGTTTCTGAAATTAAACGAGGCTGCTATTATCGCCCCGAGGATTATAGAGACCAGCGAACTCAGAAGCAAGGTCCCGTTTGTTACAGTCGTAAAATCAGCAGTTGTAAGATCAAGCACAATAAACACTCTCCTTTTCCATATTCTTATTTGTCATTTCTTTCTGATAAGCTGCACCGTATTTTGAAAAAGACGTGGGATATATATCCAGCTTATCAAGTATTCTCACCAGCCACATGGGCATCGCACCCGCTATTTTTATTTCCATTATCCTTTCGCCCTTATCAAGCAGTTCGCTTCCCCAAACTCCCCTTGAAAGGTCAAGGGCTTTTTCACGGTATATAACATTTGAGTCAAATGTGATCCTCACCTCAGGATCGTCGTTTGCATAAAGGGCTATCCTGTCATAGCTCAGATACATTGCCGGTGCAAGTCCCTCATAGAGGGAAAAGCAATAGGCAAGCTCTTTTTCTATCTGTGGGTTTTTCATCGGAAGGATCCTTTCTGAGGAAAAAGCATCTGACTGCTCCAGGGACATATCCACCCTTCTTTTGTAAACCACACCATCATACTTCTTTTTCAGCTCCACAAAAACTGTGGAACCCTTTGAAGGTGTGCCGTAGCTTCTCACTCTGACCTTTTCCTTGTATAGGGGTTTCTCCAAGGATCTTCTTACCAGCTTATGGTCGGGGGTATCATAATATATATTACAGATCGTGGTCTTTCCGTATTGATCCACTTTTGCATACCCGCTGAGCTCCTTTATCATTTTTCTGTATGTTTGCTCATCCAGCAGGTATTTTTGTTCGGTACGTTTAAATGTCTCTCTATATTCTCCCATATTGCTCATCCCTTTCTGTTTCTTGCTATGGTTTAAGTATAACCGTGTAACCTTAAACGTACCTAAAGTTAATGTGCAATTCATGTGAAAATATAAAAAAGGCGTATCTTCGGGTTTTTACCCGGATACGCCTTTGATTGAAAGCAATATTTTACACTTAAAAACCGCTGTATGGTCTAAACTGATTTAAAAACTGCGGTAAAGGTAACTGTGTTTTCTTCCGCCTTACAGGTGATCTTGCCTTTATGTGCATTCATCACCGCACGTGCTATGGAAAGACCTATACCGTATCCCCCGGGACCGGAGCCATCACGTGAGCGTGAAGAATCGTCCCTGTAAAACCGGTCAAACAGTTTTTCCGTGTCCTTTGGCGGGTCGCTGCATTTGTTTGAAACACTTAGGTGTGCGTGTCTTCCGCTTGATGATTTTTTGAAAGAAACGGTTATATCCGAACCGTCATCGGCATATTTGACCGCATTTTCCACAAGTATCCCCACAAGCTGGCTCACAGCGGATCTGTCCCCGCTTATGATGACCCCATCGGCAATATCTGTGCTGATATTTTTGCCGTTGGTCTTTGCAAGGGCTTCAAAGCTCTGTACCGCATCGCTTACCGTTTGCGAAGCATCAAACTCTGTGAACACCAGCTTTACGTCGTCCTCCTCCATTTTGGAGAGCCGCAAAAGCTCTTTTACAAGTCCGTCAAGGCGAGTTACCTGATTCTTTATGCTTTTTGTCCACTCGCTTTCCTCTGTGGTCATCTCTATGACCTCGGTGTTGGCTGAAATAATGGCAAGAGGGGTCTTTATCTCGTGTCCTGCATCGGTTATGAACCGGCGCTGCTTCTCAATGCTATCCACCACCGGTCTTACTGCCCGCTTTGAGAAAATGATGACCAAAAGACAGGTCAGCAGGTACCCTGCCGCTGCAACAACGGCAGATATCAAAAGAAATCTCTTTTTGTTCTCGCTGCCCGATCTTGCATCGAGAAATATCACCATTTTCCCTTTGTCGGTATTGTTCACGCTGTATTTATAAATGTCTATGCTGCCTTTTTCGTCTCCGCTTTCAAGCGCCTGAGCGGCGTACTCCACCGCACGCTGAGAGTCGACCGCAGCGATATGGCCTGTGTTCACTCCGGACACATTGCCGTTTGAGGAATAGTAAACGATGAAATATCTTGTCTGATATTTTGTTTCCTCGTTAAAGTTCCTGTCGTTCATCCGGTTCTGATCGCCGGACATTTTCTTATCCGGCTTGAAGCCGTCATCACGCCTTGGAAAATCAGGTATCATACCGTCGTTCTCCACAAGCATATTCATGACCTTATCGTAGTCTGAATCTATCGAGCGGATATTGAAGATGTTGATGCCGCCTATTATCAGCAGCTCAACAATAAAAAGAGAGACCGCAACGATAGCCACGAACTTTTGCTGAAGCCGTTTTATCATTTCCCCTCACTCCTCATCTCCATGCTCAAATACTAATTCTGTTTCTGCACAAGGGTATACCCTACCCCTCTGGACGCCTTTATCTCCACATCAGCCCCAACGCTTGCAAGTTTTTTGCGAAGATAGGATATAAACACCCAGACCACATTTATTTCCGCATCGCTGTCATAGCCCCAGATCCTCTCCATAAACCGCTCGGTGGATATAAGCATATTCTTATTGCTCATCATCATCTCAAGCATCTGGAACTCTTTATTGCCAAGCCTTTGTGTTCCGTCAGGGCCTTTAAGGTCAAATGTCTCACGGCTGAGAGTTATGTTCCCAAAGCTCAGATCATTTGGTGAAAACTCGCTTTTGCGCCTTGTCATCGCTCTTATCCTCGCAAGCAGCTCGCCCATTGCAAAGGGTTTTGTAAGGTAGTCATCCGCACCGCTGTCAAGACCTGTGATCCTGTCGCTTACCTGAGACTTGGCTGTTAGCAGCAGCACAGGGGTGTTTATCCCCTTTTCACGCAGCCTTTTGAGCACCTCTATACCATCCATTTTTGGCATCATTATGTCAAGTATTATCCCGTCGTAATTCTCGCTTATCCCGTAGCTGAAAGCATCTGCACCGTCATAAACGGCGTCTACGGAATAATTGCTGTGTTTTAAGACCGCCACAAGAGCGTTGGAAAGCTCCTTTTCATCTTCTGCAAGCAAAAGTCTCAACATTCTCACTCCTTGTCCATTTTTGTTTATAATAGCACATCAACTTAAATATTACCTTAAAGTATAACATAATCAATGTATTTTTGCAAGAAAAAAGCACCGCTGAAGCCTTTTTTTTAAAATGAAATGGAAAGTGAGAAATCGAGAGAAACGGAGAAAAACAGAGAGATTTCAAGAGAAATAGGGATATAAATTAAAAATTCGCCTGTTTAGCCCTTGACTTTTATTTTAACATTTTGTATAATGGACAATGTTGCGAGTCCGCAGAATATTTTTATATGCCATGCGGAAACTGACTAACCAAAATTGAACGGAGGAAATCATATGTCAACTTATATGCCAAAGGCTGCAGATATCAGCCGCACATGGTATATCCTGGACGCAGAAGGTCAGTCCCTGGGTAGAGTTGCTGCCAAGGCTGCTCACATTCTCAGAGGCAAGCATAAGCCAACTTTCGCACCACATGCTGACTGCGGCGACCATGTTATCATCATCAACACAGACAAGGCTGTTCTTACGGGAAATAAACTGGAGGACAAGTATTACAGATGGCACACCGGCTGGATCGGCGGCCTCAAGGAGATCAAGTACTCCAAGCTCATGGCTGAGCAGTCTGACAGAGCTATGACAATAGCTGTTACCGGTATGCTGCCTCATAATTCTCTGGGCAGAGCTTGCGCTAAAAGACTTAGAGTTTACAAGGGTGCAGAGCACAACAACGCTGCTCAGAAGCCAGTAAAATACGAACTGTAATTGAAAGGAGCAATATAGATGTACGAATCAAAGAAACCATATTTTTATGGTACCGGAAGAAGAAAGCATTCTGTTGCCCGTGTTCGTGTTTACGAGGGTACAGGCAAGATCACAATAAACGGAAGAGATATTGACGATTATTTCGGACTTGAGACACTCAAGCTGATCGTTCGTCAGCCATTCGGAGTTACAAATACAATTGACAAGTACGACATTGTCTGCACAGTTGCAGGCGGCGGAGTTACAGGTCAGGCAGGTGCTATCAGACATGGTCTTTCAAGAGCACTGCTTCAGGCAAGCGACGATTACCGTCCTCTCCTCAAGAAGGAAGGCTTCCTTACAAGAGACCCAAGAATGAAGGAGAGAAAGAAGTACGGCTTGAAAGCTGCTCGTCGTGCTCCTCAGTTCTCGAAGAGATAATCTGCACCACTTTGCAGTTATCACAAGCAGCGTAAATACGCTGTTTGAGTCGTTACGAAAAGTGTTAAAACGGTATGATTTCAAGACCGTAACTAACAAGTAACTAACACGTAACTAACAAATTTTAAGGCATTCATCGTTTGGTGAGTGCCTTTTCCTTATAATGAATATATGAGGTGATCTGCTATGAATAATGATAACAAAATCAAGCATCTTGAAATGGTACAAGACGTCATAAAGCGTATGGCAAGCAATTCTTTTATATTGAAAGGATGGGCAGTAACTCTTGTAGCTGGAATAATGGCTTTAGCTGAAAAAGATACAGATAAAAAGTATTTCTTGGTTGCTTACATTCCAATAATAATATTTTGGTTGTTGGATTCCTACTACCTTCTTCAAGAACGCCTATACAGAAAGTTATACAAAAAAGTGTGCTCTACCGAGGAAAAAGATATTGATTTCTCGTTATCAGCTACAAAAAAGGATTTTGGTGGTGGAAGAAACACTTTCTTCGCCTGTTTTGTTTCCATATGTATGCTAAAATAAAACTGAGCCAAATATGGCATAAATGATAATAAAAAAGTGAGCCACTTAAACTGAAAATCCTGTATAATAAGATCAGCTTGT
>ONMZ01000011.1 GCA_900319075.1 uncultured Eubacteriales bacterium
GCGCTCCGCAAGGGGTGAATTCCAAAACAGTCCGGTGGACTGTTTTGGAAGAGGGGACGCCCTGCAAGAGAGGGCGTGCCCCTCAGAAACACAATGTCATAATACTTCTATATTGACACTGCCAGTACCGGCTGCTCTTTTTTTATTTAATAATATATTTCAGCCGGCTGAGCTGATAGCTGCTTTCATTGTTCTGACGTATTCTCCAATCTGTTCGGGTGCCTGTTTGCCGTGCTTTTCAAGAAGCCTGATTATAGCCGAGCCGACTATCGCCCCGTCTGAAAGCTGCGCCATATGTTTTGCCTGCTCGGGTGTTGAGATGCCAAAACCGACTGCACACGGGACGTTGGTATTTTGTCTTATCACATCTACGATCGAGCCGATATCGGTGGTTATCCGGCTTCGCACACCTGTTACACCAAGACTTGAAACAACATAGATAAATCCCTGTGCCTGACTTGCTATCATGCCGATGCGCTCATGGGAAGTTGGTGCGATAAGGGAGATAAGATCTACGCTGTACTTATCGCACATAGGCTGAAACTCGCCCTTTTCCTCAAAGGGCAGATCGGGCAGGATAAGTCCGTCGATGCCTATTTCGCTGCAGGTCGATATAAATTTTTCTGCACCGTAGGAAAAGACAACGTTTGCGTATGTCATAAATACCATGGGAACGGTAACGTCCTTTCGCAGCTCGTTTACAAGTGAAAAGACCTTATCGGTGGTGGTTCCGCCGTTGAGTGCACGAAGATTTGCCCCCTGGATAACAGGCCCTTCGGCTGTGGGGTCTGAAAAGGGGATTCCAAGCTCGATCAAGTCGGCACCGTTTTGCGCCATTGCCCTTACGGCTTTTGCGGTGGTTTCAAGAT
This sequence comes from uncultured Eubacteriales bacterium, assembly GCA_900319075.1. Taxonomy (GTDB): domain Bacteria; phylum Bacillota; class Clostridia; order Oscillospirales; family Ruminococcaceae; genus Hominimerdicola. Next base: position 870 of record ONMZ01000011.1, read on the forward strand.
CGGGGTCGCCGCAGGTTATAAAGGGTATGAATGCTTTGCCCTTTGCGAACGCTTTTGATATATTACTCATGGATATCCTCCCCTCTGTAACGGGCGATAGCGGCGCAGTCCTTATCGCCTCTGCCCGAAATGGTGATAACTATGATCTTATCGCTGCTCATTGTGGGAGCAAGCTTTATTGCGTGGGCAACTGCGTGTGCCGATTCTATTGCAGGGATTATTCCTTCGGTCCTTGCAAGATATTCAAAGGCATTTACAGCCTCATCGTCGGTAACGGGAACATACTGCGCTCTGCCTATATCATGCAGATGTGCGTGCTCGGGACCGATGCCCGGGTAATCAAGCCCTGCGGAGATGGAATACACAGGGGCGATCTGACCGAAGTTATCCTGACAAAAGTAAGATTTCATTCCGTGGAATATGCCCAGCCTGCCGGTTGCGATGGTGGCTGCTGTTTCAAAGGTATCAACGCCTCTGCCTGCTGCCTCGCAGCCGATGAGGGCTACGTCTTTGTCGTTGATGAAGTGATAAAAGCTGCCGATGGCGTTTGAGCCGCCCCCCACGCAAGCGAGCACCGCATCGGGCAGCCTGCCTTCCTTTTCAAGGATCTGCTGTTTTATTTCCCTGGAAATGACCGCCTGGAAATCACGGACTATGGTAGGAAATGGGTGAGGCCCCATTACAGAGCCAAGGCAATAATGGGTATCGCTTATGCGTGAGGTCCATTCTCTCATTGCCTCTGAAACTGCATCTTTAAGTGTTGCGGTGCCTGTTGTAACAGGTATGACCTCAGAGCCCAGAAGTCTCATTCGGTAAACGTTGAGCGCCTGTCTTTTGGTATCCTCCTGGCCCATAAATACCACACACTCCATGCCCATTAGGGCAGCTGCGGTAGCAGTTGCAACGCCGTGCTGTCCCGCGCCTGTTTCTGCGATAAGGCGTGTTTTGCCCATTTTCTTTGCAAGAAGAGCCTGCCCGAGTACATTGTTTATTTTATGGGCTCCGGTATGGTTCAGATCCTCACGTTTGAGGTATATTTTTGCTCCCCCAAGGTCTTTTGTCATTTTCTTTGCAAAGTAAAGCCTTGAAGGTCTGCCTGCATATTCGTTGAAAAGCTCGGTAAGCTCGGCGTTGAACGCATCATCGTTTTTATAGTGCTCATAAGCCTTTTCAAGCTCGATAACTGCGTTCATCAGCGTTTCGGGGATATACTGTCCGCCGTGGATACCAAAGCGGCCTTTAAGTTCAGCCATTTCTATCCTTCCTTTCTCACGGCAGCTGCGAAAGCTGCCATTTTGGTTTTATCTTTTTTGCCGTCTGTTTCAAGGCTGCTGCTGGCATCGACTGCAAAGGGGTGAAGGGTCTTTATTGCCTTTCCTACATTTTCCGAAGTCAGTCCGCCTGCAAGAAAAAACGGTCTTTGTAGGCTTTTTATAAGTGTATGGTCAAATGTCTTTCCCGTGCCCTTGCCGGAGTCAAGGAGAATATAGTCTGCGCTTGAAAGCTGTGCAAGCTGTAAATCGTATTCACTTGTTACGGTGAAGGATTTGATGACAGGTTTGCCTGTTAGCTGTCGGATCATTTTGATCTGATCGTTGTCTTCATTACCGTGGAGCTGAATGATATCAAGTGCTTCGGCGTAGTACTCCATGATATTTTCTATCGGCTCGTCAACAAAAACGCCCACTTTCTTTGCGTATGACCTGTGATCGTCAAGATAACTTACCAGTTCGCAGAAGGTGCCAAGACCGATCGAACGGCGAAAGCCCTGTGTGAGGATAAAGCCGACATAATCAACACCAAGTGCGCTTGCGGTGATAATATCGGACGGGTTTCGCATTCCGCAGAATTTTATCTTTGTCATTTCTATTCCCCTTTCAGCTCTCTGAGCTTTTGGGAGATATCGGCTGCACGCATGAGCGCTTCACCGATCAGCACTCCATCTGCCCCTGCCTGTTTAACAGCCTTTACATCTTCGGGGGTGTTTATCCCGCTTTCGGAAACGAAAAGAACCTCTTTGGGAACAAGACTTCGCAGTGCGGCACTGTTTTTGGTATCAACAGAAAAATCACGCAGGTCACGGTTATTTACGCCGACTATCCTTGCGCCGCAGTCAAGAGCGATCTTGATTTCATCGCTGTTGTGGGCTTCCACCAGCGCACTTATGCCAAGGGTGTGGGCTATGCCGATAAATTCCTTTATCTGCTCGGGTGTAAGGATCGAGCAGATCAGCAGAACTGCTTTTGCACCAAGGACCTTTGCCTGATAGATCATATATTCATCAACTGTAAAATCCTTACGCAGACAGGGGATAGTTACTTGCTGTGAGATCTGCCGCAGGTACTCGTCTTTGCCAAGAAACCACTTTGGTTCGGTCAGCACCGAGATGCAGTCCGCACCTGCCTTTTCGTACCGATGGGCAATTTCAAGATAGGGAAACTCATATGATATAACTCCCTTTGAGGGGGAGGCTTTTTTACATTCGCATATAAAGGATAGCTCCGGTTTTCTAAGCGCCTTTTCAAATTCAAAGCCGCCCTTTGGCAGGCTAAGGGCTTTTTCCTTCATCTCACCTGGAGAAACAAGTTTTTTGTAAGCCTGCGTTCTCACCTTTGCGTAGTCTGCAAGCTGCTGTAAGATGCTGCTCATTTTATATCACCGCTGTTGCTTTTTTCAATGAAGCTTTCAAGGGTTTTGAGCGCTTTGCCCGAGTCGATAAGCTCGGCTGCCAGCTTAATGCCATCTTTCATGCTATCTGCCTTGCCGGCAATATAAAGGCTTGCACCTGCATTCAGCAAAGCGGCGCTGCGCTTATGTCCCTTTTCCCCCTCAAGTATCCTGCGAACGATCTGTGCGTTTTCCTGCGGGGTGCCGCCTTTGAGGTCTTCCTTTGTACAGCGCTCAAAGCCGAACTGCTCAGGGGTTATGGTATAGGTCTTATACCAGCCGTCCTTTATCTCGCATATTCTTGTGGGTGCGCTCAGAGAGATCTCATCAAGCTTATCTGTTCCGTAAACGACCATTCCACGTTTTATCCCAAGCTCGATAAGCACCTGTGCAAGGGGTTCAACAAGGTAATCGTCGTATACTCCAAGCAGCTGCATTTTCGGACTGCCCGGATTGGTGAGGGGACCCAGGATATTGAAAACGGTTCTGAAACCAAGCTCCCTGCGGATAGCGCCCACGTATTTCATTGAGGTGTGGTATTTTTGTGCAAAGAAAAAGCAGATGCCCACATCGTTTAGAAGCTCACGGCACTTATCCGGTGACTGCTCGATATTCACCCCCAGCGCTTCAAGACAGTCAGCTGTTCCGCAGGCGGAGGAAGCTGCTCTGTTGCCGTGCTTGGCAACCTTTACTCCTCCTGCTGCGGCGATAAGGGCAGATGTGGTGGAGATGTTGAAGCTGTGAGCGTTATCGCCCCCTGTGCCCACGATCTCAAAAAGGTCAAGGTCGGTGTCGACTTTTGTCGCATGATCTCTCATTGCGGCAGCGCAGCCTGCTATCTCGCTGGTAGTTTCAGCCCTTGCGCTTTTTGTGGAAAGAGATGCAAGAAATGCGGCATTTTGTGTGGGGGTGGTCTCGCCGCTCATTATCTCGTTCATAACGGTATATGCCTCGTCGTAGGTGAGGTCCTGCTTATTGACTATTTTTACGATAGCTTCTTTTATCATATCTTTTTCCTCCTTAAAGATTTATAAAGTTTTCAAGTATTCTTTTTCCGTTTGGTGTAAGTATGGATTCGGGGTGGAACTGAACGCCGTATATCCTATGCTCCCTGTGCTGCACCGCCATTATTTCTCCGTCGTCGGTCACAGCAGTTATTTGCAGACAATCGGGGATAGTATCCTTTTTAGCGGCGAGTGAATGGTACCGGGCGGCAAGCATTGATCTTCCGATCCCGGAAAACAGCGGCGAATCAGCGATGATCCCGATCCGGGACTGCTTGCCGTGCATAAGCTGTTTTGCATAGCTTATCTTTGCACCGTAAGCCTCGCAGATCGCCTGATGTCCAAGGCAGACCCCAAGGGTCGGTATTTGCCGGCAAACTGTTTTAGCTGCCTGAATTATCATGCCTGCGTCGCAGGGTCTTCCGGGGCCGGGTGAAATGACTATCTTTTCGGGGGCAAGAGCGCTTATCTCACCGGCGGTCATTTCGTCGTTTCTTATGACCTTTATATCGGGCTTTATCTCGCCGATCATCTGATAAAGGTTGTAGGAAAAGCTGTCGTAATTATCTATCAGCAGTATCACTTCACATCACCTCCCAGCTCCTGTGCTGCTTTAAGTGCGCCTATAACGGCGGCTGCTTTGCCGGCACATTCACGGTATTCGTTTTCGGCAACTGAATCTGCAACTATCCCTGCGCCGCTGCGGACAAAGACTTTTCCGTTCTTTTTGAATGCTATCCGTATGGCTATACAGGTATCAAGGTTTCCTGTAAAATCAATGTAGCCGACTGCACCGCCGTATATCCCACGCTTGTTGTTTTCAAGCTCTGCTATCAGCTCGCAGGCTCTTATCTTCGGTGCGCCCGAAAGTGTTCCTGCGGGAAGGACTGCGCTTATGGCATCTATTGCATCGCAGCCGTCCTTGATCTCGCCTCTTACGGTAGACCCGATGTGCATAACATGGGAAAATCGCTCGATGCTGCGGAGCTTTTCCACCGTAACGCTGCCAAAGCGGCTCACCTTTCCAAGGTCGTTGCGTCCGAGATCTACCAGCATATTATGCTCGGCAAGCTCTTTTTCGTCAGCAAGAAGCTCCCTTTCAAGGGCTTTGTCATGGGCTTCATTTTTACCCCGAGGTCTTGTGCCTGCAAGGGGAAAGGTATGCAGCACGCCGTTTTCCAGCTTTACAAGGGTCTCGGGGGAGGCACCTGCGATCTCCACATCGGTGCCGCTGAAATAAAACATATACGGTGAAGGGTTTATTGTGCGAAGCATTCGGTAGGTGTTCAAAAGACTGCCTTCAAAATCTGCGCTGAGTCTGTTTGAAAGGACTATCTGAAAAATATCCCCCTCATAGATATGCTGTTTTGCCTTTTCGACCATGCTGCAAAACTGCTCTTTGCTGAACAGCTCCCGGACAGGGGAGGTCATTTTGCCCGGGGCTTCAAAAAGCTGCTCTCCGTTTTCAAGAATATGGGCTATGCGTTCAAGCTCTTTAACCGCACGCTTATACTCGCTTTCAGGATCGTTTAGCTTTATGTTCACTATAAGTATCAGCTTTTGCCTTAGATTGTCAAAGGCGATGACCTTATCAAAAAGCATCAGGTCAATGTCTTTGAAATGCTCCGTATCCGTAGTCGGCAGGCGAAGGGATGGCTCGCTGCAGCTTATAAAATCATATGCGAAATAACCCACAAATCCCCCTGTGAACGAGGGCAGCCCTTCTATTTTCGGGCTTTTGTATTGTGATAGGATAGATCGAAGCACCTGCTTGGGGTCACCCTGAGTTTTTTTGCCGTCAACGATGACCTCGTTTTGCGAACAGGTGACTATCCTTTTGGGTTCAAATCCAAGGAAGGTGTATCTTCCCCATTTTTCGTTGCTTTGTGCAGATTCAAGCATAAAGCAGTGATTCGATACCTTTTGCAGTTTTCTCACTGCCTGTATTGGGGTGCATATATCGGAAAGGATCTCGCAGCTTATGGGGACGATGTCGTAGCTTCCTTGTGCGGCGTATTGCCTTACTGTCTGGATATCGGGTGTTGTTATCATGTGCATTGCCTCCTGTTTGAGACTGTCAGGGGAGTGCATGGGCAAATAAAAAACGCCCCCGACAGATCGCTTTTGATCTGTCAAGGACGAATAGTTCAAATTATCCGTGGTGCCACCTTGATTCACGGCTGTGCCGTGCCCTTAGCAGGATACTATCATATCCCCGGCTTTGTAACGTCTGCCTCTGACGTCGCAGAATACTTTGTGATGACCTCATCACATTTGACTGCGCCCTCTGCGGTCCATTTGACAACTTGTTTCTTACCCGATCTCAGCACCACGGGCTCTCTGTAAAGGCATAACTGCCGTTATCTCCGCATCAACGGTTTAACTTATTAAATTGATGAAATAATAACACTCTTATTGATGAATGTCAATAGTGCAGCACTATGTTTTACATTTTGTTAACATTTGATTTTCGATCGGCATAAAGGGTGCACCTGATATTTGCCTGAAAAAAGAGGGTATATTCATGTATTTTTATTTACCGAGCATCTGCGGACCGAAGCTTTCGGGGAGCAGCTGTTCAAGTGTCATTTCTTTATAGTCTGTTTCTGATCTTGCAAAGATGACCGTAAGTTTTTCAGGGTCGCAGAATTCCCGCATTACCTGCCTGCATATGCCGCAGGGGGGACAGTAGTCGCTTGCACAGTAGTTTGCACCGCCTGCGATGGCGATGGCTGTGATCTCTTTTTCGCCGCAGGCAACTGCGTGGGATATGGCATTTCTCTCTGCACAGATGCCGGCAGGGTAAGATGCATTTTCAACGTTTACGCCTGTGTATATCTTTCCTGAGCTGCAAAGGACAGCAGCTGCCACGTTGTATCCCGAATAGGGCGCATACGAGTTTTTAAGGCTTTCAAGCGCTAAGCGGATAAGCTGTTTTTTGTCTGTCATATTTATCACCTGTTTTGATCCTTTTATTTCATATAGGCTTCAAGTCTGTATATAGGCATCCCTTGAGAGGAGAACCTTTGCTCATACTCGGTGACGATGTTGCCTTCAAAATCGCTGTTATGCAGGTCAAGGCTGACGTTTTTGAGTGCAAAGCCGTTTTGTGTGAACTGTTCGATGGAGAACTCAAAAAAGTGCATATTATCCGTTTTCTGATGTATCTCGCCGTTTTTGGTAAGCAGCTTTTTGTAGATCTCAAGAAAGCCCTTGTGAGTAAGTCGGTGAGATGCGTATGTGTTTTTTGGAAAAGGGCAGCTGAAATTGAGAAAGATCAGCCCGATAGAATTTACAGGGATATAGCAGTCAAGGTACTCGGCATTTCCACGAAGAAAAATAAGGTTGGGTATGTGCTGCTCAATGGCATTTTCAGCGGCATCGACGATGACATTGCTGGACTTTTCCACCGCAAGCAGATTAACATCGGGATGTGTTTTAGCGTACTCGATGGCGAACTGTCCTTTGCCACAGCCGATCTCCAGTATCACGGGTGCATCGTTTCCGAACAACTGCTTATAATCAAGCAGGCTTGAGGTGTCCTTTACCTGAAAATTCTTCTCGTCCCTGTCCAAGTATATTATTTTATTTCCGCAGGCCTCCAGCCTTGCTTCAAGATTGCGTTTTCTCCTCATTCTCATCGTCAATGGTCGCTCCTTCAGCTTTTTTTTCAAGCATCACTCTGAACAGCATCATAAGATCAAACACTGCCAGTGTGAACAGATCTATTATAATAAATCCTAAAAACAACAGTGCATAGTCGGGCACTATTTTTTCTACCTTTTGCATAACGGGATATGATTTTCCGTCTATGTTTTCAGTGCTAAAGCCTGACGGTGCGTCTTTGCTCTGATAGATCGCAACAGGGGAGTAAAGCTTGCATATCCACGGCAGCGATGCGTCAGCGGTCCTAATAACGAATTCACCGCTTGAAAATAGCTGGCTTTCGTGGAAAAACAGGTGTGATGGAGTCTGCTTTTCATAACTGATAGAGCCAAGGATAGTACCGCTGTGAACTCTGTATTCGCTGCGCTTTGAATCTATCGCCTTCTGATCGACCTCAAGCAGTATGAACGACACCGCAGCAACAGCGGCAAGCACGATGTTGACCAGCAGTATCCTGTGCTTTTTTGAGCCCTTGAGACGCTTGACAGCATGAAATATCGTAAAGCCTGCGACTATCAGACCAAACAAAACAAACATATCTATACCCACCTATTTCAGATTATGCTCAAACCAGTTCCGGTCTGAGGTGCATTTCAGCCACTTGGTGCACGAGCCGGTGAGTGCGTTTTCGTAAGGGTATATATTAAGCATTATCTCCGGTTCTTCATCACCGCTGTAAATTGGGGTGACTTTGAAACTTATGTCCTTGCTGATTATGCTTGAAAGGGCATCTTCTATTGTCTGTCCTTTGGCGACACGCTGGGCGGCATCGGATATTTTCAGATCCCGCAGCTTTGCCTGGTAGATCTTTTTCCCGTCTTTTTTAGTCACAAGGGGCATACTAACTTTTCTCGGTACAAGTTTGCCCTTGCGCTGTTCCATTATCTCAAGGTCTTTCAGCTGTACCTCTCCGCTGTCGATAGCCTCTCCGGAAAATGAAACGCAAAGCCCCTTGTTTGATGCCTTTCCGTCGCTTGTTATGCTGAAAGAGAACCTGAGAGAGTCGATAAGTATTTTTCCGCAGGCTGCAAAATCCAGCTTTACCGGCATTTCCTTTTTCCAAAACAGCCTCATTGCCGCACCTCCCGTTTATTCTATGGAACTGTTTACTAACAATACAGTATAGCACAAACATTTGCTTATTGCAAGTTTTGCAGGATATGATATTTTGTATTGCAATTTTCAGTTGTGTGTGTTATAATATATAAGGTTATTGGCTCGCTGATATGCGTGCCGTGAGCTATGGAGAAAATCGCCGCATCTACAAGCAGCGGCAGATGAAAGGAACGATTCAGATCATGAAGAAACTAATGCTTGGAAACGAGGCAGTTGCAAGAGGATTGTATGAAGCAGGCTGCCGTATCGCATCGGCATATCCCGGGACCCCATCAACGGAGATAACCGAGACACTGGCAAAGTATGATGAGGTGTATGCTGAGTGGGCGCCGAATGAAAAGGTCGCTATGGAGGTGGCTCTGGGTGCATCTATCGCAGGTGCAAGAAGCTTTTGTGCAATGAAGCACGTGGGACTCAACGTTGCTGCCGATCCCCTTTATACCGCAGGATACACCGGCGTTACAGGCGGAATGGTCGTTGCAGTTGCAGATGACCCGGGAATGCACTCGTCACAGAACGAGCAGGATTCAAGGCACCATGCTATTGCATCAAAGACACTTATGGTGGAGCCTTCCGACTCAGCAGAGTGTAAGGAATTTGCAAAAAAAGCTTATGAGCTTTCCGAGAAGTTTGACAGCCCTGTTCTTATAAGACTTTCAACGAGAGTTTCCCATTCTCAGTCTGCTGTTGAGCTTTGTGACAGGGTGGAAAAGGATCTTATCCCTTACGAGAAAAACATAGATAAGTATGTTATGATGCCTGCAAAGGCTATAAAGCGTCACCCGATAGTTGAGGACAAGCTGAAGGCTGCTGCACAGTATGCAGAAACAAGCGATCTTAACAGAGTTGAGATGGCTGATACAAAGATAGGCGTTATCACAGCAGGCATCTGCTACGAATACGCAAAGCAGGCACTTGGCGACAAGGCAAGCTTCCTCAAACTGGGTATGATAAACCCTATGCCTGTAAAGCTTATCAAAGATTTTGCAGCAAAGTGCGATAAGGTCTATGTTATCGAGGAGCTTGACGGTATCATCGAAAGCCATTGTAAGAACATCGGCGTTGACGTTATCGGCAAGGAGCTTTTCGGCTACATCGGTGAGATCTCCCAGACTATCGTTTCGGAAAAGATATTGGGTACTAAGCCGGAGTTTGATACATTTGCAGAAAATGTCCCGGTAAGACCGCCGGTAATGTGTGCAGGCTGCCCTCACAGAGGTCTGTTTTACTGCCTTAAAAAGCTGGGGGTTACCGTTTCGGGCGACATCGGCTGTTATACCCTTGGCGCAACAGCTCCGCTGAACGCTATGGACTCAACTATCTGCATGGGTGCATCTATCTCTGCCCTCCATGGCTTTAACAAGGCGTTGGGCGAAAAGGCTGAGAAGAACTCCGTTGCAGTCATCGGTGATTCCACATTTATGCACAGCGGTATGACAAGCCTTGTGAACGTGGCATACAACGCTACAAATTCCACCGTTATAATCCTTGACAACTCTATCACAGGTATGACCGGTCACCAGCAGAACCCGACCACAGGCAAGAACCTTAAAGGCGACCCTGCGGCTGCGGTAAATCTTGTTGATCTTTGCCACGCTATCGGCATAAAGAGCGTAAGAGTCGTTGACCCTTACCATATGGCTGAAACGGAAGCCGTTATAAAGGAAGAGCTTGCAAAGGACGAGCCAAGCGTTATAATCTCACGCAGACCCTGTGCGCTGCTGAAATACGTTAAGCACAATCCACCGCTGAAAGTTGACAGCAGCAAGTGCGTTGGCTGTAAGCAGTGCTTGAAGATAGGCTGTCCTGCTATCTCTATGCACGACGGCAAGTCTGTTATCGACCATACACAGTGCGTTGGCTGCGGCATCTGCACAGAAATGTGCAAGCCGGGCGCTATCGTAAAGTAATTCATACCGAAAGGAATGTACATAAATGGAAACAAAATCAATCATGATAGTTGGCGTGGGCGGACAAGGCTCGCTGCTGGCATCAAGACTTATAGGAAATGTCCTGCTGCAGCAGGGTTACGATGTAAAAGTGTCAGAGGTACACGGTATGAGCCAGAGAGGCGGCTCGGTAGTCACCTACGTTAAGTACGGCGACAAGGTGTATTCGCCTGTTGTTGAAAAGGGTGAGGCTGATATCATCATCAGCTTTGAGACCCTTGAAGCTGCAAGATATGTGCCTTTCCTCAAAAAAGGCGGTCATATCGTGCTTTCCACTCAGCAGATAGACCCTATGCCCGTTATAAACGGTGCGGCGGTTTATCCGGAAAACATCGTGGAAAAGCTCAAAGGTATGGGCATTGATGTTATCGCTGTTGACGCTTTGAAAATAGCTGAGGAATGCGGAAACGCAAAGGCTTCAAATGTGGTGCTTATGGGTGTTGTGTCAACAAAGATGCCGTTTGAAGAAGCTTGCTGGAATAAGGCAGTGGAGGAATGTGTGCCGGCTAAGTTCCTGGAGCTTAATAAAAAGGCGTTTGCTATGGGCAGACAGGTTAATTAAGTTAGTTTTTTTTAGTCCGCAAAGGAGTGAAGGACAATGGGAAAGTATTGGAATGAAAAGATAGAATGCATGGAGCGTGAGGAGATGCTCGCCCTGCAAAGCCAGAGACTGGTAAAGCAGGTCCGGCACGTTTGGGACAACGTTCCCTACTATCGCAAAAAAATGGAAGAAAAAGGCGTTACACCGCAGGACATAAAGGGTGTTGAGGACCTTTATAAGCTGCCGTTCCTTTCAAAGGCAGATCTGCGTGATGCATACCCCTACGGTCTGCTGGCAAAGCCTTTGAGCGATTGCGTAAGGATACATTCTACCAGCGGTACCACAGGCAAAAGGGTAGTGGCTTTTTATACGCAAAATGACGTTGATATGTGGGAGGATTGCGTTGCCAGGGCTATTACCGCAGCCGGAGGTACAAAGGATGATGTATGTCAGGTGGCTTACGGATACGGCCTTTTCACAGGCGGTGCCGGACTTCACGGAGGCTCACATAAAGTGGGCTGCCTTACATTGCCTATGTCATCGGGAAATACCGAAAGACAGATCCAGTTTATGCAGGACCTTGGTGCTACTATACTTTGCTGTACCCCTTCCTATGCCGCTTATATAGGTGAAACGGTCAAGAAAATGGGACTTACCCCGGACGACCTTAAACTCAAAGCCGGTATCTTCGGTGCCGAGCCGTGGACAGAGGAAATGCGTCAGCAGATCCAGGCTTCTCTTGGTATAAAAGCGTATGACATCTATGGACTTACCGAGTCAAGCGGACCGGGTGTGGCTTTTGAGTGCCAGTGTCAGCACGGAATGCATATAAACGAGGACAACTTTATTGCCGAGATAATAGACCCCGAAACGGGCGAGGTGCTGCCGGATGGGGAAAAAGGCGAGCTTGTATTTACAAGCATAACCAAGGAAGCTTTCCCGCTTTTGCGTTACAGGACCAGAGATATATGTGTCCTTACAAGAGGAAAGTGCGAATGCGGAAGAACACTTGTGAGAATGGCAAAGCCTATGGGCCGCTCGGACGATATGCTTATTATCCGTGGAGTAAACGTTTTCCCGTCACAGATAGAAAGCGTATTGCTGAAAATGCACAATGTGTCGCCTAATTACCAGATCGTTGTCGGACGTGAGAATAATACCGATACTTTCGAGGTAAGGGTGGAGATAACCGAGGAGATGTTCAACGATACCATAAGATCCATCGAGGAGCTTGAAAAGAAGATCTCTCAGGAAATGCTTTCTGTCCTTGGTATCAAGGCAAAAATACGTTTGGTTGAACCAAACAGTATTCCAAGAAGCGAGGGCAAGGCTGTAAGAGTTATAGATAACAGAAAGCTTTTGGACTAAATAAAATATATATTTCAGATAGGGGGTCATTAAAATGACAGTAAAACAGTTATCAGTTTTTGTTGAAAACAGACCCGGAAGATTAAGTGCGATCACCGAGCTTCTGGGCAACGCAGGGATCAATATCCGTGCCATGTCTATTGCAGATACCAAGGACTTCGGTATATTGAGACTTATTGTTGACGATGCGGAAAGATCCGTTAGCGTCCTCAAGAAAGAGGGCTGTTCGGTAACCCTTTCCAATGTTCTTGTGCTGAGGATAGCCGACAGACCCGGCGGACTTGCAGAGGCAATGAAGGTGCTTTACGGGTACAATATCAGCGTTGAATATATGTATGCTGCATTTATCAATACCGAAAACAATACCGCTTGTCTGGTGCTTCGTGTGGACGATAACGACAAGGCGGTAACTGCCCTTGAGGAGAAAGGTTACAAGCTTCTTTCACAGGATGAACTGGGGCTTTGAAAAAGTCCGCAAAACCCCTTGAATGTAAGCTTAGGCTAACTATTCCCAAAAAATGAAATTTTAGTGAAAATACAAAAATGTACTTGATTTTTATGAAAAATGTGTTATGATAATAACAGGCACAAGAGGTCGTGTCTGTATAAAATGAAAACAAGGAGGATTTCACTATGGCTTACAAAATCAGTGATGAGTGCATCGGCTGCGGCGCTTGCGTAGACGGTTGCCCTGTTGGTGCAATTTCTTTGGACGGCGATAAGGCTAAGATCGACGCTGATGCTTGCATCGATTGCGGTGCTTGCAACGGTGTTTGCCCTGTAGGAGCTCCAAATCAGGAATAATTACATAGTCGACAAAGAGCACCTGTCCCACAAAGGATGGGTGCTTTTTTTGTGCAATTTTACCATAAATTACAGTTTGTAATCGTTAAAATTATATTGATTACAGAAATGTTACAACTTGGTTACAAAAAACGTTGACACTCTTTATCATGTTGTGTTATACTTGTATACGGGGAAAAACATAATAAGGAGTTACTTTATAATGAGTACATTGAAAACCAGCGTCAAGAGCAGGATAATCGCCGCTGCGGCTTGCATTGCCGTAGGTGCCGGCGCATCAGGTTATTTTGCTGTTGGCATTGGCGGAGATCAAGTTAATATTGGTGAAACGGATACTTCTTTCACCGCACAAGCTTCTAAAGAATCATCCGCAGAGAAAACACAGCAAGAAAAGACAGTTACTTATTCAATGTGGCAGCCAAAGCTTGCAGCAGCTCCTGCATCTGCTCAGACAAAAACTGTGACACAGCAGACCACTAAGCAGACCACAACGACTTGTGCAACAACAAAGGCAGCTGCAACCACAACGAAAGCAGTTACCACAAAAAAAGCGGTTACTACCACCAAAAAGGTGACAGCGGCTAAGCCGGTGATCACCACAAAGATCCAGGGCAATCCTGTTATTTACGATGTAGGCGGTTCGGTAAAGGAAAGGCTCAATTCTGTTAAGCCTGAGGAACTCAAGCCGACTATAACCGTAAGCGGCAATGAAAAGGCAGTGCTTGAAAAGTACATGAAGGCACTTGTAAATGATAAGATGACCAATTACGAGAAGGTGCTTACCTGCTATGACTATCTTATCAACCACACATACTATGCATACGGCGGCTGGAACAACCCGATGCAGTCTGTATTGGTAAGAGGTTTCGGCACCTGTACAGAGTATTCACACGTAATGTGTGCAATGCTGCGTTACATGGGCTTCAAAGCAAATACCGTATGGGGTCAGACCACACTTGCAGGCGGAGGATATGGCCAGCATATGTGGGTCGAGCTTACAATAAACGGCAATACTTACGTAGTTGACCCGCAGGTAGATGACAATATGTCCTACGGCGGAAGACTCTCACACAAGAGATTTGTCAAGCTTTATTCGGAAGTACCCGGACAGTATATCAGAGGATATACAGAGAAGTGGTAATCATAAATAAGAAATAAGAGGTAAGATTTTGTGTCTTACCTCTTTTTATTTGTCAGAAGATATGTTTACACCGCCGAAGTTTCAGCCTACGGTGCTTTGTTCAAGACTTTTTTTAAGCTCGCTTATATATGTTCTGCATATCTCACTTTTTGCGCTGTGCTTTTTTGTGATGTAGCCGATGTGCATTATGCTGTTGGGATTCTCGCTGTCCTCTTTGTAGGGAACGACAACATATTCGTTTGAGCTGCCGTCCTTTGAAAGTATCCCCGAGCAAAGGGTGTATCCATTCAGGGTTCTCATAAGCTCGCCCATAGCCGCCCTGTCAGTAGCCCTGATAGAGCGTGGATAGTTGTTCTCGCTGAGTATCTCCTCGGCAAAAAGAAAGCCGTCGGTGCCGTCCTGCTCAAAGGAAAGACAGGGGTATTCGCCAAGCTGTTCAAGACTGAGCGAGGTCTGGTTTGCAAGGGGATGACCGCTGTACATATAAACATATGCGTGGCACTTTATAAGCTCTGTAAATTCAAGCTCGTACTCGTCAAGAAGCTTGCTTATCAGCTTGCGGTTGAGGTTGCTTATGTAAAGCACGCCAATCTCGCTTTTAAGACTTCCCACATCTTTTATGACATTTTGCGTCTGGGTTTCACGTATGGCAAAATCAAACAAAAGGGTATCAAACTTCTTGACCGTGTTTATAAATGCGTTTACCGCAAATGTGTAGTGCTGAGTCGATACACCGAATTTGCGCTTTTTTTCGCTGCCTGCGTAATTTTCGCACACAAGCTCATACTGTCTGTAAAGCTGTGCAGCCTGGCGCAGAAAATCCTCACCCTCTGCGGTGGGTACAGCGCCTTTATGAGTCCGCAGGAAAATCTGTATGCCGATCTCGTTTTCAAGCTCACGCACGGCGCTTGTCAGCGTTGGCTGCGATATGCCAAGATGCTGTGCCGCCTTGTTCATGGAACCGTACTGTTTGACAGTCAGCGCATAGGATATCTGAATTAAAGTCAATACGACCGCCCCCTTCTTCATTTCTCGAAAATAGTATCACACTTGAAGTCGCTTGTCAAGAGAAAAGTGTATGTATTTTTCTGCCCGGGCAATGTGATTTTTTTATTATAGGTTATAGACTGGATTTATAGCAAAGCCGTTTTTTGATAACGATTTCTTATAATGTACCATTTTTCCCTGCCCAAGAGCGCCCGCAAGCAGCTTTTATACCTTGAAAACCCTTTATTATAGGCAAAGACAACGTTATCATCTTTTGTATTCAGCCGCTTGTTCCGGCTGTTTTTTTCTGCGAAATCGAAAGAAAATACGTGAAAACATCGCCTGTGAGAGACGCTTGGTGATAACGATGTCACGTTTTTTTGTTGACCCACAGGCAGTTTTAGGCTACACTGAACACATCGCAGAAAAACGAAATCAAAAACCGAAAGGGAGTCATCTTATGGCAGAATTAAAATTTGACACAAAAAAGATCAAGGCAGGATATGATTCCAAGGACAACAACCTTGCGATCTCACCCCCGATCTATCAGACCACATCATATGATTTCAAAAACACACAGCACGCACAGAATCTTTTTACCTACAAAGAGGCAGGCTATCTTTACACAAGGGTAGGCAACCCGACGGTCACATACTTTGCAGAAAGGGTTAAGGCTCTTGACGGTGCAAAGAACGCAGTCGCTGTTGGCTCGGGAATGGCAGCTATCAGCTATACGCTTTTGAACCTTGCTTCAAAGGGCGGAACGATACTTGCATCGCCTTATCTTTACGGCGGAACGATAGATGCCTTTGACAGACTTTTTCCTGAGCTTGGTATAAAGATAAAGCTCACCGATGCGGTGCTTGATCCACAAAAGCTTGAGGAGCAGATAACCGACGATGTAAAGGCTATCTACGTTGAGTCTATAAGCAACCCAAATGCATATCTGCTTGATATTGATGAAATATCAAAGGTCGCACACAAGCACGGTGTACCGGTTGTAGTTGACAACACCCTTGCTACGCCTTATCTTTACAGACCTCTCGAGCACGGCGCTGATATAGTTGTTTACTCGGCAACAAAGGCGCTGACAGGTCACGGTAATATCATCGCAGGTCTTATACTTGACAGCGGCGATATGAGCCTTTACACAAAGGAAAAGTATCCCCAGTTCTATGAGCCGATAGTTATGCTCGGGGGCAAGTCCACCGCAGATATATTCCCCGATAATTTCTTTATCTTCCGTGCAACGCTTGTATACCTTAATCTGCTGGGTGCAGCACTTTCACCCCAGGACGCATACCTTGGCATTATAGGTCTTGAAACACTTTCAGAGCGTGTGGCAAAGCAAAGCTCAAACGCTGCAAAGATAGCTGCATACCTTGAAAGCTCGCCTGCGGTGGAGTGGGTACGTCACCCCAGCCTTGCAAGCTACAAGTTCAAGGAGCTTGCAGACAAGTACCTTACCAATGGCGGCGGCGGAGTGCTTTCATTTGGTGTAAAGGGAACTCCTGAGCAGGAGGCAAAGTTCATCAACAGCATAAAGCTGTTCCACTACCATGTAAATCTTGGAGATGCACGTTCGCTGATAGTTGACTCACCAAATACCACCCACAGCGAGCTTAACGAGGATGAGCTGAAGCTTGCAGATATACCGCACAACCTTGTTCGTATATCCGCAGGTCTTGAGGACGCAGATGATCTTATTGCCGACCTTGAACAAGCTTTCACAGCCGCAGGTCTGCTGTGATAAGCAAACGAAGGGAAGTATGATGAAATGAGCTCAAGGAAAAATGAGAAAATAATGCTGCTTGTTCTTGCGGGACTTTTTGCAGCGATAATAACTGTATCGACCATGATGATACGCATACCTACCCCGACAAAGGGATATATAAACCTTGGCGACTGCTTTGTGAACATTGCAGGCTGGCTGCTGGGACCTCTTTACGGCGGAGCAGCGGCAGGCATAGGCTCGTCCCTGTCGGATCTTTTTGCAGGATACACAGTGTATGTGATACCTACATTTATAATAAAGGCTCTTATGGCAGCCACGGCATTTGCAGTATTCAAGGCTTTGAGCAAAAAACTTCCGACACTTGTGGGCAGGATAATTTCTGCCATAGCAGCAGAGCTTGTGATGGTCGCAGGCTACGCAGTCTATGAGTCGTTTCTTTACGGCTCTGCGGCAACAGCGCTTACGGGCGTTGCAGGCAACATCGTTCAGGGCATCGGCGGAGTTTTGTTCGGTGTGCTGCTTTATGAGGGGATTATCGCAAGGATACCTGCTGCAAAAAGCCTTGCATCAGCAAAGAAATGATTTGAGTAAAAAAGGAGAGGAAAGTAATGAAAAAAAGAGTTAAAATACTGTCATTTGTTCTGTCTGCGGTGCTGCTTGCATCCTGCTCGGTCAGCGAGTCAAAGTCTGACTCTTCAAAGGCGGACAGCACAGCATCAGCAAGCAACAGCAAGTCTGACTACAAATACGGCAAAATAGATATCCCCGGAAAAGACGGCGCTCTTTGCGGCGCACCCATCTACATCGCCTACGAGAACGGCTATTTTGCAGACGAGGGCTTTGATGTGAACCTTATCTCCACCGATTTCGAGGCAAGAAAGATAGGTCTAAACAACGGTTCTATCCCCATAGTCAACGGCGACTTCCAGTTCTTCCCGTCGATAGAGAACGGCATAGATGTAAAGGTCGTTGACGGACTGCACGAGGGCTGTATCAAGTTCGCAGTCAAACCCGATTCGGACATCAAGACCGTGCAGGACCTCAAGGGCAAAAAGATAGGCGTTGACGAGATAGGCGGCACACCGCATCAGGTGGCTTCACTGTGGCTTGAAAACGCAGGCATCTCCGCAGATCCCGCAAAGGGCGAGGTAACGTTCCTGCCTTATTCGGACGGAAACCTTGAATTTGAGGCGCTTGCAAAGGGGGAGATAGACGTTGCGGCGCTGTGGGATCCCCTCGGTTCTATCCACGAAAAAGCAGGCGATGTTCGTATACTGTTTGACCTTGGCACCGATGAATACTTCAAGGGTCATTTCTGCTGCTTCCTTTATGCGTCATCAAAGGTGCTGAACGAAGAGCCCGAAAAGGTCGCCGCACTTTTGAGAGCATACCGCAAAGCGCAGGAATGGATATATGAAAACCCCGAAAAGGCCGTGGATATAATCGTCAACAAAAAGTATGCCGCTATCGAGGATAAGGAGCTTGCAGTCTCGCTTGTAAAGAGCTACGGCTATCCATCGGCGGATAAGCATAACGAAAGCTGGGACGCACGCGTTGAAAACGATGTTAAGTACTTCGTTGACGGCTTGTCAAAGATAGGCTACCTCAAGAGCGATCCGAGCGAATTTGCAAAGAAGATCTATCAGAAGGTAGACGTAAAATAAAACATCAGTCGGGCGGTGGAATAAAGCCGCCCTTTGAGTTCAAAGGTCAGGAGAGATACTTATGGATAATGCTGCTGCACTGCCTCTGAAGGAAGCCGATACAGCCGCCGAGAATACAAAAAAGTCAGTCAGGTGGGGCTATAAGCACAACGGCTACTTTGCCCTGAAGGTGCTGCTCACCCTGTCGGGATTTATCATCGCGATCATCGTCAATATCGCCTTTCCCCAAAAGGCAGCCGTTGAGTTCAAGACCTATACGCTCGTTTTTTTCGGTCTTAACATCGGCCTCACGATAAACGATGCGTATATTTTTGTTATCGCCGTGCTTATGCTTATCTATGGTGCGGCAGGGGTGCGTGCGTTCTTTGACACAGCAAGAAGAAAGCTTTACTGCAAAAATGCGGCTTTCCGCTTTGCAATAGGAATCGCACTTGCACTGTGGGATATCGGCGGCACAAAGCTGCAATGGTTTGCCCAGCCGTTTTTCCCGGGTCCTGCACAGGTCATTGAGGCATATCTTGCCGACGGCGACTATGTTGTTCAAAACACACTTTACTCGCTGCGGCTTTATGCAGCAGGCTTTTCCTGCGGAGTGCTGCTTGGCGTAGGTACAGGCATACTTATCGGCTGGTTTCCGAAGGTCTACTACTGGGTGTATCCCGTGCTTAAAATAACGGGCGTTGTGCCCGCAGTCGCGTGGATGCCCTTTGCCCTCACGCTGCTGCCAAATTCATTCACCGCTGCGGTATTTCTGATAGTGATCTGCGCATGGTTCCAGATAGCATTTCTCACTGCGCAGGGCATACAGTCAACGCCCAGGCAGACCTACGAGGCAGCGCGCATACTCGGCAGCGGACAGATAGGACTTATCATTCACGTTGCGATACCCCACGCTATGCCCGATATCTTCACAGGCATAAGCTCTGCAAATGCGATGGCATTCACAACGCTTGTAATGAGCGAGATGCTCGGTCAGCCGGGCGGACTTGGCTACTACATCAATCAGTCAAAGGTATGGAGCGCATACTATAAGGTGCTTGCGGCTATCGTGGTGATGGCGGTGCTTTTCTCGCTGATAAATCACTTTATCGGCATCATCAAAAAGCGCACGTTAAGATGGCAGGAGGGAGTGTTGAAAAAATGAGCAGCAGTATCAGCATATCGCGTGTGAACAGGGTATACACCGATACCGACGGCAATACCGTCAACGCGCTTGCCGATGTCAGCCTTGATATCAAGGCTGGGGAGTTTATTTCGATAATCGGTCCCTCGGGCTGCGGAAAGACAACGCTCCTGCGCCTTATCGCAGGACTTGATAAACCGCAGTCCGGCGAGCTTTCTATCGACGAGCGCACAATAAAGGACGTTTCGACCGAGCGCGGATATGTTTTTCAGCAGGGAGGGCTTTTTCCGTGGCTGACGGTCGAAAAAAACATAGCATACGGCTTGAAGGCAAGGGGAGTGTTCAAGCGTGACAGGTCAAAGGTCAGCGAATATATCTCGCTGGTCGGGCTTGACGGCTTCGAGAGCGCCTACCCGCATCAGATATCGGGCGGCATGGCACAAAGAGTCGCAATAGCAAGGGCGCTGATAAACGAGCCCAAAGCCCTGCTGCTTGACGAGCCAATGGGCGCGCTTGATTCTTTCACAAGGGCAGACCTTCAGGATAAGCTTATCGAGCTGTGGAAGCAAAAGGGCACGACCATGATACTTGTCACACACGACATCGACGAGGCGATATACCTCAGCGACCGCATCGTGATAATGACACCTCGCCCGGGCAAGATAAGCAGCATCGTAAACGTTGACCTGCCAAGACCTCGTCACAGGGGCGGCGGAGAGTTTCTTGCCCTGAGAAAGTCGATACTTGAATTTTTCGAGCTTGCGCAGGCACAGCCGCAGCCCGAGTATATTATATAGGCAACACCACACAGTCACCTGCTGACGCACAATGGTCATGCGGTATTGCCTGCAAAATGGAAAGTGAAGAAAGAATATGAAAAGAACTATATTAGGTCTTGCACAGGGCGTTACAGCCCTCGTGCTGACGATAGGAGCATTTACATTTTTTAAAGCGTGCGGCGATATGGACGGAAAGTTCATGGCTTGCCACTGGGCGCAGAATGCAGTCGTGCTTGTCGGCATAGTGCTGAGCGTGCTTGCACTTGTGCGCATACTGCTGCGTGATGATAACATCAGAACAGGTCTTTCGATAGGCATTTTTGCCCTGTCAGCTGCCACAGCGTTCATCCCGGGTACTGCGATAAACCTTTGCATGATGGAGGATATGGCGTGCCACACGACCTTCAAGCCTGCGGTCATCGTCATCTCGGTGCTGCTCGCAGTTTTGTCGCTCGGTGATGTCATCGCAGGTTTTGCAGCCGGGAAGAGGAGATCACAATGAGCATAAAAAAGCTGCTTTTAAAAAGTATAACAGGCAGACCTCTGCGCAGCCTTGCGCTGCTGTTCATCTGCGTGATAATGTCAGGCGCAGTGTACGGCGGCGCAGTTGTGTGGGCAAGCCTTGATAACGGCATAAGCAGTCTTGAAAAGCGGCTGGGCGCGGACATCATCGTGGTACCCAAAAGCGCCGGCGAAAAGACAAGGCTTGAAGAAATGCTGCTACAGGGAACCGTCGGATACTTTTATATGGATAAGTCGGTCAGTGCTGAGCTTGATAAGATCGACGGAGTAGAAAAGCAGTCATCGCAGTATTTTCTCGTATCGGCAAGCTCCGAGTGCTGCAGCGCAAAGGTGCAGATAATCGGCTTTGACGAGGATACGGATATCTCCGTCAAGCCGTGGCTGCAAAACGCTTACAGCAAAAGGCTGGGGCAAAACGAGATAATAGTCGGCTCAAAGCTCACCACAAAGGTCGGTCAGATATTCAAGCTTTACGGTGTTGAGTGCAAGGCGGTCGGCAAGCTCGGATCAACAGGCACAGGCGTTGATACGGCGGTCTATGCAAGCAGCGATACCGTCAAGGGACTTATCAGAGCCGCACAGTCAAAGGGCATATCGGTGCTTTCAAAACAAAGTCCCGATGATGTTATCTCCTCGGTATATATCAAGGTGCGCGAGGGCTATGATATCGACGAGGTCACGGCGAAGATAAATCTTGGCATAGACGGCGTGCAGGCAGTGCGTACAAGGTCAATGATAACAGGCACAGCGGATAAGCTGTCCGTGCTTTCGGCAGGCATAACCATACTTATCGCCGCAGTGTGCATACTTTCGGCGGTGATAATGCTCGTTGTTTTCACAGCGCTTGCAAATGAACGCAAGGGCGAGTTTGCACTGCTGCGCGTTATAGGATTTTCACGCGCAAGGCTCGCTCGGCAGGTGCTCGGCGAGGCTTTTGTGATCTGCGTTATCGGTGCGCTTGCAGGGATAGCAGCTGCCTCTGCGGCAGTATTTCCGTTCGGTGCGCTTATCGAGAAAAAAGCAGATCTTCCGATGCTTTCGCCCGGTATTGTTTCTGTGATCGGATATGCGCTTATCGCATTTGCAGCGGTGTGTGTGACAGGTCCGCTTGCATCTGCGTACTCGGCGTACAGGCTCAGCCGCATCGACACGGGCAGAATACTCAGAGAGGGTGACAGCTAAATGATCATCACAGCAAAAGGCATCAGCAAAAGCTATAAACGCAGCAAGGGCGGTAATGGCTTCGTGCAGGTGCTTTCGGATACCGACCTTTCTATCGAAGGCGGAAAGGTCTATGTGATATACGGGCGCTCAGGCAGCGGAAAAAGCACGCTTATGAATATCCTTGCAGGCTTACTTTCTCCAAGCAGCGGCAGCGTCAGCTATGACGGCAGGGATATATACTCTCTTTCCGACCGCGAGCTTTCAGCCCTGCGGTGCTTAAGTGTCGGGTATATCCCGCAGATGCACAGCGCAGTCGGCACATTGACTGTCAGGGAGAATATCCTTCTGCCCTCGGCGGTCAGCGAAAAGCCCGTTGACAGCGCAAGGGCGGATGAGCTTATCACCCGCCTGGGACTTACCGAGCTTGCCGATGTTCGTGCAAACGTGCTTTCCGGCGGAGAGCTGCGCAGGCTTTCGCTTGCACGTGCGCTTGTCAATTCGCCATCTGTCATTTTTGCCGACGAGCCGACAAACGATCTTGACGATGAAAGCGCAAAGCTTGTCGTGCAAATGCTTCACGCATCGGCGCAGGCAGGTGCGGCAGTAGTTATCGTCACTCACGAGCTTTTTGTCCGTGACGGTGCGGATGTGTTGTATTTTGTGCACAATAAAAGTCTTGTGAGAGAAAAGGGGTAAATATGTTCATAAGAAAAGCTAAACAAAGCGACCTTGACCGGATCGCAGAGATCGAAAGCATTTGCTTTCCCCAAGGACAGGCGGCAGGCAGGGAAGCTTTCAGGGATCGCCTTTGTTCGTTCTCGGACTACTTTATGGTAATGTGCGATGAATATGGAAAGGTGGTTTCCTTTATAAACGGCTTTACGACCGATATACCCGATCTTACCGATGAAATGTATAAAAATGCATATATGCACGATAAAAATGGTACGTGGCAGATGGTGTTCGGATTGTGCACGCTCCCTGAATACAGGCAAAGAGGTTTTGCACAAAGGCTCCTTAAAGAGTTCATCAGGCAGGCAAGGCTTCAGGGAAGAAAGGGCGTTGTGCTGACCTGCAAGCAGCAGCTTATCACCTATTATGAGAAGTTCGGCTTTGTCAGCGAGGGAGTGAGCAGAAGTTCGTTTATCGGTGAAGTGCAGTGGTACCAGATGAGGCTTGTGCTGGGATAAAAATTAACATTTACCGTATTGACATAGTTATGATGATGTGATAATATCATAGTAATTTGATATGAAAACTATGTTGAAAGGAGCGGGCATCAGTGTCGTTGAAGGAAATTGCACAGATGACAGGAGTTTCCGTGTCTACCGTAGGCAGGATACTAAACGATCCAAAGCACAGATGCTCTGATGAGCAGGTGCGTAAAAGGGTCCTTGAGGCGGCTCGAGAGATAAACTATATCCCAAACGCAAATGCCAGAAATCTCAAATCGGGGGGCAGCCTGGGCGATAAGATATATTCTGTGAATATATTGCTCACAAGGTTTTCCAGCGAGACTGCCGATCCGTTTTATGACGAGCTTCTTATGCAGCTGGAAAAAGAACTGCGAAACAGCGGCTGCATAATTGCCAACGTGTGGCATAACGCAGAGTTTTCTGATGAAAGATCCGGCAGGGCGGATAATCTCTCTGCGCTTGTTGATTCGCTTTACGATGAAAATTCTCAAAAGCATGACGGGCTTATCATCATAGGGAAGGTCACAAGGCGTGGGCTGCGTGTGCTTAAAACCAAGGAAAAGAATATAGTTTCCATAAACCGCAACTCCACCAACTATGAGGTGGACGAGGTCCTTTGCGACGGCAAAAGGATAGCACGTGAGGCTGTGGCGTACCTTGCACGGCTGGGACACACAAAGATAGCCTATGTGGGCGACTGCCATAACGAATCCCGCTTTGCAGGCTATCAGGCGGCGCTTGCGGATATGCATCTTGCGCCGGACATCGACTATGTTTTTGATACCTCACCCAACGAGCATAACGGGCTTATGGCATACGACTATTTCAAATCACTTGCAGACCCGCCTACGGCTGTTTATTGTGCAAACGATATTCTCGCTGTGGGGTTCATAAACGCCTTCGGAAAGCGCAGGCAAAAGCACTATCTGCCCTCTGTGATATCAAGTGACGATATAGATGCGGCTCAGTACACCAAGCCCATGCTGACAACGATATCACTGCCGAAGTCCGACATGGTGCGCTTTGCGCTGATGCTTCTGCTTGACAGGATAAAGGGCGGTCACAAGATCGTCTCACGCATCGAGCTTGAAGGAACACTGATGATACGGGAAAGCTGCCGCAGTTACAGCGAAATAACTGAACCGGAGTATTATATCTGACATGATGCGGTCAAACATGATAACGTTATCATTATAACAGGCGCAAAAGTGTGTTCAGACTGCATTTTAGCGCACAAAGTCCCTGTTTCAAGCGTGATAACGTTATCACAATGTAAAACTGCTTAACGATGATTTAACATTTACGTTACCTTTTCTTCGGATGATCACCGCAAATAACGTATATTCACAAGGGGCAGACTGCCGGGTGTGATAACGTTATCACATATTGCGGTTGACTTATCCGAAGTTTTCATTTACAATAAAACCATACCAAACAGATAGGTAAACTATGAAAACGAAGGGAAGAATATTTATGAGTTACAAAAGCATCGATACAGCCCTTATCCACGGCGGTATTTCCATAGATGAGCGCACAGGCGCAGTCAATGTCCCCATCTACCAGACATCCACCTTCAAACAGGACGGACTTGGAAAGATGAGAGGATACGAGTATTCAAGAACGGGAAATCCTACCCGTGAGGCACTTGAAAAGCTTATCGCTGAGCTTGAGGGAGGATATGCAGGCTTTGCATTTGCCAGCGGTCTTGCCGCTGAAACAGCGGTGCTGAGTCTTTTGCATTCAGGCGACAGGGTGCTTATCTCCTCAAACGTCTACGGGGGAACGTTCAGACTGCTGAATAACGTCTTTGACCACTTTAATATCACCTACACTATTTCTGATACCGAAAATCCCGAGGCTTTTGAAAATGATATTACGTTCGATGTAAAGGCGGTGCTTCTTGAAAGCCCGGCAAATCCCCTCATGACAGTTACGGATATAAGAAAGATCGCACAGATAGCTCACGAACACGGTCTTTTGGTTATTGTGGATAACACCTTTATGACGCCCTACCTGCAAAGGCCTATCTCCCTTGGCGCAGATATCGTGGTCCACAGCGCAACAAAGTATCTTGGGGGACACAGCGACGTTGTGGCAGGACTTGCCATTGCAAAGACAAAA
This sequence comes from uncultured Eubacteriales bacterium, assembly GCA_900319075.1. Lineage (GTDB taxonomy): Bacteria > Bacillota > Clostridia > Oscillospirales > Ruminococcaceae > Hominimerdicola. The sequence continues at coordinate 26,417 of ONMZ01000011.1, forward strand.
GAGCTTGCCGATAAGATCGCCTTTGTTCAGAACTCCACAGGGGGAGTTCTTCCGCCCTTTGACAGTTTTTTGCTGATAAGAGGCATAAAAACCCTTGGAGTAAGGCTTGACAGACACGTGGAAAATGCGCTGGCTGCCGCAAACTTCCTCAGCAGTCACAGCGCAGTTAAGAGCGTGCATTATCCCGGGCTTGAAACAGACAAGGGCTACGAAATAAATAAGTCGCAGGCTAAAAACGGCGGCGTTATGATCTCTTTTGAGCTAAAAGACGGGTATGATATTAAAAAGTTCTTTGAGAGCCTTGAGCTTATCACCCTTGCGGAAAGCCTCGGGGGAGTTGAATCACTTGTGTGTCACCCATCAACAATGACACACGCATCTATTCCCGAGGAGATACGTAAAAAGGTCGGCATCACCGACGGACTTATAAGACTGTCCATAGGCATTGAGGATATAAACGATATACTTGAAGATCTTAAACAGGCGATAAACAGCTCAAAATTGTGAGGTAAGATATATGCTGTATGAAAATATGCATCAGCTCGTTGGCAATACGCCGCTTGTGGAGCTTGTGAATATGGGGGTCTCCCCCGAAGTACATATTTTTGCAAAACTTGAAATGTATAACCCTTCCGGAAGCGTTAAGGATCGTATCGGTAAGTATATGATAGAGTGCGCTGAAAAAGAGGGAAGGCTTAAAAAAGGCGGCACGATAATTGAAGCCACCGCAGGAAACACCGGACTTGGCATCGCATTCGCTGCACTTGGAAAAGGCTACAGGGTCATCTTCACAGTCCCAACAAAGTTTTCCGCAGAAAAACAGGCACTTTTGCGTGCGTTCGGCGCAGAGGTGATAAATACGCCTCGTGAAGAGGGAATGCTGGGAGCGGTGAAAAAAGCTGAAGAGCTTAAAGCGCAGATACCTGACGCTATTTCCCTTGATCAATTTAAAAATCCCGGCAATCCCCTTGCCCACTACGAAACCACAGGCAAGGAGATATGGGAGGATATCGGCGGAAAGGTAACACACATAGTGGCAGGTGCAGGAAGCGGCGGAACATATACGGGCATAGTCAGGTATATCAAACAGCAGGACCCGGCTGTTCAGGGTGTACTTGCGGACCCGGAGGGTTCGACTATCGGCGGCGGAGAGCACTTTGACTACAACATTGAAGGAATAGGAAATGATTTTATACCCGATACAATGGATATCAGTCTTGTGGATAAGGTCGTCAAGGTCAATGACCGGGAGGCATTCGCCACCGTGCGTGACCTTGCCCGCAACGAGGGGATAATCGCAGGTTCTTCGTCAGGTGCTGCAATGGCAGCGGCTTTGAAGCTTGCAAAAACACTTGACAGGGGAAACATTGTCGTTGTATTTCCCGACCGGGGAGACAGATATTTCAGCACGGGATTATTTGGATGACGGTGATATAATGATCTATCTGATAGCATTTGCAAGCTCTGATGGAGTTAATATTGACAGACATTTCGGAAATGCGGAAAAGTTTTATATTGTAAAGCTTGATACCCGGAAGCTTGACGGGGATATAGTCGAACAAAAAACTGTATCACCTGCCTGCATGGGAGGAATACATAAGATCTCAGGGTTTGATGGGGTACTTGAAGCCCTTGGAGGTGTAAGCGCCATTGTCGCACAGCGAATTGGAAACGGCGCACGGGAGTATGTTACACAAAAGGGGATCGCTGTATATCAGATGCCGCTTCAGATCGAACAGGCTTTGTGTCTGCTTATGGAAGAAAAACAATGGGAGGTTGACAAATGGCTATCTCATACGAAGAATTGACAACAAAGCATCCATGCTTTGCCAGAGGAGATAAAAACGGCAGCGGACGGATACATCTTCCCATAAGCCCGAGCTGTAATATTGAGTGTAAATTCTGTGAGCGCAGCTTTAACAGCTACGAGGTACGGCCGGGCGTTAGCAGAACGGTCATCACACCCCACGAGGCGATAGATGCCATACGCAGAGCTTTGCAGTTGTGCCCCGATATAAAGGTGGCAGGTATCGCAGGCCCGGGAGATACTCTTGCAAGCCCTTTTGCCCTGGAAACTTTCAGACTTATAAAAAAAGAGTTCCCGGAGCTTGTAAAGTGCATGAGCACCAACGGACTTTTGCTTGCCGAAAAGGCACAGGAGGTCATTGATGTGGGGATAGACTCGCTGACAGTCACAGTCAATGCAGTCGATCCGCTGATCGAGGCGCAGCTCAACGACGGGATCGTTTGGCACGGTGAGCATATAACGGGTATTGAAGCAGCACAGATACTTATCCAGCAGCAGCTAAAGGGCATCGAGCTTGTAAGCGATGCCGGATTGACCGTTAAGGTGAACACAGTTCTTGTTCCCGGTATAAATGACGGACATATTGAAAAGATAGCGATGACCGTTGCAGAAAAAGGGGCAAGCATATATAACATCATTCCGCTTATACCCCAGCACAAGCTCAAAGAATGCCGTGAACCGGACTGCATGGAGCTTGAAAGGGCGATACTCATAGCATCAAAGCACATAGATGTTTTCAGGCATTGTCAGAGATGCCGTGCAGATGCGGTGGGGATCCCCGGCGGTGAGGACTTTGGAGACAGGGTCTACCTTGATCTGCAAAGGCTTTCAAAAAAGGATACATTTTCACATGGTTAATATAAGATATGGAGGAAAGTAACATGGCTAAAGAATTAAGGCAGATCGCAATTTACGGAAAGGGCGGCATCGGTAAATCCACCACCACCCAGAACCTTACAGCAGGACTTGTGGAGAGAGGAAATCATGTAATGGTGGTGGGGTGTGACCCTAAGGCTGACTCAACAAGACTTCTCCTGGGCGGACTTCACCAAAAGACGGTACTTGACACACTCAGAGATCAGGGAGAGGACGAGATCGAGCTTGACTCTATCCTCAAGGAAGGCTTTATGGGCACAAAGTGTGTTGAATCGGGTGGACCGGAACCGGGCGTAGGCTGTGCAGGGCGTGGTATCATCACATCCATCGGACTGCTTGAAAGACTTGGTGCGTACACAGAGGACCTTGACTATGTGTTCTACGATGTCCTTGGAGATGTTGTCTGCGGCGGCTTTGCAATGCCCATACGTGAGGGCAAGGCAAAGGAGATCTATATAGTTGCCAGCGGTGAGATGATGGCGCTTTATGCGGCAAACAATATCTCAAAGGGTATTGCAAGATACGCTCGTCAGGGCGGCGTAAGGCTTGGCGGCATCATCTGCAACAGCAGAAATGTTGACCGTGAGGCTGAACTTGTAAGAGCATTTGCTAAAGAGCTTGGAACACAGATGATCCACTTTGTTCCCCGTGATAACGATGTACAGCGTGCAGAGATAAGGAAAAAGACTGTTATACAGCATTTCCCTCAGTCACGCCAGGCAGACGAATACAGGGCGCTTGCGGAAAAAATAGAGCAAAACGATATGTTTGTTATCCCCAAGCCTATGACACAGGAAAGACTTGAAGAGATACTTTTTGAGTACGGACTTATGGAAAATATCGAGGACGATTACAGGATCTGATAGGAGAGTGCTTTATGAGTAAAGTCAATTTAGATATACCCGAGGTGGAAATAAGGGAGATACGTCTTGGCTCCATAACGGGATTTCAGGGAACTGCCAAAGAGCTTGTTTCAGCCTGCTCCGGCTGCGGGAAATTAAAGGACAAGAACCGTTCGTTCAGCCAGTGCCTTGGCTGCGGAACGTCAAATGCCGCTTGTACGCTGACGCTTATCCAGGACGCAGCGATAATATCCCACGGACCTGTGGGCTGCTCCACCTGTCTGCACGAGTTTGCTTTTACATATCGTGTGAACGCTTATCTGAGACAGCTTGAACACCCCACACAAAGAAAGATATTCTCCTCCAACCTTGAAGAAAAGGACACCATTTACGGAGGCGCTAAAAAACTTGAATCTGCCATCCGTGAGGTTTTCAAAAGAGCAAAGCCAAAGGCTATCTTTGTGATAACCACCTGTGCGGCAGGCATTATCGGTGACGATGTGGAAAGCGTGACCAACGCCGCACAAAAGGAGCTTGGTATACCCGTTGTGGCAGTTTTCTGCGAGGGCTTCCGTTCAAAGATGTGGACATCGGGTTTTGATGCAGGCTATCACGGCATTGCAAGAAAAATAATCAAGCCCGCAAGACAAAAGAGGAACATCATCAACGTTATAAACTTCTGGGGAAGCGACATCTTCCGTGAGTGGTTTGCAGAGTTTGGGTATGAACCAAATTACATCACCCCCTTTGCGACCGTTGACAGCCTTAGTTATTCCAGCGAGGCGGCGCTTACGGTGCAGGCTTGCTCAACGCTGGGCAGCTATCTGGGTGCGGCACTGGAACAGTCCTTCGGTGTGCCGGAGATAAGGAACTCTCCGCCATACGGAATAGTTCAGACAGACCGCTGGTTCAGAGAGCTTGGTCAGATAATCGGCAAGGAAAAAGAGGTGGAAGAGTTCCTTGTCCGCAAAAAGAAGGAGTATATGCCAAAGATAGAGGCGCTGCGTGAAAAGCTCAAAGGCAAGACTGCATACGTTACAGCAGGCGCATCTCACGGACACTCTCTTCTTGCTCTTCTTAAAGAGCTTGGCATGGAGCCGAGAGGAGCGGCTATATTCCACCACGACCCAAAGTATGATAACGAGGACGAGCGTGCGGATACTCTCAAACACACCGTTGAGGATTATGGTGATGTGGAAAATTACAACGTCTGCAACAAGCAGGAGTTTGAGCTTGTCAACGTGCTCAATAAGATCAAGCCCGATATACTCCTTGCACGCCACGGGGGAATGACCTTGTGGGGCGCAAAGCTCGGCATACCCTCACTTCTTGTGGGTGACGAGCATTTCGGAATGGGCTACGAGGGACTTGTTAATTACGGTGAGCGTATACTTGAAACTATCGACAACGATGAGTTTGTAAAGAACCTTGCAAAGCATTCGTCAAATCCATATACAGATTGGTGGCTTCAGCAGGAGCCTTACACATTCTTGGGAAAGTAAAGGAGAATTCATATGGCAGGATTGATTGAACAGGAGAGATATACCTGTGCGATAGGAGCTTTGCAAACGGTGGTCGCCATACCCCGTGCAGTTCCAATACTTCATTCGGGACCCGGCTGCGGAGTGATGATAAAAGGCTTTTTTGAGCGCTCGGCAGGGTATGCAGGGGGAGAGACTGCACCCTGTACAAATTTCAGCGAGAAAGAGGTCGTTTTCGGCGGAACGGACAGACTTCGCAATATTATAAAAAACACCTACAAGGTGCTTGATACCGATCTTCAGGTGGTAGTTACCGGCTGTACCGCAGGCATTGTGGGAGATGATGTGGCAAGCGTTACAGATGAATTTCTCTACGAGGAGGACAGACCCATTGTCCACGTTGAAACTTCCGGTTTCAAATCCAACAACTATGTTTCCCACTCGGCTGTGGTAAATGCAATAATTGACCAGTATGTAAGCAGATTTGAAGATCAGAATCCATCACGCTCTGAGAAAAACCTGGTGAACCTTATTGCATCTATCCCTTACCAGGATCAGTTCTGGAAGGGTAATCTCAAAGAGTATAAGCGGCTGCTTGAAGGATTGGGACTTAAAGTCAATATCCTTTTCGGACCGCACAGCGGCGGCGTAAAAGAGTGGCAGACTATCCCCAAGGCAAACTTTAACGTCTTTGTTTCCCCCTGGTACGGCGAGCCTATAGTCAAAAATCTGCAAAGGCGCTACGGTCAGCCTTACTATCAGTTCGGTTATATGCCCATCGGTGCAAACGAAACAACTAAGTTCTTAAACGGTGTTGTTGATTTCGCACTTGAAAACGGCGCACAGATCGACGAGGAAAAGGCAAGGGCATTCATCACTGAGGAGGAAAAGGCATACTACGAGGAGATAGACAATCTGGCAACATTTCTTCTTGAGTTCCGCTACGGTCTGCCAAGCTATGTGCATATCCTTCACGATGCAGGATATGTGACTGGACTGACAAAATTTCTTCTGCACGAAACCGGACTTGTCCCCAAGGAGCAGTTTATTGTTGACAATGTTCCGGCAAAGTATCAGCAGCAGATCTCGGCAGACATCAAGTCTGCATCAGACAAGCGTGAGATACCTGTGTACTTTGACCCTGACGCAGGTGCAATGCAGGATATTATCCGGGGGCTTGACCACAAGGGCAGGGGACTTATCCTGGGAAGCGGCTGGGACAAAGAGCTTGCCGCTGAGATAAATGCAGATTTTCTTTCTATTGCCTGTCCCACACCGTACCGTATCGTGCTGACCACAAACTATGTTGGTTATTCCGGCGGTCTGCGTGTTATCGAGGATATCTACAATACTGCATTAGCTTCATATAAATAACGTAAAAAGCTGCCGTTTTATCCGGCAGCTTGTCCTTTAAAGGAGGGGATATTATGGCAAGGATCGCAGCTGCAACAAGCGACGGCTTTACGGTAAACGAGCATTTCGGTCACGCAAAGTTTTTCCGTGTGTATGATCTGGGTGAGAAGGGTCATACCTTTGTAGAAATACGTGATGCGGTGGCTGTCTGTCAGCACAGCCTCGGACACGATACCACACGTTTTGATAAGATAATTGAATTGCTCTCAGACTGTGATGCGGTGCTGGTGCAAAAGATCGGAGAGGGTGCGGCGGCTTACCTTATCTCAAAAGGCGTAAGGGTCTTTGAGGTCAGCGGAAGCATTGATGCGGTACTTAAAAAGTTCATTGAGAACGGAATACTTTAAAAAAAGAGCACTGCTTTAGTTTAGCAGTGCTCTTGATGTTTTGTCAGAACTCGTATGGGGTTATCTGATATACAAAGTAGTTCAGCCAGTTGGTGAACAGAAGGTTTGATGCGCTCAGCCAGCGGCTCACAGGTTCTTTATCCGGGTCGTCGTCAGGGAAATAGTTTTTCGGCACATCAGGCGAAAGCCCCTTGTCGGTATCACGGATATATTCTTCTGAAAGCCTGTAAAGGTCATACTCGGGATGACCGTTGACGAACACATTGCCTTTGTTATCTGTGATGATATAAACACCTGTCTGGTCAGACTCGGCTATAATGGTCAGATCATCGTTGCTGAGTATATCATCTTTATTCAGACCTGTATATCTCGAATGAGGCGCATAAAAGTTTTTGTCGATCCCTCGCATAAGCTCGCTTTGCGGATCAGTTATGGTGTGACTGAACACTCCTGAAAGCTTTTTGTCAAGCTCTGATTTGCGTACACCGTAATGATAGTACAGTCCTGCCTGAGCTCCCCAGCACAAATAAAGCGTCGAGGTAACGTGAAGCGCTGCCCATTCAAATATAGCACTCAGCTCTCCCCAGTAGTCAACATCTTCGTACTCCAGCTTTTCTACTGGTGCGCCTGTAACGATCAATCCGTCAAAGTACTTGTTTTCTATCTGATAAAACGGCTGATAGTTGTTGAGAAGATATGATGCCGGGGTGTTTTTGTACTGATGTGTTACGAGCCTGATAAATGTCACCTCTATCTGCAAAGGTGAATTGGAAAGCAGTCTTAAAAGCTGCAATTCGGTGTTTTGCTTATCCGGCATCAGGTTCAGCACAGCGATCTTGAGCTGACGTATATCCTGATGCTGCGCACGTTCCTCAGTCATTGCAAATATATTTTCTTTTTTCAGCTTCTCAATGACCGGTAAGGTCTCTTTCAATCTTAATGGCATATTTCCTTCCTCCCCTGACTAAATGTAGTACATATAGTTTTGCTCTTCAGCAAGACCCTGCTTGTATTCTTTTATAAGATCATCAAGGGTCATCTTTTCTATGAAACGCAGCATATTGCTGTTGAGATTTGACCACAGACAGTTGTTTACAGATTCACGTATCCCATCAGAGTGCCCGTCACATTTTTCATATGTATTTGCAAGGATATTGTTGTCAAGGGTATTGAGGATATCGCAAAGCAGTATCTTGTTTGCAGGACGTGAAAGCCGGTATCCGCCGTAAATGCCTTTATGTGACCTTACAAACTTCCCCTGACGCAAAACAAGAAGTATCTGTTCAAGGTATTTTTGAGAGATGTTCTGCCGCCGGGCTATATCCGAGGAACGAACAGCCGTCCCGTCCTCGGAATGGATACCTATATCAGTCAGCGCAACAATACCCAGCTCAACTTTTGTATTTATTTTCATTCCGCCCTTTCTCCCCTTAATATATTTATTTCTTTTGTTCAAGTATCTTTTCCATGGTGTTCCAGCTGAGCAGTGCACATTTCACTCTGGCAGGCATTTTTGAAACGCTGTGCAAAGCGCCTGCCTCTTCAAGCTCATCGATCTCCTCGTCGGAAGCCTCGCCGGATATCATCTTTCTGAAAAGATCTGTGTAGTGCCTTGCCTCGTCAAGAGTTTTACCTATAATAAGTTCAAGCATTATATCCGCACTTGCCTGTGAGACTGCACACCCTATACCGGTAAAGGAACCGTCTGCGATAATGCCGTCGTGAATGTCAAGATTAAGGGATATGTTATCTCCGCAGGTGGGATTCAATCCCTTGCAGCAGTCGGTCGCACATTCAAGCTCATGCTTGTGCAGCGGGTGCAGATTGTGATCGGCAAGGACCTCTCCGTAAAAGCTGTCAGTTGTCATAGCCCATTCTCCTTCTTATTGAACCCAGTGTTTGTATAAACCTTGTTATATCCTGTTCATCGTTATAAAATGCAAGACTCATTCTTGCTGTTGACTGTACATCAAGATACTGGTGCAAAGGCTGTGCACAGTGATGACCGGCTCGTATGGCAATGTTGTCGGCATCAAATATGGCTGCGATGTCGTGAGGATGAACACCGTCTATGGTAAATGTCAGTATCCCGTGGTGATCTTCCGGATCGTTTGCACCTATTATATTTACGTGGGGGATTTTTTTCATCTCATCAAAAGCCAGTGCTGTAAGCTGATCTTCACGCTCTTGAATGGTTTTAAATCCGATCTCTTTTATATAGTCTATTGCAGCAGCCAGTCCGGCAGCACCGCCGGCGTTGACTGTGCCTGCCTCAAACTTATGAGGAAGCTCTGCATAGGTGGCATCTTCACGGGTGACATATTCGATCATCTCGCCGCCTGAAAGAAACGGCGGCATTTTTTCAAGTATTTCCTGCCGTGCATAAAGCACACCGATCCCCATGGGAGCAAGCATTTTGTGACCGGAAAAAGCGAGAAAATCAACGTTAAGCTCCTTCACGTCAATAGGGATATGCGCCGCACTCTGTGCAGCATCGCAGACGATGAGTGTGCCGTTTTTATGGGCAATGTCTGCAAATTCCTTTATTGGATTGAGCCTGCCGAAAATGTTAGATATCTGTGCGATGGCAAAAAGCTTGGTGCGTGGGGTGAGAGCTTTTTCAAGATCCTTTGCTGTGTATTTTCCCCTTTTGTCACATTCAAGAAATTTCAGGACCGCTCCCTTTTGCTTTGCAAGTATCTGCCAGGGCAAAAGGTTTGAATGGTGTTCGCTTATGCCTACAAGTATTTCGTCGCCCTGGTCAATGTTTGCCAATCCCCAGCTGAATGCGATCAGGTTCAGACTTTCGGTGGCATTTCGTGTAAAGATTATCTCTTTTGTGCTGTTTGCACCGATAAATTCCTTTACACTTTTACGGGCGTTCTCGTAGACCTCTGTTGCTTTTACGCTAAGCTCGTAAAGCCCTCTCAGAGGGTTGGCGTTTTGCTCGATGTAATACTTTGCCAGGGTGTCTATGACCCTTTTGGGTTTTTGCTGGGTTGCCGAATTATCAAGGTAAACAAGATCTTTGTATTTATTAAAAACAGGGAAGTTTTCTTTGCCTAAAAGAGAGTTACTCATTTTTATTACCTCGTCCGATCTTATTGTATATGCGCTGGCGGATCTGTTCATCTGAAATAGTATCCACTATCTGTGCGATCTTTGAAAATGCCATAAGCTGTACGATCTTTTCATCCGGCAAGCCTCTTGACTGCATATAGAAAATATGCTGCTCATCAACTCGTCCGATAGATGCGCCGTGGCTGCCCTGAACATCCTCCTCAGCACAAAGTATCAATGGGACAGTTTTGTTTTTCACCTTTTCACCCATAAGCAAAACATCCTCGTTTTCAGCGCCCACCGCACCGCAGCAGCCTTTGGCAAAGTCGATGGTACCCTTAAAGATCTTCTCGGAGCTGCCGTTCATAACGCCCTTTGCAGCTATCTGCGAATTGGTTTTTCTTCCAAGATGATCTGCCAAAAGATTAATGTCCAGTTTGTCACTGCCGCCGAGAAGATAGCCGATGTTAGCTGTAAATACTGATTTTCTGCCCCCAAGAGTGGTGTTTATATCGCTTAGTGCGTCACCCGGCTCAAGAAAGATCTGTATCAGCTCAAATCTTGCATCGTCGCTAAGCTTTGCATCAAGCTTTGCCATTGTCTGTGCCTTGCCTTCAAAAACCTGCACCAGTGTGACAGCGGAGCTGTTTTCCGCCTTGACAGTTGTACGGATACTTGCTTTATCCGTGGGGTCTATAAACATTACAGCCCTTTTGATCTCACCGCTTCGTGCTGTGATCTCAAAAGCTGTGCTTTGCAAAACCTCCGACTCGCTTTTTTCTTCGTCAAGCGTGACAGTTTTTATGTCAGATGCATCAGCTTCTCTTTGTGTATCGTTCACTCCCAGCCAGGAAAAGGTGGGGACGGGAAGTTTGTTTAGTTTTATCATACTCATTTTTATCACCCTATGCTTCCGTGCATTTCAAGTCCTATGAGGTTGTTCATCTCCATGGCATATTCAAGGGGAAGCTCCTTTGAAACGTTGTCTGCAAAACCTCTGACTATCATAGCTTTTGCCTCTTGCTCACTCATTCCTCTGCTCATGAGATAAAACACAGACTCATCGCTTATGCGGCCTATTTTAGCCTCGTGTCCGATGTCTGCAAACTTTGTGCGTATGTCCATTGCCGGCACCGTGTCTGAACGTGAAATGCTGTCCAGCATAAGCGATTCGCAGCTTACTGAGCTTTTGCTGCCGTGGGCCTCCGGCTTGACCACGACTGCACTTCTGAAGGTGCTTATTCCGCCTGATTTGCTAATGGACTTGGTGTTCATATAGGATGAAGTATTCGGTGCATTGTGGACCATTTTTGCACCTGTATCAAGGTTTTGCCCCTCGCCTGCAAAGGTTATGCCTGTGAACTCTGCACGGGCACCCTCGCCGTTGAGAATGCTCATGGGATACAGATACGAAACGTGGGAGCCAAAGCTGCCGGATACCCACTCTATCTTCCCCCCCTGAGAAACAAGCGCACGCTTGGTGTTAAGGTTGTACATATTCTTTGACCAGTTCTCGATGGTGGAATAGCGCAGCGTTGCGTTTTTGCCCACATAAAGCTCCACGCAGCCTGCGTGCAGACCTGCCTCGTAATACTTCGGGGCAGAGCACCCTTCGATGAAATGCAGATAGGAGTCTTCTTCCAGGATTATCAAAGTGTGTTCAAACTGTCCTGCGCCTTTTGCGTTGAGCCTGAAATAGGATTGCAGGGGTATCTCAAGCCTTACACCCTTTGGAACATACACAAACGATCCCCCCGACCATACCGCACCGTGGAGCGCCGCAAACTTGTGGTCTGTGGGCGGAACCAGCTTCATAAAGTGAGATCTTATCATCTCAGCGTAACGCTCATCATGCATTGCGCTTTCAAGGTCGGTGTAAACTACTCCCGACTGTGCGACCTCTTTTCTTACATTGTGATAAACAAGCTCGCTGTCATACTGTGCCCCCACACCTGCAAGCGATTCTCTCTCCGCTTGGGGTATGCCAAGGTTTTCAAAGGTCTTTTTTATATCCTCGGGAACATCGTTCCAGTCTGTGTTCATGCGGCTTTTCTGCCTTATGTATGTGATTATCCTGTCAACGTCAAGTTCGTCTATGGACGGCCCCCAGTTGACCATTTTTATCTTATTGTATATATCCAGCGAGTGCAGACGCAGATCTCTCATCCATTCCGGGTCGCCCTTTTCCTGTGAGATCTCTCTGACTATTTCCTCTGTAAGGCCGCTGCCAAGGAAGCTGCTTTCGTCCTCATCAAATCTGAAATCATAGCGTGAACGGTCGATGTCCGCAACATATGTTTTTTCCCCCATCATCTCACTCCTTGTCGGTATATTTGTCAAATCCGTTTTTGATAACATCATCAACAAGCTCAGCGGGGCCGTCACAAACTATCTTTCCACCTGAGAGAATGTGGGTCTTGTCAACGGTTAGCGACTCAAGTATTTTTGTGTTGTGGGTAATGATAAGAAGTGTTCCGCCTGTGCGGTTCTTGTATTCGTTTATCCCCTTTGAAACTGTTTTAACAGCATCAACATCAAGCCCGGAGTCTGTTTCGTCAAGTATTGCAAGCTTTGGTTCAAGGATCAGCAGCTGAAGGATCTCGGCTTTCTTTTTCTCGCCCCCTGAAAAGCCCACGTTAAGATCCCGCTGTGCATATGAGCTGTCCATATCCACGAGCTCCATTGCGGCTTTAAGCTTCTTTTTGAAATCCCACAGCTTCATATGTTTGCCGCTTATCTGCTCCAGTGAGTTGCGTAAAAATTCCGAAAGGGTTATCCCGGGTATCTCAACAGGGTTCTGAAACGAAAGAAAGATACCCCTTTTTGCCCTTTCGTATGCAGACTCGTTAGTTATATCCGCACCGTCAAAAAGTATCTTACCGTCTGTGACAGTATACTCAGGGCTTCCCATTATCGCAAGCCCCAGAGTTGATTTTCCCGCACCGTTATGACCCATAAGAACATGAGTGCTGCCTTTTTCCATACCCAGTGAAACACCGTGCAGCAAGGGCTTGTCCTCCGCACTTACGCAAAGGTCTGTTATAGTTAATAGCTGTGACATATTTATCCTCCTGAGTCTATTAAGAATAGTATGTTAATTATAATCCTACCGTTACAGTATGTAATAAACACATTGTAGCATTTATTACCTACCAAGTCAATAGGAAATAAGCGAATTTATAATATCCTACAATACAAGTAGGTTAATATAGCTTATGTTTGTACAACATTTCCTATTGACTTTGTAGGAAATATGGGTTATACTTAAAACATACCAATCCGATAGGAAATAGACATTATACCACGAAGGAGTGCTGATAATGACACTTATTTTTACAGTACTTATCCGCAGCAATTATCGCTATGGACGAATGCATTATAAATGTACGGGATAATAAGAGATAAGAAATAATAACATATCACAAACACTGTAAATAAAGGAGTAAATATTATGAGCAATTATAGATTTGAAACATTACAGCTTCACGTTGGACAGGAGCAGGCAGACCCTGCAACAGATTCAAGGGCAGTGCCTATTTATCAGACCACATCTTATGTTTTCCACAATTCCGAGCATGCAGCAGCACGCTTCGGACTAACAGACGCAGGCAACATCTACGGCAGACTTACAAACTCCACTCAGGATGTCCTTGAAAAAAGGGTCGCAGCACTTGAGGGCGGTGTCGCAGCTCTTGCGGTAGCATCAGGCGCAGCAGCTATCACATACGCTATACAGGCACTTGCAGGCAAGGGTGAACATATCGTTGCACAAAAGACTATCTACGGCGGAAGCTACAACCTGCTTGCACATACACTTCCCATCTATGGGGTACAGACCACTTTTGTGGATATCCATGCACTTGACCAGGTAAGGGCAGCTATAAAGCCTGAAACAAAGGCGATATTCATCGAGACCCTCGGCAATCCAAACAGCGATATCCCTGACATTGAGGCGCTGAGCAAGATCGCACACGAGCACAACATCCCTCTTGTAATCGACAACACGTTCGGCACACCGTTCCTTATCAAGCCTATCGAGCTTGGGGCAGATATAGTTGTACACTCTGCAACAAAGTTCCTGGGCGGTCACGGAACCACCCTGGGAGGCGTTATTGTTGACTCGGGCAAGTTCAACTGGTCGCCTGAGAAGTTCCCCGGCATCGCAGCACCAAATCCAAGCTATCACGGCGTATCATTTACCGCAGCAGCAGGTCCTGCAGCATTTGTAACTTATATCAGAGCTATCCTTCTACGTGACACAGGTGCAGCGATCTCACCGTTCAATGCGTTTTTGCTTTTACAGGGAATAGAGACCCTTTCACTCAGACTTGAGCGTCATGCAGAGAATACAAAGAAGGTCGTTGAATATCTGGCATCACATCCCCTGGTGGAAAAGGTCAACCACCCGTCACTTCCTGACCACCCACAGCATGAGCTTTACAATAAGTATTTCAAAAACGGAGGCGGCTCCATATTTACCTTTGACATCAAGGGCGGAAAAGAAGAGGCATGGAAGTTTATAGACGCACTTAAAATTTTCTCGCTGCTTGCAAACGTTGCCGATGTTAAGTCGCTGGTGATCCACCCTGCATCAACAACACATTCACAGCTTTCCGAAAGCGAGCTGACAGATGCAGGCATCAATCAGAATACTATCAGACTTTCCATCGGTACAGAGCATATTGACGATATTATTGCAGACCTTGAAAATGGTTTTGCAGCTATTAAATAAAAAGGAGAGATTCTTATGGCTAACATCTACAAGGGAACACTTGGTCTTATCGGAAACACCCCACTGGTTGAGGTGGTAAATGTTGAAAACGAACTCAAGCTTGAGGCAACTGTACTTGCGAAACTGGAATATTTCAATCCTGCCGGGAGCGTAAAGGACAGGATCGCCAAAGCAATGATCGAAAAGGCGGAGCAGAACGGACTTCTCAAAAAAGGTTCTGTTATCATCGAGCCTACCTCGGGAAACACAGGTATCGGACTTGCATCCATCGCCGCAGCAAAAGGTTATCGCATTATAATAACAATGCCTGAAACCATGAGCGTTGAACGCCGAAATATTCTTCGTTCATACGGCGCAGAGATCGTATTGACAGACGGCGCAAAGGGTATGAAAGGCGCAATCGCCAAGGCAGAGGAGCTTTCAAAGGAAATTGAAAACAGCTTTATCCCCGGTCAGTTTGTAAATCCTGCAAATCCTGAGATCCATAAAAACACGACCGGCCCGGAGATATGGAACGATACCGATGGAAAGGTGGATATCTTTATTGCAGGTGTTGGTACAGGCGGAACAGTAAGCGGAGTAGGTGCGTTCCTCAAAGGAAAAAATCCTGATGTGAGGGTCGTAGCGGTTGAGCCGGAAAGCTCACCTGTGCTTTCCAAAGGTACAGCCGGAGCGCATAAAATACAGGGTATCGGTGCCGGTTTTGTACCGGAGGTACTTGATACAGAGATCTACGACGAGGTATTTGTTGTATCAAACGATGATGCTTTTGCAAAAGCAAAGCTGCTTGCTAAAAAAGAGGGTATCTCGGTGGGCATTTCCTCCGGTGCAGCTCTTCACGCAGCTATCGAGCTTGCACAGCGTCCTGAAAACAAGGGCAAAACCATCGTGGCGCTCCTTCCGGACAGCGGCGACAGATACTATTCAACACCACTGTTCACAGAATAATATAACTCTTAAAGCGGAATGCCGTATTCAGCGGTGTTCCGCTTTTCTTGACAAATCCTATGGAAAAGCTTATAATAAAATAAGTATCAAAGAAAGGATTGAGTCGTGTTGAAGATATCAACAAAAGGCAGATATGCTCTGCGGCTTATGCTTGATCTTGCACTGTGCGAAAAGGGCAAGTATATTGCTCTTAAAGACATATCTCAAAGACAGGATATAAGCGTAAAATATCTTGAACAGATAATCTCTGTTCTTAGCCGTGCAGGCTTTGTCAGGAGCGTGAGAGGCTCAGGCGGCGGATATATGCTTGCCAGGGACCCTGAGGAATACACCGTAGGAATGATCCTTCGTCTGACCGAAGGCAGCCTTGCACCTGTGGCGTGTCTTGAATACGAGCCGAACGATTGCCCCCGAGCTGAAAGCTGTGTTACACTTGGGGTGTGGGAAAAGCTCTATAAGGCGATCAATGATGTTGTGGATAATATCACCCTTGCCGACCTGGCAGAGCAAAGCAATAAGTGATATTTGTTTGTACTTATAGCTGCCAGGCACAATAAATCGGATATAATAAGAGATCCGCTGAGAGATAAAACCTCAGCGGATTTTTTGACATAAAAAAGGCATTTACCAAACGATGAATGCCTTAAAATTTGTTAGTTACTTGTTAGTAACACTGCTTTGTCCTTAGATGCATATAGCGACTATTGTTAAGAATTATCATCTTTTTTTGATTTCATCTAAAAAAAGGAGAAAAATGCTTATCAAAAACGCTGAGCTAAGACATCTTTGTAGTTGTCAGCGCCTCTGTTATACTCAATGCCAAAGTAATCAAGAATAGCTGCCATATTATCCTGCGAAGCAAGCAGAACATTGATGAGCCGTTCGTTTTTGTCCTCGGTCTGCCATTCTTTCAAGCCCATATAATAGAACATCTTGTCGTTATCGTCGATTATGAAAGGCAAAATGCCATTTGCGAGACACTGCTTGAACATCAGCAGCCTGCCGGTTCTGCCGTTCCCGTCGTAAAATGGGTGTATTCTCTCATATTTCATATGGAACTCGGCGATCTCGAACAGCGTCATATGCGACTGATCGTATTCAGATAACAGCTTTTTTACTTCATCGGATACTTTTTCGGGTGCAACTGTTGTCAAATCGGCAACATAGTTCGCTTCTTTCTTATACTCACCGATAACAGCACTGTTGTCCATTACACCTGTTTTAAGGATAGCATGCAGCTGTTTGATATAAGCCTCATCAACAGGCTGAGAGATATTGTCAAGTATAAAGTCAAAACAGCGGAAATGATTGACCGTCTCAATGACATCGTTTACTCTGACTGCCGCTTCGGACTTATCAATTCCGACACCAACAGTTTTTGTCTCATAAATATATCTTGTCTGATCGTGGGTGAGTCTGCTGCCCTCAATGTGATTGGAGTTATAAGCAAAATCCACCTGCATCTTGTTATAAACTCCGCCCTTGTGACCGGCATTCTTTTCAGCGATCAGTTTTTCAAGCAGCTTCATTTGCGTTCCTCCTTATCGTTCAACGGTATTATAATTATACACCAAATCGCCTGTAAAGTCAATATTTGCGCAGTTTAATTCAACAACGCAACAATGCAGACAATAGGAAATAATGCATCCTTGCAACCCATATATTATAAAAAGCCGTGTAAAAACACGGCTTTTCGTTTCCTATTTGCATGGTAGGGCATCCCGCCTTTTATAGTTCCCAATTTTTGATAGTAAGGTTAGGGTTTCCTTCTTTTAATAGTTCCCATTTTGCACGGTTAGGAAATACCGCTTGTAAGTTTGTAACTTACATCATATATATTATAACCGGTTATACCTGATTCGTCAAGGAATTTTATCTTCTAAATACTCAGTCAAAACATCCTCCACATTATCGGTTTCATAGTTGTTCCATATAACACCGTTGATGTAGGCGAGATACTTGCTTTCAAGTATTTCATATATAGCGTCCCACATATCAGCATAGTTTTCGTGCACTGATGTGAAAAACTCGATACACGAGCAGTGTATGTTCCTTTCGCAGTAATATCATAACACTCAAGCATTTTATCGTTTGCATCTGCAAATTTCAAACAGTCGAGACCGCCTTTAAGCTTTTTGAATAGTATATTTACGAACGATTAGATGTTTGTTGCGTTTAATATGGTAAAGAATACTTATAACAAAGTGTTTCCCAATCTTTTTTTGAAATTATATCATCAAGCATCAACATTTTTGTTGCAACCTCAAAATCGTCTGAAACTGCATAGAAAACACCAACATTATCTTCAAGGTCTGCCTGTTCCATTTCTTC